>NZ_QURH01000600.1 GCF_003428695.1 Actinomadura logoneensis
CGGGCCGCCGGTCGCGCCGCGCCGGGCGGGCGGGCGGCGGGTCAGGCGGCCCGGGAGGCGTGCCGGGCGCCGAGGAGGTCCAGGACGAGGGCGGCGGACCAGCTGTGCTCGTGGCCGCCGCGGCCCGTCCCGTCGAACGGGTCGAAGAACTCGCGGAAGCCGGACTGGCGGACGAGGCGCAGGGTCGAGCCGTACAGGAGGTCGGCGACCACGGTGTGGCCGTGCGCGAGGGCGCCGTGCCAGACCAGCCAGTTGGTGTTGATCCAGGTGGGGCCGCGCCAGTAGGCGGCCCGGTCGAAGGCGGCGGCCTGGATGTCGCAGGTCGGGACGGGGTATCCCGCCGCCCCGGCGAAGCGCGCGGACAGCAGCAGGTCGACGAGCCGGCGGACGGCCGCGCCGGGCAGCTCCGGGTCCAGCAGCGGGGCGAAGGAGGCGACGGTGACGACCGGGAGGAGCCGGTCCTCGCGCAGGTCGCGGGCGCGGAAGCAGCCCTCGTCGGCGTCCCAGAGGCGGTCCAGGAGGGCGGTGTGGGTCCGGGCGGCGCGCTCGCGGTGCGGGGCCGGGTCGTGGCCGGTGAGCTCGGCGATCTCGGCCAGGGCGTGCTCGGACGCCAGGTAGACGGCGTTGAAGAGCGGGTCCTCGACGGCGAACGGGTGGTCCGAGCGCAGGTAGGCGGGGTCGTACTCACGCGCGCGCAGGAGGGCGACCAGGTGGACGTAGCGGTCGTAGTCCTCGCCGGTGGGCAGGTCGCGCGGTGTGCGGTCCGGCGCGTAGGCGGCGGGCGGGAGCCGCAGGGCCGCCAGTGGACGGTCCCAGGCCGGACTGTTGTCGAGGCCCGATTCCCAGGGGTGGCAGATCGCGGCCAGGCCCGACCCGGCGAGGTCGCGGGACTCGGCCAGGTAGTGGTGCTGGGCGGCCAGGCACGGGTAGAGCACCCTCAGGAAGTCGCGGCTGCGCTCGGCCTCCGGCGGGGGCGCGCTCTCGTGCAGGCGCAGGGCGGCCAGGGCCTGCAGGGGCGGCTGGGTGAGCCCGGACGTCTGGACGAGGCGCGGCGACCGGCCGGGGCGACGGCCGCCGTGCCACAGCTCCGGCCCGGGGAAGTAGGCGTGCCGGGGCAGCCTGTCGTCGAACACCAGGTGCGGGAGCATGCCGTCCGTCCACTGGCCCCGGAACAGCGACAGCAGCTCGCGTTCGGCGCGGTCGCGGCGGTGCCGGGCCAGCCCGATCGCGGCGAACGCCGAGTCCAGGCTCCACTGGTGGGGGTACAGGCCCGGCGAGGGGACGGTCGCCGTGCCCGTCCAGTTGGCGTCCAGGACGCGTGCGGCGGCCTGCCACAGCGCCGTCTCGTCGCCGGTGAGACGGGAGCTCATGGGTGTCGCGGGTCCTCCCGGCCGGTGCGGTTACCGCGATTGTGACCGCTGGACGGCGTCCCGACGACCCCTGACGGCGAGTAGCTTGTCTTCGTCTGCCCCGTCTCGTCCGTGATTGACCGCTGTCAGCGGTCGCCGACGCGGGGGCGGGAGGCGGCGCGGCCCGCGTGTCCGGCCCGCTCCGGCTCCTCGTTCTCCTCGTGCTCCTCGTCTCCGGCCGCCTCCGGGCTGGTCCCGGCGTGGGGCTCGACCGGCCCGTCCGCGCCCACCTCGACGACGCCCTCGCGGCGGTTGCGGACGACCGACGACGCGAACGACACCAGGATCAGGCCCGCGCCGATGCCGCCCGTCACCCAGTCCGGCAGCTCGTGGCCGATGCTGATCATCATGCAGACCGACAGCGCGCCGATCGCCCAGTGCGCGCCGTGCTCCAGGTAGACGTACTCGTGCAGGGTCCCCCGGCGGACGAGGTAGACCGTCAGCGACCGGATGAACAGCGCGCCGACGCCGAGGCCGAGCGCGATGACGATCGGGTCGGTGCTGATCGCGAACGCGCCGATCACGCCGTCGAACGAGAACGACGCGTCCAGCACCTCCAGGTACAGGAACAGGAAGAACCCGGCCTTGCCGGCGGCGAGCGCGGCGCTGCTCGGGCCGCCGCGCCGGGCCTTCGCGCCCTCGCCGTCCCCGCCCGCGGCGGACGCGGCGGA
>NZ_QURH01000606.1 GCF_003428695.1 Actinomadura logoneensis
TCGGAGCCGCCGTCGCGCGCCGCGTCCGCGTCCCCTGTCTCGGGCGCGGGCGCTCCGCCGGGGCCACCGGGCCCACCCGGCCCGTCCGGACCGCCGGGGCCGTTGGGGCCGTTGGGGCCGTCCGGGGGCTCCGGGTCGTCGTCGTGCTCGTCGAGGACGTCGTCCAACCGCCGCTCGTCCAGGCCGGGCGCGTCGAACGGGTCGCGGCGGCGGCGGTGCGGCAGCGCCAGGCGAGCCGCCGTCCGGACGTCGTCGGACGTGACCGCGGTGCGCCCGGACCAGGCGGCCAGCGCCATCGCGGTCCGCGCCGTGACGAGGTCGGCGCGCAGGCCGTCCACCTCGAACGCGGCGCACACGGCGGTGATGCGCCGCAGCGCCGCGTCGGTCAGCACGACGTCCGGCAGCAGCGCGCGGGCGGCGGCGATCCGGTCGGCGAGCTCGGCCTCGGCGCCGGCCCAGGCGGCGGCGAAGCCCGCCGGGTCCTCCTCGAACCGCAGCCGCCGCCGGACGACCTCGGCGCGCTCGGCCGGATCGCGGGTCGCGGCGACCTCCACGGTCAGCCCGAACCGGTCGAGCAGCTGCGGACGCAGCTCGCCCTCCTCCGGGTTCATCGTCCCGACCAGCAGGAACCGCGCGGCGTGCCGCACCGACACGCCCTCGCGCTCGACGTGCGACTCGCCCATCGCGGCGGCGTCGAGCAGCAGGTCCACCAGGTGGTCGTGCAGCAGGTTGACCTCGTCCACGTAGAGGACGCCCCGGTGCGCGGCGGCCAGCAGCCCCGGCTCGAACGCCCGCACGCCCTCGGTCAGCGCCCGCTCGATGTCCAGGGAACCGGTGAGCCGGTCCTCGGAGGCGCCCACGGGCAGCTCGACGAGCCGCGCCGCGCGCACCTGGCCGGCGTCCGTCTCGTGCGGACCGTCCGGCGGGCGCTCCTCGTGCGGGCCGTCCGGGCAGCGCGGGTCGGGGTCGGCGGGATCGCAGGAGAACCGGCATCCCGGCACGACGTCCACGGACGGCAGCAGCGCCGCGAGCGCGCGCACGACCGTGGACTTCGCGGTTCCCTTCTCGCCCCGCACGAGCACGCCGCCGACGGCGGGTGACACGGCGTTGACCAGGAGGGCGAGCTTGAGGTCGTCCATTCCGACGACGGCGGAGAACGGGTAGCGGACGGCGGAGCCGCGCGTCATCGGCGCATCAGAGAGCGCATGCCTCAGAGTCCTTCCCTCGGGTGTCCACGCCCGTGGTCGGCGGTCGGTGTCACGACGGCCGGAGTTCCTGACTCACCAGCTCGCGCTGGCTCACAGTTGCGGGCACAGCCCCGGATTCGCACCGGGTTCCTCCGTCGTCCGTCGCCCGAACAGGATGGCACACCCGTCCACCGTCCGAACACCCCGCCACCGGCCCATACACCCCGCGACCGGCGAAGACTCCTTTCAACCGGCGAGGACGCCGCGCCCTCGACCAGAACGCCGCGCACCCCGCCGCCGCACCCGGCCGCGGGCGCTGTGCCGCGAAGTGGCGAGGCTCGAACGACGACGCGCCATCCGAGGCCGCCGCCTCAGGACGGAGCCGCGTCGCGTCCGCCGGTCGGTCCGCCGGTCGGTCCGGCGAGCGGTCCGCTGACGGGCCGCGCCGGGGCGGAAGATCGGGAAGGGCAGCCGGGAGGGTCAGTCGGGGAGGGCGAACCAGACGGCCTTGCCGGGGGCCGGGGCGCCGAGGCGGGAGGTGGTGCGGAGCATGCCCCAGCGGCCCTCGGAGAGCTCGCGGACGATGGACAGGCCCCGGCCGCAGTCGCCGGACGTCCAGGAGTAGCCGGGCAGGTCGCACGGGAGCCGGTCGAAGATCGCGCAGCGGGTCTCGGGGCCCCGGCCGGCGGGCCCCTCCGCGGTGTAGAGCCACAGCTCGTGCGGGCCGTGGTCGCCCGCGTGCTGGAAGGCGTTGGTCGCCAGCTCGCTGATCATCAGCTGCGCGTCGGACGCGCGGGCGCGGTCGAAGCCGAGCTCGGCCAGCGCCTCGCGCAGGACGGACCGGGCGTAACGGGGGCAGGCCGGGCCGGCGGGCAGCGCCCACACGCGGTCGCGGCGCGCGCCC
>NZ_QURH01000602.1 GCF_003428695.1 Actinomadura logoneensis
ACGCGGGTGCCGGGGAGGCGGACGGCCCGAGCGGCCCGGGGCGCCGGTGCTCGGCCGGCGGATGCGCCGTGCCCCGGCCCGCGAACCCGCTCTGGAATCCGGACCCGCCCTCGGCCCCGGCGGCGTCGCCGGCCTCGGTGCCGGAGCCGGACCCGGTCTCCAGGCCGGAGCCGAACCCCGGCTCGAGCGGCCCGGCGAAGCGCAGCCGGACCATCGTGCGCAGCACGCGCCAGCCGTCGCGCCAGGTGTTGAGGTTGGAGACGCCGAACCGGCGCTCGGTCTCGTGGCTGGCGATCTCGGCGATGCGCAGGCCCGCGCGGACGGCGTTGACGCACATCTCGGTCTCGATCTCGAAGCCCGTCGAGCGCAGCCCGAGCCGTTCGGCCGCGTCCCGGTGCACCGCGACGTAGCCGTAGCACAGGTCCGTCCAGTGCTGCCGGTAGAGCCGGTTGGCGAGCCAGGTGAGGCCGCGGTTGCCGGCGCGGCGGAGCCCGGTCAGGTCGTCGGAGCCGCCCCCGCAGCCGTAGCGCGTGCCCTTGACGAACTGGTAGCCGCGGCGCAGCAGCGCCAGGAAGGCGGTGAACTCCGCCGGGTCCATGCTGCCGTCGGCGTCCAGCATGATGACCATGTCGCAACTGGCCGCGGCCAGTCCCGCCCGCATCGCGGCGCCCTTCCCCCGGGGCGGCTGCGACAGGACGCGGACGGCGGGGTGCGGCCCGGGCACGAGCGAGTCCTGCTCGTAGGCCGCGGCGAGCTCCCGGGTGCCGTCGGTGGACTCGCCGTCGACGATGACGATCTCGTCCAGCTGCTCGTCGGCGTAGAGCCGGGGGAGGAGCCATTCGAGGTTCTCCCGCTCGTTGAGCGTGGGGACGACGGCCGTGACGGTGCGCCATCGCCTGCCGTGGTCGGAGAGGGGCACGAGGTTGTCGCTATGGGCTCCGGCGGCCGTTCTCGGCACGCGGGCCGCGTGGGCCGTGTGATTGGAGGATGACATGGGAGACCCCGTAAGTAGGTGACGTCCTGACCCGTTTAGATGCCAGGTGCGCCCATCATGTTTGGAGGATCCGCCCGAGCACTCGTTTAAGTTGCGCAGGAACGCCTACGCACCTGGTACGGCTCCGGCAGGTAAGGGCATCATCACGGATTGCTCTGCCGGACAAATGGCGGTAAAACCGCCGTACCAGTACATGTGACCTGGCCGCATGTGGCCAGGGAGACCGGAGTCGCAGGTTAATGAAGATCTGACCGGGCGCTCTTCCCGGTTAATTCGGCCCTGAATTCTCTTCTCTTCCCGGATGTCCGCATCGAATCAGGGAATGGCCGGGGAGAAGTCCGCGCGCGGGCCGGGAGATCATTCCGTCAGATGCGCCAGTGAACGCAGGGGAACGGGCAGCCACGCGGGGCGGTTCGCCGCTTCGTAACGCACTTCGTAGACGGCTTTGTCGAACTCCAGCGCCCGCAGGAGCGTCTCATGCGCGGCGGGGTCGGGACCGCCGGCCGCCGCGTACCCGTGCCGGAACGCCGCACGGTTCCGCGCCACCCACGCCCGCGCCCGCTCCTCCAGTTCCCGTTCCGCCTCGGGCGGAGTGTGCGGCCCCGCCGCGTGCAGGAAGCGCGCCGCGTACTCGAACGACCGCAGCATGCCCGCCACGTCCCGCAGCGGGTGCGACGGCTCGCGCCGCTCCTCGGGCGACCGGGCCGGCTCGCCCTCGAAGTCCAGCAGCACCCACCCGGTGTCGGTGCGCATGACCTGGCCCAGGTGGTAGTCGCCGTGGACGCGCTGGACCGCGAGCGGACCGTCCCACTCGGCCAGCTCCGTGAACGCCGCGCCGATCACCTTCGCGAACGGCTCGATCTCCGGGACGGTCGCCCGCACCTGGTCGAGCTGGTCCCGCATCCGCTCCGCCATCGCGCGGACGCGTGCCGCCGGGACCTCGGCGGTGCCGAACGCCTCGGCGAGGTCCCGGTGGACGGTCGCCGTCGCCTCGCCCAGCCGTTCGGCCTCCGCCGCGAAGTCCCCGCCCGCCGCCCCCACGCCCGCACCCGCCGCCGCGCCCGCCCCCGCCCCCGCGGCCTGGCCGGACGCCGGGCGCGGCTGCGTGAACCAGTCGC
>NZ_QURH01000601.1 GCF_003428695.1 Actinomadura logoneensis
GCCGCCGACGTCCCCACCGACGACATGCCCGCCCCCGCCCCAGTTGAGGAGGCTTCGTGACCCGGCCCCTGGCCATCGACGACCTCTACCGTCTCGCGCTGCCCGGCGATCCCGCCCTGGCACCGGACGGAGACCGGATCGTCTACACCCTGACCACCCAGAACGCCGAGCACGACCGGCCGGAGAGCGCGCTGTGGGAGGTGCGCGCCGACGGCGGAGCGCCGCGACCGCTGACGCGCGGCCCCGCCGACCACGCGCCGCGCTGGTCCCCGGACGGCTCCACGCTGGCGTTCGTCCGGGAGGGCCAGATCCACCTGCTGCCCGCGGGTGGCGGCGAGGCCGTCCCCCTGACCGAGCGGGAGGCGGGCGCGGGCGCCCCGGTGTGGAGCCCGGACGGCACCCGGATCGCGTTCGCCGCGCCCGCCGTGAAGCCGGACCCGGCGGCGCCCGTCGCGGTCGACCGGCTCGACTACAAGGCCGACGGGAGCGGCACCGTCGGGAACGTTCCGACGGGGCTGTTCGTGGTCGAGGTCGCGACCGGCCGCACCACCCGGATCGCCGACCGCGTCCGGGACGGCGGCCGGCCGGGCGTTCACCACGTCGTCCAGCACGCCGGGCCGCCCGCCTGGTCGCCCGACGGCACGCGCCTCGCGTTCCCCGCCTCGGTCGGCGACCGGTCCGACCTGACCGGGACCCTGGCCGCGTGCGTGGTCGGCGCGGACGGCGCCGGGCCGCGCGTCGTCGGCAACGCCGACGGCCTGACCGCCACGGTCGCGTGGTTCCCTGATGGTGAGTCTCTCCTGGTGACCGGGCGTGCCACCGCCGACACCGGGCATCTCCACCTGATGCGGCTCCCGCTCGACGGCTCCCCGGCCACCGTGCTCGGCGCCGCCCTCGACCGCAACGTCATGCCGGGCATGCCCGGCTATCCGGGCGCGCTGCCGCAGTTCACCGGCGGCGACGGCGACGAGCTGCTCTTCTGCGTCCGCGACCGCGGCCTCACCCGCCTGTACCGGCTCGGCGGCGCGGAGGCCACCGAGGTCGCGCTGCCCGCCGGGACGGGGGTGTCGGGCTGCTCGGTCGCCCCCAAGGCCGGCCGGGCCGCGCTGCTGGTCGCCGACGCCGACCGCTTCGCCGAGATCGAGCTGCTCGACCTCGGCACCGGCCGCACCACGCCGCTGACCCGGCACACCGCCGAGGCCCTGCCGGACGTGGCGCTGCCGCGGTTCACCGAGCGCGAGTTCACGATCTCCGACGGCACCCGCGTCCACGGGTTCCTGCTCCGCGACCCGGACGCGCCCCCCGGCGGCCCCCTGCTGGTGGACGTGCACGGCGGCCCGCACAACGCCTGGGCCCCGCTCGCCGACCCCGTCCACCTCTACCACCACGACCTCGTCGCGCGCGGCTGGACGGTCCTGGCGCTCAACATCCGCGGCAGCGACGGCTACGGGGAGGCGTTCTTCACCGCCGCGCTCGGCGGGTGGGGCGAGGCCGACGAGCGCGACGTCCTGGAGCCCGTCCAGACCCTGGTCGCCGAGGGCCTTACCGACCCGGACCGGATCGCGCTCACCGGCTACAGCTACGGCGGCTACCTCACCTGCTGGCTGTCGGCGCGCAGCGGTCTGTTCCGCGCGGCCGTGCCCGGCGGCGTCGTCACCGACCTCGTCTCGATGGCCGGGACGTCCGACGAGGGCCAGACCCTGACCAGCCAGGAGATCGGCCCGCACGACCGGCTCGTCGCGCTGTCCCCGCTGACCCACGCCGACGGCGTCCGCGTCCCGACCCTGATCCTGCACGGCGACGCCGACGACCGCTGCCCGGTCGGCCAGGCCGAGCAGTGGTTCCACGCGCTGCGCACGCGCGGCGTCCCGGTCCGCCTCGTCCGCTACCCGGGCGGCGACCACCTGTTCATCCTCACCGGACGGCCCTCGCACCGGGCCGACTACTCCCGCCGCCTCGTCGGCTGGGTCACCGAACACCTGGGAGTCGACCATGACTGACACCGCCCCCGCCACCCCCGCCCCTGCGACCCCCGCGCGGGCGTCCGGCGCCACGCGCCCGGTCGACGCCGCGCACTGGGCCGAGCGGCTGACCGCTCTCGCGGCCCGGCAC
>NZ_QURH01000605.1 GCF_003428695.1 Actinomadura logoneensis
CCCGCGGCGGCGACCAGCTCGGCCCGCCGGGCGGCCGAGCCGTCCGCGTCCGTCGCGGCACCCGTCGCGGCGCCCGTCGCGGCGTCGGTCGCAGGGTCGGTCGAAGGTGCGATCGTCACCCTGTCCTCCTTCGAAGAATCGGCGTGGTCCGCTCCGAATTCTGCGTTCCCGGCGGGCTGACCGGCATCCGCTGGATTGCCTTTCGGGAGAGCCGCCGCGCAATCCCGAATATTGTCCGGCGCGGACCTTGGTGGAAGTTTGGGAAATCGCACGGCAATGGCCGCCGCCAATGGCGACGAATGAGGGAGTCGAAGTGTCACAGAGTCCGTCCGCCACCAGGTCCCGCCCCTCGCCCGCCGACCAGAAGGCCGTCGCCGGGCTGCCCGCCCGGCTGGTCGAGGTCTGGGCCGCGCACGACGCCGACGGGTTCGGCGAGCTGTTCACCGAGGACGGCACGCTGGTGCTGCCCGGCGTGTACGTCGCCGGGCGCGACGAGATCGCGGCGTTCATGCGGAACGCCTTCGAGGGCCCCTACAAGGGGACGCGGGTGACCGGCGCGCCGGTCAACGTGCGGTTCCTCGGCCCGGACGTCGCGCTGCTCATCACCGAGGGCGGCGTGATCGCGGCGGGCCGCACCGAGCTGGCCGACGCGGACGCGATCCGCGCCTCCTGGCTGACCGTCCGGACCGACGGCGGCTGGCGTCTCGCCGCCTACCAGAACAGCCCGCGTGATGCGCGCTGAGGGCCGCGTGGGCGAGCGGGCGGTCGTCCTCGGCGGCAGCATGGCGGGCCTGCTGGCGGCCCGCGTGCTGGCCGAGGCGTACGCCGAGGTGCTGATCGTCGACCGGGACCGGCTGACCGGGGTGACCACGGCCCGGCGCGGCGTCCCGCAGGGCCGGCACGTGCACGGCCTGCTCGCCCGCGGGCAGCAGATCCTGGACGAGCTGTTCCCCGGCTTCACCGAGCGCGCGGTCGCGGCCGGGGTGCCGACCGCCGACCTCGGCGAGCTGCGGTGGTTCTTCGACGGGCGGCGCACCCGGCCGGCCGCGACCGGGCTGATCTGCGTGTCCGCGGACCGGCCCGTCCTGGAGAACCTGGTGCGGACGTCGGTCGCGGAGTGGCGGAACGTCGTGTTCGCCGAGGAGACCGACATCCTCGAACTGCTCACCGAGGACGGCGACGCGCGGGTCACCGGCGTCCGCGTCCAGAGCCGGGCGAACGGGTCGGGCCCCCGGGACGTCCCCGCCGACCTGGTCGTGGACGCGACCGGGCGCGGCTCACGGACGCCCGCCTGGCTGGCCGAGCACGGCTACTCGCGGCCGCCCGAGCAGCGGATCAGGATCGACCTGACGTACACGACCCGGCACTACCGGCTGCGGGACGAGTCGGTCCTGAACGGCGACCTGTCCATCAACCCGGTGTCCACGCCGTCGCACCCGCGCGGCGCGTTCTTCTCCCGGATCGACGGCGGGCGCTGCATCGTCTCGCTCACCGGCGTGCTGGGCGACGCCGCGCCCACCGACCCCGAGGGCTTCCTCGCCTGGGCCGGGACGCTCGCGGTGCCGGACGTGCACGACGTGATCAAGGACGCCGAGCCGCTGGACGACCCGGTGTCGTTCACCTACCCGGCGAGCGTCCGCCGCCACTACGAGCAGCTGGAGCGGTTCCCCGACCGGCTGCTGGTGGTGGGCGACGCGTTCTGCAGCTTCAACCCCGTCTACGGGCAGGGCATGACGGTGGCCGCGCTGGAGGCGCTGACGCTGCGCGCGCACCTGGAGCGCGGCGTCCCCGAACCGCTGCCGTTCCTCAAGGACGTGGCGGGCGTGGTCGAGGCGCCGTGGCAGATCTCGGCGGGCGGCGACCTGGCGTTCCCGCAGGTCGAAGGGGTGCGTCCGCCCGAGGTGGAGATGATGAACGCCTACATGGGGCTGCTCCAGTCCGCGATGACCCGCGATCCGGCGGTGACGCGCGCGTTCATGCGGGTGGCCGGGCTGGTCGATCCGGCGCCCACCCTGATGAGCCCGGAGATGATCTACCGGGTGCTCAAGAACGGCACCCCGCCGGCGGCCCCCGCCCCGGCGGCCTGACCGGCCCCGCCCCGGCGGCCCGACCGGCCTCCGCC
>NZ_QURH01000607.1 GCF_003428695.1 Actinomadura logoneensis
CCCCGCCGGACGGGTGCCGGCCGGGCCGCGCGCGCCGCCGTCCGGCGCCCCTCAGACCCGGTCGGCGGCGATCAGCAGGTACTGGAACGAGCCGTCCTTGTAGGACGACAGGAACGCCTCCTCGATCCCGGTGGCCACCGACGACTTCGCCCGCAGCTCCCAGTACGGGATGGTCGCGGCGGTCAGGTCGAGCACCCGGGCCGGGATCAGCCGGTTGGCGGCCAGCGCGGAGAAGTACGTGCGCCGCGAGTGGACGCCGCACTCGTAGTGCGCGTTGATGGTCGAGACCGCCTTGGACGGGATCTGCCCGTACACGTCGTTGTAGCAACCGGTGATCGTGACGTACCGGCCGCCGCGGGCCAGCAGCCGGGCGTGCGCGGCGAACAGGTCGTACAGGTCGACGTACATGGTGGACTCGTTGTTCCAGACCGAATGGAACTCCCCGGCGGGCAGGCCCGTGTCGAGCATGTTCGCCAGGTGGAACGCGACCCGGTCGGCGACGCCGCGCTGCGCGGCCTGCTCGTTGGCGAACCGCACCTGCTTGGCGGAGATGGACACCCCGTCCACCCGGCAGCCGAAGCGCTGGTGGGCCAGGAAGCTGCTGCCGCCCCGGCCGCAGCCGGCGTCGAGCACCCGGTGCTCGCGGCCGAGCTCGCCGCCCGCGAACCCCAGATGGTCCAGCAGCAGGTGCGCCTGCGCGGTCTCCAGCCGGTGCAGGTCCGCGATCACGGCCTCGTCACCCGCCTCGGCGACACCGGGGGTCGGCTCGCCGATGCCGTAGTGGTGGTGGAAGAACCCGTCCACCTCGCCGAGCCGGATGTTCACCGGGTCGGCCTCGGCGTTCCAGTAGGCGGCGACGTCACCCTGGTAGGAGGTCAGAGCGGGCTGGGACATGGGGCATCTCCTCGTTGGTGCTCGGTTCGGGGGAGGGGGCGGTGGAGGCGGCGTCCGGGCCGGTCAGGGGGCTGTGGCGTACCTGGTGCCGACCAGTCCGGAGTGCCACTCGTGGTTGCCCGCCACCCAGTTCGACAGCCCCGCCAGGTAGCGCGCGAGGACCGGGTCGGTGGGGGCGAGCAGCGCCGACAGCGACTCGAAGTCGTCCATCAGCTCGTTGTGGATGTCGATGGTCTTCTGGAACGCCTCCCGGATCCCGCAGCCCTCCTCGGCCGCGATGACGGTGGGCAGGCTGTGGTGGACGCGTTCCTGGGCCATCTCCTTGCGCAGCGAGAACAGGTCGTTGACGATCGTGCTGGCGTTCGAGGACAGCCCGGTGGCGCGCTGGACGTCCGGACGGGCGAACACGTGCGCCGGCAGCTCGTAGCCGCCGACGGCGTCGGTGATGGTCAGGCAGGGGCGGAAGTTGTTGAACTGCCGGTGCGCCAGGTACTCCCAGACGGACGGCGTGCGGCCGGTCTGGATGCACGCCGCCTCGGCGCAGTAGCCGAGGTAGAGGTTGCAGATGTCGTGCCGGTACCGGTGCGCCTGCGCGGGCGTCGCGATCCGCTCGAAGTAGTTCATGGCCGACCGCATGCACCGCAGCGCCGGATGCGAGGCGAGCCCCGCGAGCCACTTGGGGGTCTGCTCCTTGGCGGTGTGCAGCGGGTCGATCGCGGTCTGCGCCACCAGCAGCCGCGCGCCCAGGCCCTCGGGGGTGCCGCCGAGGTCGGGCTCGCAGAAGTAGTCGTCCACGGCGTTCTCGCCGACGTACAGCATCCCGGCGGCGACAAGGTGCTCGAACGACGCCGCGTCCGGATGGCACAGCACGACCGAGCGGCCGGGGTCGAAGGCGAGGAACATCGCGCGCAGCTCGTCGTCCGGGTAGAGCTCGACCTCCTTCTCCGCCCACTCCATGAGCCGCTCGTTGACCCGGTCGGCCAGGGCGCGGTCGTCGCGCAGCGGCGGACGGAACTTCAGCCCCTCGATCCGCCGGGACGAGACGTCTCCGTCGTCTTTGCGGCGGGACGCGGTCTTCGCCGCCCTGTCCGCCGCGGGTGCGTCCGCTGCGGATGCCGGAGCGGATGCCGGAGCGGATGCCGGAGCGGATGCCGGAGCGGATCCCAGGGCGGGCGCGGAGGCGGGCGGAGCCTCGGGCGGCGCGGCGGGCGGGGCCTCGGCCGGCGGGCC
>NZ_QURH01000604.1 GCF_003428695.1 Actinomadura logoneensis
CGGCCGTCCCCGCCCCCCGCCCCCCGGACGTTCCGGGCACCGCGGGCACCGCCCCGCACGGGGCCGGCGCCTCGGGTGAGGGACGATGAGCGGCGCGTCCGGCACGGCCGGGCCCGCGATCGCCGTCGTCGGCGCGGGATGCCGCTACCCGGACGCGGCGTCCCCCGCGCGGCTCTGGGAGAACGTGCTGACCGGCCGGCGCGCGTTCCGTCCGCTGCCGCCCGGACGGCTCAACCTCGCCGACTACGGGGGCGACGGCCCGGACTCGACCTACGTCCGGACCGCGGCCGTCCTCACCGACTGGACGTTCGACCGCGCCCGGCACCGGGTGTCCGGGGCGGCCCACCGCGTCACCGACCCGGTCCACTGGCTCGCGCTGCAGGTCGCCGCCGAGACGCTGGAGGACGCCGGGTTCCCCGGGCTGCGCGGGCTGTCCCGCGACCGCGTCGGCGTGGTCCTCGGCAACTCCCTGACCGGCGAGTTCAGCCGCGCGGGACTGCTGCGGCTGCGCTGGCCGTACGTCGCCCGCGTCGTCCGGGACGCGCTCGCGGACGCCGGCCTCGGCGACGAGCGGGCCGCCGGGCTGATGGCCCGGCTGGAGCGCGGGTTCAAGGCCCCGTTCCCCGCGCCGACCGACGAGAGCCTGGTCGGCGGGCTCGCCAACGCCATCGCGGGCCGCGTCTGCAACCACTTCGACCTGCGCGGCGGCGGCTACACCGTGGACGGCGCCTGCGCCTCGTCGCTGCTGGCGGTGACGACGGCCTGCGCGGCGCTGGCGTCCGGCGACCTGGACCTGGTGCTGGCGGGCGGCGTGGACGCCAGCCTCGACCCGTTCGAGCTGGTCGGCTTCGCGCGGCTGGGGGCGCTCGGCACCGACGAGATGCGCGTCTACGACGCGCGGCCGACCGGGTTCCTGCCCGGCGAGGGCTGCGGGATGGTCGCGCTGATGCGGGCGGAGGACGCGCGCGGGGCGGGCCGCGTCCCGCTGGCGCTGATCCGCGGCTGGGGCGTCTCGTCCGACGGGGGCGGCGGACTGACCAGGCCCGCCCGCGACGGGCACGTGCTGGCCATGCGCCGCGCCTACGCGCGGGCCGGGTTCGGGCCGCAGACCGTCGCGCTGTTCGAGGGGCACGGCACCGGCACCGACGTCGGCGACCGGACGGAGCTGGAGGCGCTGATCGCCGTCCAGCGCGGACGCCGCCTGCCGCCCGCCGCGCTCGGCTCGGTCAAGGCCAACATCGGGCACACCAAGGCGGCGGCGGGCGCGGCCGGGCTGCTCAAGGCCGTCCTCGCGCTGCACCACCAGACCGTCCCGCCGACCGTCGGCTGCGAGACCGAGCACGAACTGCTGCGCGCCCCGGACGCGCCGCTGCGGACCGTCCGGGAGGCGGCCCCCTGGCCGGACGCGCCGCTGCGCGCCGGGGTGAGCGCCATGGGGTTCGGCGGTATCAACACCCACGTCGTCCTGGAAGCGGCCGAGCCACGCCGGACGGTCCGTCCGCGCCGCCTGCCCGCGGGCGGGCTGGACACCGAGGTGTTCGTGCTGGCCGCCGCGTCCGCCGACGCGCTGGCCGGGAAACTGGAGCGGCTGGCCGAGCGCGCCGCGATCTGCTCCCGGGCCGAACACCTGGACATGGCCGCCGCCCTCGCCGACGCCGCGAGTGTCGCGGGTAGGCGGGGTGGTGCTGAGCCGGACACGGCCGTCCGCGCCGCGGTCGTGGCCCGGACGCCCGCCGAGCTCGCCGAATGGGCGCGGCGGGCGTCCGCGCGGGTGCGTGAGGGGGTGCCGTCCGGGCTGGTCAGCGGACCCGGATACTGGCTCGGCGGCGGACCGCCCGGACGCGTCGGACTCCTGTTCCCCGGGCAGGGCGCACCCGTCCGCACCGGCCACGGAGCGCTCGGCACGCTGCTGCCCGACCTCGAACCCGCGTCGCCTGCCCCGTCCGACCAGCCGGACGCTCCCGGCGCCGACCCGCACGACGATGTGGACACCGCCGTGGCGCAGCCCGCCGTGGTGCGGTCGTCGCTGGCCGGGCTGCGGCTGCTGGACGCGCTCGGCGTCGCGGCGGCGGGCGCGGCGGGGCACAGCCTCGGCGAGATCACCGCGCTGTGCTGGGCGGGCGCGCTCACCGC
>NZ_QURH01000608.1 GCF_003428695.1 Actinomadura logoneensis
CGTCCGGCGACGAGCACGACGAGGACGACCGCCCGTCCCGCCGCCGCCGTCGCCGCGGCGGACGCGGCCGTGGCCGCGGCCGTGAGGGCGCGGAGGACGAGGCCGGCGAGTCCGAGGCCGAGGACGAGGCCGCCGAGCCCGCCAGGGCCCCGGCGAAGGAGTCCCGCGAGTCCGCCAAGGAGTCGAAGGAGTCCGGCCGGGAGTCCGCGAAGGAGGCCAAGGAGTCCAAGGAGTCCAAGGAGGCGGCGAAGGCCGCCGACGAGCACGCCGAGGACGAGGGCGAGGACGAGTCCGACGAGGGCGGCTCCGGCTCGTCCCGCCGTCGCCGTCGCCGTCGCCGCCGTTCCGGCGGTGACGAGGCCACCGGCTCGGACGACCCGCCGAACACCGTCGTGCACGTCCGCGAGGTGCGCGAGCAGGCTCCGCGGCCGGTCGAGGACGAGGTCCAGTCCGTCCGCGGCTCCACCCGGCTGGAGGCCAAGAAGCAGCGCCGCCGGGAGGGCCGCGAGCAGGGCCGCCGCCGTCCGCCGGTGATCACCGAGGCGGAGTTCCTGGCCCGCCGCGAGTCGGTCAAGCGCGAGATGGTCGTCCGGCAGGAGGGCGACCGCACCCAGATCGCCGTGCTGGAGGACGACGTCCTCGTCGAGCACTACATCAACCGCGCCAGCCACCAGAGCTACGTCGGCAACGTGTACCTGGGCAAGGTCCAGAACGTCCTGCCGTCGATGGAGGCCGCGTTCGTCGACATCGGCAAGGGCCGCAACGCCGTGCTGTACGCCGGCGAGGTCAACTGGGACACCGCCGGGCTCGAGGGCCAGCCGCGCCGGATCGAGTCCGCGCTGAAGTCCGGCCAGTCGGTGCTGGTGCAGGTCACCAAGGACCCGCTCGGCCACAAGGGCGCCCGGCTGACCAGCCAGGTGTCGCTGCCCGGCCGCTACCTGGTGTACGTGCCGGACGGCTCGATGACCGGCATCAGCCGCAAGCTGCCGGACAAGGAGCGCAGCCGCCTCAAGCAGATCCTCAAGAAGGTCATGCCGGAGAACGCCGGTGTGATCGTCCGGACCGCCGCGGAGGGCGCGACGGAGGAGGAGCTGGCGCGCGACGTGTCCCGCCTGGCCGCCCAGTGGGAGCACATCCAGAAGCAGGTCAAGTCGGCGTCCGCGCCGTCCCTGCTGCACGGAGAGCCCGACCTGACGATCCGCGTCATCCGCGACATCTTCAACGAGGACTTCGCCAAGCTCGTCGTCCAGGGCGACGGCGCCTGGGACACGGTCTCGGAGTACGTCGGCTACGTCGCGCCGCACCTGGCCGACCGTGTCGAGAAGTGGACCGGCGACGGCGACGTCATGGGCGCGTTCCGGATCGACGAGCAGATCGCCAAGGCGCTGGACCGCAAGGTCTGGCTGCCGTCCGGCGGCTCGCTGGTCATCGACCGCACCGAGGCGATGACCGTGGTGGACGTGAACACCGGCAAGTTCACCGGCCAGGGCGGGAACCTGGAGGAGACGGTCACCCGCAACAACCTGGAGGCGGCCGAGGAGATCGTCCGGCAGCTGCGGCTCCGCGACATCGGCGGCATCGTGGTGATCGACTTCATCGACATGGTGCTGGAGTCCAACCGGGACCTGGTGCTGCGCCGCCTGGTGGAGTGCCTGTCCCGGGACCGCACCAAGCACCAGGTCGCCGAGGTGACCTCGCTGGGCCTGGTCCAGATGACCCGCAAGCGGGTCGGGCAGGGCCTGCTGGAGGCGTTCTCGGAGACCTGCGAGAGCTGCAACGGCCGCGGCATCCACGTCCACCTGAGCCCGGTCGAGCCGAAGGGCTCCGACAAGGGCGCGGCGAAGGAGCAGTCCGGCCGCCGCCGCAAGCGCAAGGGCGACGTCGAGCGCGCCGTCGAGGAGAAGCTCGCCAAGTCGGTCCGCCGGGACGACAAGGACGGCAAGGACGACCGGGACGACGAGGAGCCGGAGGCGCAGGCCGCCGTCGAGGCCGCGGAGGCGGCCGAGGAGGCCGAGGGCACCGCCCCGGGCGCTCTCACCGAGGAGTCCCCGGAGCCGGTCGAGGCGCCGGCCAACGGCCGGACCCGCCGCCGCACGCGGCGCGCGACCCGTCCGGCCTCGGCCCCGCCCGAGCCGGAGCCCGCC
>NZ_QURH01000609.1 GCF_003428695.1 Actinomadura logoneensis
CGGGGGCGGGGACGACGGGGGCGTCGGGGGCGGGGGTCGGGGTGGGGGCGGTGCCGGTGTTCGCGGCGGTCATCATGCGCTCGACGTACTTGGCGACGACGTCCACCTCGAGGTTGACGAGGTCGCCGACGCCCTTGCGGCCGAGGGTGGTGAGGGCGAGCGTGGTGGGGATGAGGGCGACGCTGAACCGGTCGGCGGCGGCCTCGACGACCGTGAGGCTGACGCCGTCCACGGTGATCGAGCCCTTGTCGGCGACGTAGCGGGCGAGGGCGGGCGGGAGCGAGACGGTCACGACGTCCCAGCGCTCGCCGGGTTCGCGGGAGAGGATGGCGCCGACGCCGTCCACGTGCCCCTGCACGATGTGCCCGCCGAGCCGGTCGGACACCCGGACGGGCCGTTCGAGGTTCACCCGCGCGCCGGGCGCGAGGACGCCGAGTCCGGAGCGGTCGAGCGTCTCCTTGATGACGTCCGCGGTGAAGGTCTGGTCGGTGACGTCGACGACGGTCAGGCAGACGCCGTTGACCGCGATGGACGCGCCGTGGACCGCGTCGGAGGTGACGAGCGGGCCGTGGATGGTGAGGCGGGCCGAGTCCCCTGCGGACTCGACCGCCCTGATCTCGCCGAGTTCCTCGACGATGCCGGTGAACATGGTGTCCCGGGCCTCCCTTTCGGGGGTCAGGCTCCGGGGTTCCTGCCAGCACGACGGTCGCGTACGGCGTGCAGCCCTCTCCCACCTCGGAAAAAGGGCCGTCCGCGCGCTGCCTCCCATCCGGACTTTCACCGTCGGTCCCGGAGTTCCACCGGGTCAACCGGCCGATGGCTTCGGCCGGGTCGCGGACTGTCACCGCCGGTTCGGACTTTCACCGACCCCGGAGCACGCGTTGCACTGCTTAGCACCCAGTGTGCCACGCCCCGCGTTCCCGGGAACATGTGACAACGCCCACGGCCACCTTTGGCCAACCAAGCGCTCGCTTGGCGAGCGTCGGCCCCCATAGCGGATTTCCGGCGCGGCGCCTCCGGTGCGACCGCACCGGCTCGGCGCTCAGGCCGGAAATCCTTTACCACGGTATGGCCTGGTCACGGACCGGATGTGGAGTTCCAGGCCGGGGCTCCGGTCGCCGTCCCGGCGGCGGTGCGGAGGGCGAGCCAGCCCGCCATCGAGCGGACGCCGACGCCGATGGCGCGTTCGTCGGGGTCGAAAGCGCCGAAGTGCGGATAGGCGGTGGTGATGTCCGCGCCGGGACGCCGCACGCCGAGGAAGCTGAACGTTCCGGGGAGGCGGCGCAGGAAGAGGGCGAAGTCCTCCCCGCTGAACGGGATCGCGGCGTGCATGGTCGTGACCGCCCGGCGGCCGAGCCGCGCCGTCAGGTAGTCGCCCACCTGGCGTCCCGGCCCCGGCGGGCACACCATCGCGGGGAACGGGTCGGCGGGGAACAGCATCGGGGCGTCGGTGAAGCGGGCGGCGACGCGGCGCAGCTCGTCCCGGATCTCGGGGACGCGCTCCTGCGGCCAGCAGCGGTACGACACGCGGACCTCCACGTCGCCGCCCGCGGTGGGACGCGCGCCCGGCCGCATCCAGACGAAGCGGGCGAGCGGGCCGTCCGGCGTCTCCAGCTCCCTGACCAGGCGCTCCAGGTCGGCGGACGTCTGCGGATAGGCGACCGTCGAGAGCGCGCCGACGGCGCCGAGGAGCCGGGCGGCCCGGTCGGACGCGTCGGGCCCGGTCAGGGTGACGCCGCCGCGGTCCAGGCCCGGCAGGCCCACGCCCGGCGTGACCGCGAACGTGCCGACCGGGAACGGGCCGCAGTGCAGGGCGTGGATCTCGGCCGGCCGCGTCCGCTCCAGGACGCCAGCGTCGATCATCGCCCGCGCTCCGGTGAGGGCCTCCTCCCCCGGCTGGAACAGGAACACGACCTCGCCGCGCAGGCGGCGCCGCAGCCGGGCCAGGACCTCGGCCGCGCCGACGCCGATCGTGGTGTGCAGGTCGTGGCCGCACACGTGCGCCGGATCCGGGCCGCCGCCGATCTGCGAGTCGGGCGGGACGGCGTCCATGTCGGCGCGGTAGGCGACCGTCCGCCCGGGGCGCTCGCCGCGCAGGACGCCCACGACGCCGGTGCCGCCGACGCCCGTCGCCACCTCCAGCCCGGC
>NZ_QURH01000612.1 GCF_003428695.1 Actinomadura logoneensis
CACGCGGCGCCGCGTGGACGGCCGCGCCCCGCGCGGTGTGGACGGCCGCGCCCTGCGCGGTGTGGACGGGCGTGCGCGGCGCGGCGTGGACGGCCGTGCGCGGCTCCGAGTAGTAGGGGCGGGGGTTGTAGGGGTGCGGGTAGTAGGGACGCGGGTGGTACGAGTGCTCGTGGTACCCGTACGGGTGGTGCGGGATGTAGGAGTGCGGGTGGCCGTAGTAGTCGTACGGCCGCCCGGGCATGTGCGGAACGGGCACGGGGTCGTGGCAGATGTGCTCGGCGCAGGCATGCGGCGTGGCGGGGGCGGCGGCGAGGGCGGAGCCGGTGAACAGCCCCGTTCCCATGGCCGTCAGGCCGCCCGCGACGAGCGCGGTCCGGCTCACGTGCTTGGCCCAGTTGCGCATGTTGTGCTCCTTCGTGTTTTCGGCGGAACGCGTCGCCCACCGTCCGGACATGCGGATATCCGGACGGAACGGGTGACCGTCGCCTGTTGAGTTCGGTGTCCGCGGGCAGCGGGGCGCCGCGGTGGACCGGGGACCGGGTGCACTCGGCGGTCGCGCGCACTTGTCGGCCGCGTGCAAGCCGCGTGCACTTGATGGCCGCGTCCGCGGGATGCCGACACCGGATCCCCGATTTCGCACATTCACTCATCCAGCGCACGGAACCGGTACACCGGAACACGCCGCACTGGCCCGCACATTGTGACATCCGGAGTGTCGGGCCGGGCGGCAACGCGCCGATCCGCCGAACAATCGACGCCATCCGGAAACCGGCCTTCCTTGATCAACACCTTGCCTTAACAAGTCATGTGATATGAGCCTTCCCGGCCGTCATGACTTTTGCCAGAGAGCCGGAAATGCCCGGCTCACCTGAAGAACATTCCCGCAACAGGCAAGGATTTTGCAAAACGCGTTTGTCTCCGCTGACCCGGGGCGAGGCTGTGGGGTGCGATGGTCGGACGCTGTGGCGCGGCTCGCGTCGGCGGCGACGCAACGACAGTTGAATGGAGAATTCATGCGGAAGCGACAGGCTGCTGTGGCCCTCCTCGGCGGCGTGGGTCTGCTGGCCCTGGTGTCCACGCCCGCCCAGGCGAACGACAAGCCGCCGCGTAACCTCCAGATCATCGGCATCCAGACCTGCCGCAGCGTGGATGTCGCCGGCATCGGCGCGGCCATCCACAACCTCCTCGGCATCGAGGACGAGCACGGCGACTGCGTGAACGGCGGCGAGCTCGAGAAGGTGAAGATCTACCACCGCCGGTAGAGCGTGACTTCCCTGGTGAGGGTGCGGACGGGGCCGCCCGGCCCGGTCCGCACCCTCGCCGTCTCGCCGGGCCGTCCGGCCGCGCCCACGGCCGCACCCGCACCCGTACCGGCACCGGCGCCCGTACCGGCGCACCTCCGGATCCCGGGCCCCGTGCCCCGCTTCTGAGCCTCTCGCGAGGCACCCGTCCATCCGCCCCCGGTCACACCACTCTGGCTCCCCCCGGGCAGGCGAGGATGAGTCAATCCATGGGCCGCCCCGACCAACCGGGCGGACCCGACCAGGGCAGGACCCTCTGGTGCGCTGTCGGCGAAGGAGCCCTCGGCGGGCTGCTCGCCGCCCTTCTCGCCCTTTCCGTCTGGTATCTCCTGCCCGTTCCGGCGCCGACGGCGATCGAACGCTGGCTGACCGTTCTCACCACCACGACCGCCGGCGGTTTCGGTTCCGCGGTCCAGTGCCTCCGGCGCAGACCCCGTTCCCCGGACGCCACTCCGGAGAACGAATAGCACGCCGCCACGCGCCGTTTTCGCGAATAGCCGCTCGCGCCGGTCACGATTCGCCTACGATGCGAGGGCACGTGCAGGACCCACGGGGGGTGGGCGCCACGCGAAACAGCGCGAAGAGATCACCACGCGTCACTTCCAGCACAGATCTTCGAGAACGGACCGCGGCCCGTCCCGCCTTCCCGGCGTGACATCGGCCGATTCTTCCCCCGGTTCCGGACTTCACCATCGGTTCGCGATTTCACCGTCCATGCCCGCCGCCTTTTCCAGGCCGGGCGAACCACGACTCGTCCGTGTCCGCCCCGACCCCGCCGACCGGGCCGCGGCGCCCGCCGCACCGTCCGGTGCGCGGCGCCGAACGGCCCGGAGCGTCCCCGCCGTCCCACGGCCGGCG
>NZ_QURH01000615.1 GCF_003428695.1 Actinomadura logoneensis
GCCCGCGGGCGGCCGGGGCCGCGGGACGGGCGCGCCGCTGATCAGGGAGCGGAGGGCGGCCTCCTGCTCGCCCGCGAGACGGCCCAGCTCGGCGGCCTCGCCGCCCGCCTCCGCGCCGCGCCGCTGCACCATCGCGAGGACCTGCAGGACCGAGTCGTGGATGTCGCGGGCCAGCCGCTCGCGCTCGCGGGTGGACGCCTCCATCTCGACGGCGCGGGCGAGGCGGGCCTCGGCGTCCAGCGCCATCCGGACGACGTGCCCGACCACGAGCCCGGTGAGGACCAGCAGGACGATGTTGCCGAACGTGACCGGTCCCGGCGTGGAGGCGTTCAGCGCGTGCAGGACCAGATCGGCGGCGCCGATCACCCCGGCGGCGACCAGGCCGAGGCGGCGCCCGCCGGACACCGCCCACGCCAGCAGCGCCGCCACCACCCAGGCGACCGGGATCGTCGGACGGCCCTGCGCGATCCCGAACTCCGTCTCGACCCACGCCGTGGCGAGGACGGCGGCGACCGCGACCAGCAGGTCGGCGGCCAGCAGCGGCCAGGGCTGCCTGCGTCCGCCGCCGTAGGCGAGCGTGGCGTAGCCGGTCCACAGGGCCATCCCGGCGAACACGATCCAGGCGGCGTAGGGGCGTTCGTACTTGTCCTGGTTCCAGGCGATCAGGACGCCCGCGTAGACGAGCGCGAGGAACCGGTAGACCGCGACCGAGCGCCAGAGCGCAGCCCCGACCCCCAAGGCGTCAGTCGTCGTCGCCGTCGTCGTCGGACGACGGACGGGGCGCGCGGCCGGACAGTTCGGCCTTCACGTCGGCGGCGTACCGGTCCACGTACTCCTGGCCGGACAGCTCGCGGACGGCCATCATGATCTGGTCGGTGACCTTCCGCAGCACCTCCCGGTCGTCCTCCTGCCCGTAGTACTCGGAGAAGTCGAGCGGCTTGCCGAACCGGACCCCGGGACGGGGCCGCAGGTTGGGCAGCGCCTGGCCGGGCGGCATCAGCTCGAACGTGTTGATCATGGCCATCGGGATCACCGGCACCCGGGACGCCAGCGCCAGCCGCGCCACGCCGGTCTTGCCGCGGTACAGCCGGTTGTCGGGGGCGCGGGTGCCCTCGGGGTAGATGCCGAGCAGCTTGCCCTCGCGCAGGATCCGCAGGCCGGTCTCCAGCGCCGCCTCGGCCGCCGAGCCGCCCGTCCGGTCCACCGGGACGACGCCGACGCCGGTGAAGAACCCCTTGCTGATGAGCCCCTTGATGCCCTTGCCGGTGAAGTACTCGCGCTTGCCGATGAACAGGATCGGGCGCATCAGCGGCAGCGGGCCGAAGAAGTGGTCGGCGAACGACAGGTGGTTGCTCACCAGCAGCGCCGGGCCGCGCAGGGGGACGTTCCTCATGCCGGAGTTCTTCGGCAGCCAAACCAGGTAGAGGATCGGCGAGAGCACGATCCGCAACATGATCCAGAACCACAGCATGACGACACCTTCCTGAGGGAGATGATGGGACATCTTCCCATCTGAACGGGGTGCTGCCCACACCCCGGGCCCGCTCCGGCCGCGGCTTCGCGCGCGCGGGGGTCCCCGGGGACCGTAGGCTCTGCTGTGGAAGTACAGCAGTACCACAATCGGGTGTGCCCGAGGGCTTGTTCCGGGCGGCGCAGCGAATACCGTGGGACACACGTTTCGGGGTGTCCGGATGAGCCGCCGACCGGCGTGCCTCGTGCACGCGCGAGCGCACTCGCCGCACACAGAGTAATGGGGGAGCGGAGGCCGTCATGCCGGTGCGATCGGTCACGCAGGAGTCGAAGGAGCCGGCCCCGTGAGTCGCCGAGGCAACGGCCTGACCGCCGACACCTACGCCCCGCTGGTGGATCTCGCCCCCCATCTCGCGGACGCGATGCTCGACGCGCTGCGCGAGGCGGGCGTCGCCGCCTACGCCGCCCCGCCCGAGCAGCCCGCCGCCGAGGAGGCCCTCGACCGCCTCTACGTGGACGTCGACCTCAAGCACACCGCCGAGGGCATCCTGCGCGTCCACCTCACCCGGCTGCGCGACGCGGCGTCCCGCGGGCCGGAGGGCGTCGCGGCCGACGACCCCTCCCCCGCCGACGACGTCCCGCCCGCCCCGGCCGCCCCGTCCGACACCGAGCAGCCCGGCGCCGGGCGCGACAAGCCCGAGACC
>NZ_QURH01000610.1 GCF_003428695.1 Actinomadura logoneensis
GTCCGGCGCGGGCGTCCCGCTGCGCGCGCTGGCCGCGCGCTGCGGCGCGCTGCTCACCACCTCGGCGGTCGCGCGCGGCCTGTTCCGCGGCGACGCCTTCGACCTGGACGTCTGCGGCGGGTTCGCGACGCCGGTCGCCGCTGAGCTGGTCCAGGGCGCCGACCTGCTGGTCGGCTGGGGCTGCGCCCTCAACGACTGGACGCTGCGCCACGGCGACCTGGTGGGGCCGGACGCGCGGCTCGTCCAGGTGGACGTGGAGGCCGAGGCGCTCGGCGCGCACCGCCCGGTGGACCTGTCGCTCATCGGCGACGCCGCCGAGACCGCGGTGGCCGTGGAGGCCGTGCTCGCCGGCCGCGGGCACCGCGCCCGCGGCTACCGCACCCGCGAGGTCGCGGGCCGCGTCGCCGCCGAGGGCCGCTGGCGCGACCTGCCGTTCAAGGACCGCTCCGACGGCGTCCGCGTGGACCCGCGCGCGCTCACCATCGCCCTGGACGACCTGCTGCCCGCCGAGCGCACCGTCGCGGTCGACTCGGGCAACTTCATGGGCTACCCCACGGTGTACCTGGACGTCCCCGACGTGGACGGCCTGGTGTTCACGCAGGGGTTCCAGTCCGTCGGCCTCGGCCTGGCGACGGCCGTCGGCGCGGCCGTCGCCCGTCCGGACCGGGTGACCGTCGCGGCGCTCGGCGACGGCGGCGCGCTGATGTCGGCGGCCGAGCTGGACACCGCGGCGCGGCTCGGTCTCGGCCTGCTGGTGGTGGTCTACGACGACGAGGCGTACGGCGCGGAGGTCCACCACTTCGGCCCGCAGGGGCACCCGCTCGACACGGTCACCTTCCCGCCCGCCGACATCGCCGGGGTCGCCCGCGCCTACGGCTGCGACGCGCTGACCGTCCGGCGGGTCGAGGACCTGGAACCGGTGCGGGACTGGCTGTCCGGACCGCTAGACCGCCCGCTGGTGGTGCAGGCGAAGGTCACGGCCGACCGGCCGTCCTGGTGGCTGGCCGAGGCGTTCCGCTCCCACTAGTCCGGCAGCGCGGTCTCTCTGCGGTCTCTTGGCGGTCTCTTGGCGGTCTCCGTGGTCTGTCCGCGGTCTGTCGGCCGTCACCGCGGGTCGGCGGGCGTCCGGGTACCGCACCGGCGTGGCGGGATGTGGCGGCTCCCTCATATACCTGATGCGGCGCGCGGGACAGGGGTTGACCGTTTTCCTCCGCAGTACTTACCTTCGCGGCAGTTGTGTCTCACGTCACACCGCCCCCGAGGAGGAGAGCATGGCGGAACGACTGAGAACGTCCTTCCGGCTGACCGGGCTGGGCCGCGAGATGGCCGCCGAGTTCGCCGGAACCCTGATCCTGATCCTGTTCGGCGTGGGCGTGGTGGCCCAGGTCGTCGCGGGTGGGATCGGCGACCACGACAGCATCGCCTGGGCCTGGGGCCTGGGCGTGACGCTCGGCGTCTACGTGTCCGCGACGATCAGCGGCGGGCACCTCAACCCCGCGGTCACCGTCGCCCTGGCGGTGTTCAAGGGCTTCGCCTGGCGCAAGGTCCTCCCGTACGCGGCGGCGCAGACCGCGGGGGCCTTCGTGGCGGCGCTGATCGTCCGGTGGAACTACACCGAGGTGCTGGCCAAGGCCGACCCCGGCCACACCGTCGGGAAGACCCAGGGCGTGTTCTCCACGCTGCCCGGCAATGGAACGCTCCCGGTGAGCCAGTGGGGAGCGCTCCGCGACCAGGTCATCGGTACCGCGATCCTGCTGTTCGTCGTCCTGGCGCTCACCGACCTGAAGAACCAGCCGCCGCTGGCCAACCTCGCGCCCGTCGTCATCGGCCTGCTGGTCGTCGCGATCGGCATGGCGTGGGGCACCGACGCCGGGTACGCCATCAACCCGGCCCGCGACTTCGGCCCGCGCCTGGCCGAGTACATCACCGGATACGGCGGGGCTTGGCGCGACCAGAACCACGACCTGTACTTCTGGGTCCCGATCGTCGGCCCGCTGGTCGGCGGGGTCGTCGGCGCGGGCCTCTACCTGATATTGATCGGGAACCACCTCACCGGACCCGACGAGGCCGCCGTCCCGGCCGCGGCCGGGCACCCCGAACCGCAGTACGACGTGCCCGGCGGCGTGGCCGAGACCGCGCCCGCCGGCGCGACCGGAACCGGCGCCGCCGGAGGCGGCACCGGCGGCCCCGCC
>NZ_QURH01000611.1 GCF_003428695.1 Actinomadura logoneensis
GCCGGACGGTCAGAGACCGTCCGGCGGCACGGCTCTTCCCCGCAGCCTGCGTGCCCGTGTCCATGACCGACGCCGGTCCCTGTATCGGCGTCGGTGTGGAGGACGTGGCGGTCCCAGCCCACCGAGGAGGACCGGCACCAGTAACCCGCCGCCGTCTCAGCGCGAAACTGAAATGGGCGGCCGGAAAAAAACCGAATGCGGCACCCAGGAAAGCGCTCACAAGTAAATTCCCCGCGTTTTGCGGCGATGTTGGAAATCCGTGGCGACTCGACGGGAAACGCCGCCCGCCGAAAGAGCGGAAAGCGCCCGGGTCGCGCCGGGCGGCCTGGTCAGACGCCGATCATGGCGGATCGGGAAGTCCGAAGGTGGCGTGAGGCATTCCGGCCCGCGGTCCATGATCTTGACGGATGTTTTGAGGTAGGGGGGCCGGGTACCCCGAGCCTCGTGATGCTGCTGAGGCTGCCCGGCGTATACCGCCCCCAGGGGGACACCTTCCTGCTGGAGGAGTCCCTCCGCAGGGCCGCGGTGCCGCCCGGGGCGCGTGTCCTGGACGTGTGCACCGGGACGGGAGCGGTCGCCATGGCGGCGCTGCGCAACGGCGCGGGCCGGGTGACGGCCGTGGACGTGTCGCGCCGCGCCGTCCTCGCGACGCGCGCGAACGCGTGGCTGCGCGGCCTGCCCGTCCGCGTGTTCCGCGGCGACCTGCTGGACCCGGTGGCGGGGGAGCGGTTCGACGTGATCCTGGCCAACCCGCCCTACGTGCCCGCGCCCGGCCTGCCGCGCGTCGCGCGCGGCAGCGCCCGCGCGTGGGACGCAGGTCCCGACGGCCGCGACCTGCTGGATCGCATCTGCGCGCACGCTCCCGGGCATCTGGTCCCCGGTGGCATGCTGATGCTCGTCCATTCGGCGCTGTGCGGCGTGGACCGCACGCTCGCGTCGCTGCGCGAGGGCGGCCTGAAGGCGTCGGTCGTCGCGCGCCGCCGGGTGCCCTTCGGGCCGGTCATGCGCGCCCGCGCCGAGGCCTTGCGCCGCCAGGGCCTGCTCGCCACGCACGACGCCGAGGAGGAACTGGTGGTGATCCGTGCCGACCGCACCCGAACCGCGGACTGACCGCCGCCGCGTGATCGTCGACCCCGAGGGCCCGGTCCTGGTGGAGGGCCCCGTCGAGGTCCAGCTCCCGGACGGCACGACCGCGACGTCCGACCGCTTCATGGTGGCCCTGTGCACGTGCCGCCGCAGCCGCACGCAGCCGTTCTGCGACACCAGCCACCGCCGCCGCCGACGTCCGCCGCAGAGTCCTCCGCGGGATTCGGCGTCCTCGACCTGACGCCGCGGGGCAAGCGCTGCCGACGGGCTCGGCGAGAGGTCAGCCGTCCGTGGACGAGGCGTCCGGGTCTCGCGGGCGGAGGCCGTCGAACACCACGTCCAGGATGGCGTCGACCTGCTCGGGCGAGGTCGGACGGGTCCCCAGCAGCAGGCGGTAGTAGAGCGGTGCGTAGAGGAGTTCGACGACGTCGTCCAGTGCGGCGTCGGAGCGGATCTGCCCTTCCCGCTGCGCCCGCTCCAGCCGGCGCCGGCAGTCCTGGACGCGCGGGCCGACCAGGGTGTCCAGGACGGCCCGCCCCGCCGCCGGGTCGGACTGCGCGGCGCCGATGACCTCCCGGTAGGTCGTGGACTGCGTGGAGCTGAAGTACTGCGCGACGGCGACCATCTGTTCGCGCAGGTCGGCGCGGACGTCACCGGTGTCGGCGACCCGGGTGGCCGGCGCGCTCTGCCGGTCGATCGCCTCGACCAGCACCGCCGCCTTGGACGGCCACCACCGGTAGATCGTCTGCTTGCCCACCCCGGCTTCCCGGGCGATCGCGTCCATGCTCGTCCTGGCGAATCCCTGCTCCAGGCACAGTTTCAGCGCGGCTTCGAGGATCGCCTTGTGGGAGCGCTCGTTCCGGTAGCGCGGGTTCGCCGGTTCGGTGGTCATGACCAGGGAGCCTATAGGAAACGAGACGACTCGTCTTGACGGGGGCCCGCGCCGGGCCTAGCCTCCTCGGAAACGAGACGTCTTGTCTCGTTAC
Organism: Actinomadura logoneensis; assembly: GCF_003428695.1. Classification (GTDB taxonomy): domain Bacteria; phylum Actinomycetota; class Actinomycetes; order Streptosporangiales; family Streptosporangiaceae; genus Spirillospora; species Spirillospora logoneensis. The sequence goes on from NZ_QURH01000611.1 coordinate 2,073, forward strand.
CCTCGGAGGTGAACGAGGTCCCACCAGATCTCCCGCCGCCGCGCCCTGGCCGCCGGCCTGGCCACCGGCACCGCGTTCGGAGCCGCCGCCCTCGGCGCGGGGCCGGCCATGGCGGCCCCGCC
>NZ_QURH01000616.1 GCF_003428695.1 Actinomadura logoneensis
CCCGGCCGCCGCGGCGAGCCCGTCCAGCAGCGCCGGGAGCCCGGCGGCGGGCGGCGGCGCGGGCCGCGTCGCCCAGATCTTCGGATGCGCGGTGCGCAGCCGCGCCTCGCAGTCCGCGAACGGCTTCTCGGCGAGCTTCTCGCCGGGGCCGAGGCCGCAGAACCGGATCGTCACCCCGGGCAGCCGAAGCTGCTCGGCGTACCGGTGGACCAGCTCCACCACCGGCACCGGACGGCCCATGTCCAGCACGAACGTCTCGGCCTCCTCGGCGAGCGCGGCGGCCTCCAGCAGCAGCCCGGCGGCCTCCTCGGCGGTCATGAAGTGCCGCGCCACCTCCGGGTGGGTGATCGTCACGGTCTCCCCGGCGGCGATCCGGTCGGCCAGCAGGCCGAGCAGCCGTCCGCGCGGACCGAGCACGTTGCCGATCCGGACCGCCGCGAACCGGGTCGGCCCGCCCGCCGCCGCCTGCAGCAGGAACTCGCCGAGCCGCATCGTCGCGCCGAACACCGACGTCGGGTCGGCGGCCTTGTCGGACGACAGGAACACCAAATGCCGCGCGCCGTGCCGGACCGCGCCGTCCACGACGTGCCGCAGCCCGAGCACGTTGTCGGCGACGCCCCGGCACGGGTCGCGCTCGACCAGTCCGAGGTCGTGCCGTCCGGCGGTGTGGAAGACCAGCTCGGGGCGGGCGGCGGCGAGCACCGCCGCGACCGCCGCCCCGTCCCGGACGTCGGCGCGCGCGGCCGTCACCCGGGCCGCCGGAAGCCGCGCGGTCATCTCGTGCCGCAGCCGGTCCAGCCCGGCCGCGTCGATGTCCACGAGGGTCAGCTCGGCGGGGCCGAGCCGCTTCAACCCGTGGCAGAGCGCCGACCCGACCGTCCCGCACGCGCCGGTCACCAGCACCCGGCGGCCCAGGACGAGGCGTCGCGCGCGCGGGCCGGTCACCGCCACCTCGTCCCGGCCGAGCAGCATCGACAGCGGCGGGACCTCCGCGCTCGGAGCGGACGTCCCGCCGCCGCCCGGCCAGGCCGTCCGTGCTTGCTCTCGTGTTTTCTCGTCGCGCCGACTCGGCGCGGCCCTGCCGCTCCGGACCGGCGCCGGACCGCCGCCGCCGTGGGACGGCCGCGTCGGCTCGCCACCCTGCGTGCGCGTCGGCTCGCCGTCCCGCTGCCAGGTCGGTTCGCTGCGCTGCGGCCGGGTCTTCCCGCCGCCCTGCGGCCAGGTCGGTTCGCAACTCTGCGGGCGGACGGGTTCGTTCTTCTGCGGACGGGCCTGTTCGTCGTTCTGCGGCCGAGGCGGTTCGCCGTCCCGCGGGCGGGCCGGTTCGTCGTTCTGCGCGCGGGGCGGTTCGTCGTTCTGCGGCCGGAGCCGTTCGCCGTCCCGCGGCCGGGGCGGCGGGCCGTCCGGGGAGGGCGGCGCTCCGGGCGCGGCGGACCGCGTCCTCGGCGAGCGTCGCGGGAACCATCGCATGGCTAGCCCGCCAGCGCCGGACGGCGGCGCAGCGCGCCGGTCAGACGGTCGACGACCCGGTCCTGCTGGGCGGCGGTCAGCCCGGGGAACAGCGGCAGCGACAGCAGCTCCTCGGCGATCCGGTCGGTCACCGGGACCGCCCCGCACTCGTCCGGGCCGATCAGCTCGCGGTACCCGGACATGTGGCTGACCGGGATGAAGTGCACCGACGTCCCGATGCCCGCCTCGGTCAGCTCGGCGATCAGCGCGTCCCGGTCCGGCACCCGGACCTGGTACAGGTGCCACGCGTGCGTGATGCCGTCCAGGTTCCGCTGCGGCAGGACGATCCCGGGCAGGCCGCCGAGCGCCTCGTCGTACCGGCGGACGAGTTCGGCGCGCTCGTCCTGCCAGCCCTGCAGCGCGCCGAGCTGCGCCCGCCCGATCGTCGCCTGGATGTCGGTCATGTTCGCCTTGAGCCCGACGTTCCGGACGTCGTAGCGCCAGCTCCCGCCCGGGAGGTACCGCTTCCAGGAGTCCTTGCTCATGCCGTGCAGCCGCGTGGAGCGGATCCGGTCGGCGAGGTCCGGGTCGTCGGTCGCGACCGCGCCGCCCTCGCCGATCGGCATGTTCTTGGTCGCGTAGAAGCTGAAGCACGCGGCGTGCGACTCCGCGCCGACCCGCACGCCGCCGCGGGCCGCGCCGGGGCCGTGCGCCGCGTCCTCCACGACGCGCGTCCGGTCGAGTCCGGC
>NZ_QURH01000613.1 GCF_003428695.1 Actinomadura logoneensis
ACGGCCCGCCCCGGCGGCCCGGTGAACGGACGGACCGCCGCGGCCACGGCCACGACGGCCGCGCCCCCGAGCGCCAGACCGGGCAGCGCGACCGCCGCCCCTCCCGTGAGCTGCACCGGACCGCCCCCTCACACGACCCGGACGCCGGGGACGTAGCGGATCCACCGGCCGCCCGCCGCGCGGAAGGCCCGTTCCTTGGCCATGATCTCCTCGGCGTGGTTCCACGCGAACAGCAGCGCGAAGTCGGGGTAGGGGTCGGCGAACGCGGCGGGCGGACGCACCGGGATGTGGGTGCCGGGCGTCACCAGCCCCTGCTTGGCGGGGGTGGAGTCGCACACGAACGGCAGCAGGTCCGGGCCGATGCCGCAGTAGTTCGTCACGGTCGCGCTCTTGGCGGTCGCGCCGTACCCGACGACGCGGCGGCCCTGCTCGCGCAGTGTCCGCAACAGCGCCACCAGCTCGTCCCGGACGTGTTCGACCCGCGCGGCGAACCCGTCCAGCGCCGCGAGGCCGAGCCCCTCGACCCGCAGCGTCCGCTTGACCGCGCTGCTCACCCGATACCGGCCGGGGCGCGCCACCGTGAAGCGGAGCTGGCCGCCGTGGACGTCCAGCGGCTCGACGTCGACGAGTTCGAAGCCGTACCGGCGCGCCGCCTGCCGCACCGCGCCGACGGTGAAGAGGTAGACGTGCTCGTCGATGATCTGGTCGAACGCCGTCCTGGCGAGGATGTCGCCGAGGTAGGGGTCCTCGAACACCATCCGTCCGTCACGGGCGAGCAGCAGGTCGGCCCCGGCGAAGACCGACGCGAGGTCGGGCACGTGGCTGACGGTGTTCGCGGAGTAGACCAGGTCGGCGGGCCCCTCGGCGGCGCGGACCTCCGCGGCCGACTCCGGGCCGAAGAACGCCGTCAGGACCCGCGCGCCGCGTCCCGCCGCCTCGGCCGCCGCCCGCCCGGACGGGTCCACGCCCAGGTGCCGGACGCCCGCCCGCGCGAGCGTCGGCAGGATCCCGCCGTCGTTGCAGCCGACCTCCACCACGAACGGGTCCGGACGGTCGCGGACCTCCGCGGCCAGCCGCCGCGCGGTCCGGGCGAAATGCTCGCTCATCCGCGCCGACTGGGACGTCCGGTACGGGTAGTCGCGGTGGAACATCGCCTCGGCGGGCACGGGCTCGGTCAGCTGCGCCATCCCGCAGTCCGCGCACGCGCCCGCCGCGAGCCGGAAGAAGAACTCGGCCTCCGGGTGCGCGTCCGCCTCACCGGGCGGCAGGAACGCGTCGGACCTGGGCTGGCGTCCGAGGTCGACGAACTCGCGGACGGGACCGAGGCAGATGCGGCATCTGGTCATCGTCTGGCTCCCTGCGGCGTCGGCGGGACGGGCGGACTCAGCGGAGAGGGACGTCGGGGGCGCGGGCGGCGGGGGCGGCGGCGAGCGAGTACAGGCAGGCGAGCAGGCTGCGCGCCTGCACGTTGACGTAGTGGCTGTGCGGCAGCAGCGCGCCGAACTGCCGCAGGGTGAGCCAGCGGAAGTCCGGAGGCTCACCCCCGCCGCCCCCTGCGCTGTCCGCGCCGCCTGTGACGTCCGCGTCGGTTTCGACGATCAGGTAGCGGCCCCGCGCGTGGTAGAGCCGTCCGCCCTCCTCCGAGAGCGTCGCCGCGTAGCGGACGCGTTCCGGTGCGGCGGTCAGGACGTCGTCGAGGTAGGGCGGTCGCGGTCGCCCGGGATGCGCCGCGGAGGCGAGGACGCCGGGCCCGCACTGCACGGTGGGGGCGAGTTCCAGCACGTCGCTGCAGCCCGGCTCGGGCAGCGCCCGCGCGAGGACGTGCAGGACGCCGTCGATGCGCGCGGTCAGGAAGGCCGCCAGGGACGTCCCCAGCGGGCGGATCATCGGCTGCGACCAGGCGTCCACCTCGCGTCCGGCGGTGCCGACCGTGACGCCCACGACCTCGAAGGACCGCCCGTCGTGCGCGGCCACGGCGGTGGGGGAGACGGTGGTGCCGTCGTGCCGCCACCCCGGCATCCCGGCCAGCGGGACGCGGCGGACCCGGACCTCCGCCCGCGTCCGCCGCTCGGTGATCCAGTGCAGGACGTCCGCGTCGGAGTGCGCGCCGCGGGCGGCGTCCAGCGAGCGGCCCAGCGCGGCGCGGAACCCGTCCGGCACCGGGGGAGCCGCGGCCGTCCCGGGCGCGGACGCCGAGCG
>NZ_QURH01000614.1 GCF_003428695.1 Actinomadura logoneensis
CGCCGCGCCGCCGCCACGACCGGGCGGATGTCGCCCCGCATCGCGGTGCGGGCGGCCTCGGCGTGCCCGGCGTACTCGTCCGGGGTCTCCGCGCCCACGCAGGGCGCGCCGCAGCGGCCGAGGTCGGCCAGCGCGCAGGCGCGCCCGGCGCCGCGCTCGACCAGCCGGAGCGTGAGCCGCTGGGTGCACTGCCGCAGCGGGACGGCCTCGTGCAGCGCGGCCTTGGCCTCCTCGGCCTGCCGCGCCGACGACAGCGGACCGAGGTACACCGCGCCGTCGTCACGGGACTCGCGCACCACCGACAGCCGCGGGAACGGCTCGGCGGTCAGCTTGAGCCAGATCGCCCGTTCCGGGAACTTGGACCGCCGGTTGTAGCGGGGCTTGTGCTCCGCGATGAGGCGCAGCTCGCGGACCTCGGCCTCCAGGCCGGTCGAGCAGACGATCGTCCGGACGCGCTCGGCGAGCCCGACCATCTCCCGCGCCCGCCAGCGGGTCTCCGAGCCGGTGAAGTACGACCGGACGCGCGTGCGCAGGTCGGTGGACTTGCCCACGTACAGGATCTCGCCGCCCGCGTCCTCGAACAGGTAGACGCCGGGCTCGCTCGGCACGTCCGCCGCGAGATGCCGCTTGCGCCGCTGCTCGGGCGTCGGCGCCTTGGCGAAGCCCTTCAGCTCCTCCAGGGACGTCACGCCGAACGAGCCGAGCCGTTCGATGAGGCCGTGCAGGACGTCCACGGTGGCCTTGGCGTCGGCGAGCGCCCGGTGGCACGGCTCTGTCTCGGTCCGGAAGTGGCGGGCGAGCGTGCCGAGCTTGTGGTTGGGCACCTCGTCGCGGGTGAGGACGCGGCGGGCGAGGTCGACGGTGTCGACGACCGGGAAGGCGGGCCAGGCGTACTCCAGCCGCGCGCACGCCGCCTTGAGGAACCCGATGTCGAACGGCGCGTTGTGCGCGACCAGCACGCCGCCGCGCGCGAACTCCAGGAACGCCGGGAGCACGCGCTCGATGCGCGGCGCGGCCATCACCATCTGGGTGGTGATGCCGGTCAGCGCGGTGATGAACGGCGGGATCGGGCCGCCCGGGTCGACCAGGGTGGCGAAGTCGCCGAGGTGCACGCCGCCGCGGACCTTCACCGCGCCGATCTCGGTGATGGCGCAGTCGGCGGCCGACCCGCCGGTGGTCTCCAGGTCGACGACGACGAACGTGACGTCCGCGAGCGGCGTGCCCAGGTCGTCCAGCGTGCCCTGCACCGGAACGCCCTGCACCGGACCGGCCTGCGCCGGAACGCCCTGCTTCGCCCTGCCCTGCGGCGCACCAGGCTTCGGCCCGCCCGGCGCGGACGCGTTCCGGCGCGGCGGCCCGGCCTGCTCCCAGACGGCCTGCTCCGGGACGGCCTGCTCCGGGACGGCCTGCTCCGGGACGGCCTGCTCCGGGACGGCCTGCTCCGGGACGGCCGGGACCGTGCGCCGACCGGGGGACGGCGGCGGGGATGCTGACCCGGGAAGGCGGTGCGGGGACGTCATGACGGCGACCGTAGGCCATCGCACCGACAGAACGGCGCCGGACCTCGGGCTCCGGCCCTCCCGCCGCCGGACCGCTAGGCTTGGCCCCGGTCTCCACCGGTTGAGGCGGATGACCTCGGGAAACAGTCATCTCAAGACGGTCGGCGCGAAGGAGCGACATCATCGACAGCGGCCCGGAGGCGGCGGAACGCCCGCCCCGCCCACTGCCCGAGGCGGTCCGCCAGAGCGTGGTGGAGACCGCCGCCGAACTCCTCGGCGCCCTTCCGCTGGACGAGGTCCCGGTGCCGTTGCGCCGGTTCGCCCGGTTCGAGCGGCGCAAGCGCGCCAAGCTCGCCGGTCAGCACATCGCCGCCCTGCTGGAGCGCGACGACGCGTTCCGCGCCCGGGTCGGCGAGGCCGGGCGCGAGGCGCATCCGGAGCTGGCCGCCGCCGTCACCGAGGGCCACGTCCCGCCCGCCGCCGACCCGGTCGTGGTCGCCGTGCTCGGCTACCTGCTGCGCCCGGACGGCTGGCCCGACCTGGTCGAGAACGCCCGCGCCGAGCTGGAGCGGTCGGCGTCGCTGTCGGAGGGCGAGCGCGCCGAGCGCCGCATCGCCGAGCTGCGCGCCGAGCTCACCGCCGCCCGCGCGGGCCGCGGCGCCGAGCTGGAGCGCGTGCGCGGCGAGCTGCGCGAGGCGAA
>NZ_QURH01000617.1 GCF_003428695.1 Actinomadura logoneensis
GCCCGCGCGGCGCGCGGATCGGTGACCGCGCGGGCCCGGTCGAGCAGTTCCTCGAACCGCCACGCGTCCACCGACTCCGGCGGCAGCCGCAGCGCGTACCCGGGTGGCGCGCTCACCAGCAGCCGGGCGGGGGCGCGCGGCGGACGCCCCGGCTCCAGCAGCCGGCGCAGGTTGGACACGTACGCCTGCAGGGACGTCAGCGCCCGCGACGGCGGCTCCCCGCGCCACAGGTCCTCGATCATCCGGTCGACCGGAACGACCTGCCCGCGCGCCGCCACCAGCAGCGCCAGCACGCCCCGCTGCCGCGGCCCGCCGAGGGGGACGGCCGCGCCGTCGACCTCGACGGCGAACGCGCCCAGCACCCGGAGGAAGACCATGATCCGCACATCGTACGGAAACCGCTCCAAGTCGGCTCCAAGTCGGCTCCAAACACCCGGGAGCAGCCTGGACACATCACGACCGACCAGGTATGAACCACGGAGGCGGGAACAGATGAGCGTCAACACCGAGGACATGAAGATCGTCCACCGCGTGCTCCGCCGCGAGTCGCGGCTGCTGGTGCAGCTCGTCGCGGCCGTCGCCCCGGGGGACACCGCCCGCGCCAAGGTGATCGCCGACCACTACCGCGTCTACCGGACCGGCCTGCACAACCACCACGAGGGCGAGGACGAGCTCCTGTGGCCGCCGCTGCTCTCCCGAGTGGACCTGGAGGCCGACACCGTCCTGCGCATGCAGGCCCAGCACGACCACCTCGCGGCCACCCTGACCAGGCTGGACGCCGCCGTCCCCGCCTGGGAGGCCACGGCGGGCGCCGACGAGCGCGACACCCTCGTGGCCGCCCTCGCCGAGCACCGCGCGGTCCTGGTGGAACACCTCGACGACGAAGAGGCCACCCTCCTCCCGCTCGCGGCGAAGCACATCACCGAACGGGAGTGGGCGTCCCTGGGCGACCACCTGGTGCGCAACACCCCCAAGCCGACGCTGCTCACGCTGTTCGGCGCGGTGCTGGAGGACACCGACACGGCCGAACGCGCTGTCGTGCTCGGTGCCCTTCCCGCGCCGGTCCGCGTCGTCTGGCACGTCATCGGCCGCCCCCGCTACGCCCGCCACGTCCGCCGCGTCCGCGGCCGGACCCTGCCCCGCTCCGCCTGACCGTCGCCTGACCGCCCTCCAAGGAGAAGAACCATGTCGCTGAAGACCCTCAACACCGTCCTGGCCACCGTCGTGGTCCTGTTCACCTTCTACCTCGCGGCGTCCTTCCTCCTGACCCCCGAGACGTCCGCCGCGGGCTTCGGCCTGCCGGGCCGGCCCGCCGGCGACGGCGGCGGCTTCCTCAACGTCAAGGGCAACCGCGAACTCGCGATGGGCCTGGGCATGGGCGTCCTGCTGGTGACGGGCCGCCGCCGCTCCCTGGGCTGGGTCGTCCTGATGGTCGCCGCCGCGCCGTTCGGCGACATGGTCACCGTCCTGGCCCACCACGGCTCCCCGGCCGCCGCGTTCGGCATCCACGGCCTGACCTCGGCGCTGATCGCGGTCACGGGCCTGCTGCTCCTCCGCGAGACCCGCGGAACGAGCGAGACCGCCGGAACGCTCTCGACCACGCACTGAATTCGGCTGCTTCGGTAACCCGCGTTTTCCAGCAGCTCACCCCGACCACCCGCCGACCGGGTCGTGCCCCGGCCGGAAACCCGAGGACTCCTTGTGAAGAAGCTCTACTACGCCGCCCACACCTACATGATCATCGGGCTGGTCGGCGGCCTCTACTACCGCGAGATCACCAAGCTGAACGACTTCACCGGCGACTCCCAGCTGGGGCTCGTCCACACCCACGTGCTCGCCCTCGGCATGCTCTTCTTCCTGGTCGTCCTGGCCCTGGAGAAGCTGTTCACGCTGACGGCGGGCCGGCTCTTCAACGCCTTCTTCTGGACCTACAACGCCGGCCTCGCCCTCACCGTCGCGGTCATGACCGTCCGCGGCACGCAGACGGTCCTCGGCCAGCACACCCCGGGAGCGGCGACCGCCCTCGCGGGAGTCGGCCACATCACGCTGACCGTCGGGCTGATCTTCTTCTTCGTCAACCTGGGCAGATGCCTCACCAAGGCCGACACGGCCGCCTCGACGCCGGCCTAGACGAGTAGTTCCGAAGTCTGTCCCCTGGGACAGGGCGAGGGTGTTCAGGCTCGGTTTGTGGAGACCGAAGAACTG
>NZ_QURH01000618.1 GCF_003428695.1 Actinomadura logoneensis
CGGACGCCGCGTCGGACGTCCCGCCCGGTGCGGACGCGTCGCTCGCGCCGCCGGACGCGGGGCCCGGCGGGTTCGCGGACGCGGAAGAGGACGAGTGGGCGCCCGGCGCCACGGGGGCGACGCCCGGCGTGGGCGCGGCGCCGGCGTGGTCCCCGGAGGGACCGCGCCGCTCGTGGAACTCCGGAACCTCGTTCACCAGCGGCTCCCGTGGGTCGGAACTGCCTTGTGGATCGGACCGGCGTGGATCGGACCGCGCGCGCGGCCTTCGGTCAGGCCGCGCACTCGCGGCAGACCGGCTGGCCGTTCTTCTCGGTGGCCAGCTGGCTGCGGTGGTGCACCAGGAAGCACCGGCTGCAGGTGAACTCGTCGGCCTGCCGCGGAACGACCCGGAAGGTCAGCTCCTCGTTGGACAGGTCGGCGCCGGGCAGCTCGGCGACCTCGCCGGCGTCCAGGTCCTCGTCGATGATGCTCGCCGCCTTGTCGGCGCGGCGGGCCTGGAGTTCCTGGAGGCTGTCCTCGTTCAGATCGTCGTCGGTCTTGCGTGGGCTGTCGTAGTCGGTCGCCATCTTCGTCTCCATCCCCCTCGATGCTTTATGCGCCCCGTCGCGCGGATCTAACGCTCGGGGGGCCGTTCTTGTGCCCGATCCGGGCGGGAAATTCTGTCACGGGCGGTGAGCTGTGCCACACGAGGCGCGACCGTTCCCACGAGTGACACGGATCACCCGTCCGGCACGCGTGGATGTGGCGCACGTCACCTACCCGCCGGGTGCCACGCTGTGGAGCAGAGCCGTGACGCCCGGGGGCGCAACCAACGGCGGCGGGATCATATCCTTCTCCGCGTCCGCTCGCGCACCGACCGGCCCCCCAGGCGCCCGGCGCGTCCTCCCACGGGGATACGCGCGGCCCCCGCACCGGCCCTCCCCCGGTCCCGTATCGGCCTCGCACCGCCCCCCGCGGCGGCCTCGCGGCGGCTCCACACCGCCCCGAAGTCCACCCGCGAACGGCTTCGGCGCCCCTCCGGCGGACGGTCGAACCGTCCGCGGCCGGTACCGCGACCGTCCGATGCCGGTCTCGCACCCGTCCCGCGCCGGCCGGGATGTCCGGCCGGCGCACCCCGTTCCCCTACCCGTCCGGACGCCCGTTCGCCCCTCCGCCGGTTCACCGTCCCGGAAAGCGATGGCCACTCCGCATATCGGCAGGAAAGCCGCGATTCGACATTGAACCCATCGTGTCGATGAAACGTCTGAACTAACGCGATATCGTGCAGCGCCACATCACACAAGCGGGTCACGGGAGGGTCTGATGCCGGAAGCCGCTCCGCTGGAGCCGGGCGATCCGCGGGCACTGGGACAGTACGAGGTCGTCGGGCGGCTCGGGGCAGGCGGGCAGGGCGCGGTCTTTCTCGGCCGCGCCCCTGGGGGAGAGTACGTCGCCGTCAAGCTGCTGCACACGCAGATGGCGGCCGACAAGGCGGCGCGGGCGCGGTTCGCCCGCGAGGTCACCGCGGCCACCAAGGTCGACCCGCAGTGCACCGCCCGCGTGATCGACTTCGACGTCGAGGGCGAGCAGCCCTACGTGATCAGCGAGTTCATCGACGGTTCCTCGCTGCACGACGTGGTCGCGCACAACGGCCCGATGAACGCCGACGACCTGCTGCTCCTCGCGATCGGCACCGCGACCGCGCTCGCCGCGATCCACGAGGCCGGGATCGTCCACCGCGACTTCAAGCCGAACAACGTCATGCTGGCGAGCGACGGGCCGCGCGTGGTCGACTTCGGCATCGCGCGCACCGTCAACTCCCAGGAGAGCGCGGTCACCGCGACCGGCATGGTCGTCGGCACTCCGGGCTACCTGGCGCCCGAGCAGCTCACCGGCGCCCCCCTCACCCCCGCGGTGGACATCTTCGCCTGGGGCGCGACCATGGTCTTCAGCGCGACCGGGCAGTCCCCGTTCGAGGCCGAGACGCTGCCGGTGATCATCAACCGGATCCTGAACGAGGAGCCGGACCTGTCCGGGGTGCCCGCCGGGCCCGTCCGCGACATGGTGCAGCGGGCGCTGTCCAAGGACGCCGGACTGCGCCCGCCCGCGCCGCAGCTGCTGCTCCAGCTGCTCCAGTCGGTGAACGCGACCCCGCCGGGCGCGGCGGCCGGCGGCGCGCTGCTCGACCAGGGCACCCGCATCGCCGCGCGCCTCGACGCCCCGCCG
>NZ_QURH01000619.1 GCF_003428695.1 Actinomadura logoneensis
AGTCGGCGCGGGCGGCCTCCGGGTCGGCCGCCGCGCGCAGGTCGCCGCGGTTGCACAGCAGGTCGGCGATGTCGTCGGCCGCGCCCAGCTCCCCGGCGAGCGTCAGCGCCTCCTCGGTGAGGGCGACGGCGCGGGCGGTGTCCCCGGCCGTCGCGGCGAGCCCGGCGAGGGCGTCCAGCGCGAGGGCCGTCCCCCAGCGCTCGCCCAGGGCGCGGAAGCCCTCGGCGGCGGTCCGGTACTCGTGCTCGGCCTCCGCGAGGTCGCCGTTCGCGAGCCGCGGATACCCCGACATCAGGTGCGCCGCCGACCGCGCCCACCGGTCGGGGCTCTCGCGCTCGGCCATCAGCGTCTCGAACTGCACGCTCATGTCCCCGCCGCCGACCGAGCCCATGAGCCACTGCAGCGAGGCCATGGAGTTGCGCAGCGGACGCTCCGCCCCGGCCAGCGCGGCCCCGGCGCGCTCGCGCTGCTCCTCGGTGGCGCGCGTCCCGGCGATGGTGACGCACACGGCGTACTCCTCGGGCGGGAGCGCCGCCGCGTCCGGCAGGTCCAGGAGGGCGGCGGCGAGCGGCGCGGCCGAACCCGCCAGGCCCCGGATCCACAGGTACACCGACATGGCCGTGAGCAGCGCGGACGCGGTACCGGCGCGGCCCGCGGCGACGGCCCGGCGGAGCGCGGCGATCAGGTCGTCGTGCTCGGCGGCGAGCCGGTCGAGCGCGGCGAGCTGGCCGGACCCGAGCAGGTCGGCGCGGGCCGCGAGGTCCAGCAGGTGGGCGGCGTGCGCGGCCTCGGTCTCCTCCGCCTCGCCCGCCTCGGCGAGCTTCTCCGCCCCGTACGCGCGGATCGTCTCCAGCATCCGGTACCGGCCCCGGGAGAAGTCCAGCAGCGACCGGTCGGCCAGCGCGGTCAGGGTCTCCTCGTCCGCGCGCGCGACGGCCAGCGCGGACGCGGCGGTCGCTCCCCCGGCGAACACCGTGAACCGGCGGGCCGCCGCGCGCTCGTCCTCGGTCAGCAGCTCCCAGCTCCAGTCCACGACGGCGCGCAGGGTCCGGTGCCGGGCGTCGGCGGTGCGGGTGCCGCGCGCGAGCAGCGCGAACCGGTCGCCCAGGCGCTCGTCCAGTCGCTCGGCCACCTCGGGCAGCTCGTGCGTGCGCAGCCGGGCCGCCGCCAGCTAGATCGCGAGCGGCAGGTCGTCCAGCGCGGCGCAGACCCTCCGGACGAGCGCGCCGTCCAGGTCCACGTCGCGGCGCGCGGCCCTCGCCCGCTCCTCGAACAGCCGGACGGCGTCGTCCTCCGGGAGCGGCCGGACCTGCCACAGCCGCTCGCCGTCCACGTCCAGCGGTTCCCGGCTGGTGGCGAGGACGCGCAGGCCGGGACACTCCGACAGCAGGCGCCACGCGAGGTTCGCGGCGTCCCCGACGATGTGCTCGCAGTTGTCCAGGACGAGCAGCAGGTCGCGTTCGGCGAGCGCGGCGACCAGGCGCTCCTCCGGGTCCGGGTCGGCTCCGCCGCCGCTCAGCATCCCGCGTTCGCGCAGGCCCAGTGCCTGGAGCACCGCCTGCGCGGGGTCGGCGACGGGCGCGAGCGGCGCGAACGCGACCTCCCCGTCCCAGCGCCGCGCGACCTCCCCGGACAGCCGCGTCTTGCCGACGCCGCCCGGTCCGAACAGCGTGACCAGCCGTCCGGCCGCCAGCCCGTCGAGGACTCCGGCGACGTCGTCGTCCCGTCCGACGAAACCGCTGATGGGCGCGCTCGGCCGGACGGGCCGTCCCGCCCTCGGCGCCGAGGGCACCGACGAGGGCGCGGGCGAGGGCCGAGGAGCGGGCCGGGGTGGGGGCGGGCCCTGGAGGAGCGTCCGGTGGAGGGCGGTCAGCTCCGGCGACGGGTCGGCGCCCAGCTCGTCCGCCAGCAGGACGCGGGTCTCCTCGAAGAAGGTGAGCGCCTCGGCCTGCCGGCCGCCCGCCGCCAGCGCGCGCATCAGCAGCGCGCGCAGGTCCTCGCGCAGCGGGTGCCGGGCGACCAGGTCGCGCAGCTCGGCGACGGCGGTGTCGTGGCGGCCGAGCGCGAGGTCCGCCTCGGCGCGACCGACGAGCGCGGCGAACCGCAGCTCGTCCAGCCGGGTCGCGGCGGCCCCGCCGGACGCCGTCTCCGCCGCGTCCGCGAACGCCGGGCCGCGCCACAGGCCCAGCGCCTCGGCGAGCAGGTCGGC
>NZ_QURH01000620.1 GCF_003428695.1 Actinomadura logoneensis
AGGCCGTCCGGACGGCGGTGCGGGAGGCCGCGGCGGCGGTCGCCGGCCTCGCCGCCACCCCCGACCAGGCGCCGTCCTGCACGTTCGTCGCGGCGGTGACCGGCCCGGACGGCGTGACCGTCGGCTGGGTCGGCGACAGCCGCGCCTACTGGCTGAGCGCCGCCGACATCCGGGGCGCCCAGGGCACGGGCGACCTCGCCGACACCGGGGAGCTGAACGCGGCGGAGCTCGCCGCCGACCTCGCCGCCGCCTCCCCCGGCGCCGCCGACCCGAACGCCACCGCACCGGACGCCGCCGACTCCGACGCGGGCCCGCTGCCCCTCGGGGCGTCGCGGCGGCTGACCGACGACGACTCGTGGGCGGCGTTCATGGTCGCGTCCGGCGCGCTGACCGAGGCGGAGGCCGAGGCGCACCCGAACGCGCACGTCATCACGGCGTGGCTGGGCGCGGACGCCGGAGAGGTCCGGCCGCACGTGCGCGGCTTCCGGCCGGACCGCCCCGGGACGCTGCTGGTGTGCAGCGACGGCCTCTGGAACTACTTCCCCGGCGCCGAGGACCTGGCGGCCGTCCTGCGGAACGCGCAGGCCGACCCGGCCGCCGACCCGGTCGGCGCCGCCAGGATCCTGGTGCGCCACGCCCTGGACGCGGGCGGACGCGACAACATCACGGTGGCCGTGCTCCCGCTGGCGGCCGCCCCGGACACGGAGCAGGGTTGATGAGCGACCAGCCGCAGTTCACCGTCAGGATCGACCAGAACAAGTTCCTCCCCGAGGGCGGACGCGAGGTGCACGCCATCGTGTCGGTCGAGTCGGCAGGGGGCGCTCTGGCGACCGCCGCTGCGCCCGCTCAGGCGGCCGAGGTCGTCATCATCGACACCTCGGGCTCGATGACCTACCCCGACACCAAGCTGCGGTCGGCGATCGCCGCCGCGCAGACCGCGGTGGACACGCTGCGCGACGGCGTGATGTTCGCCGTGGTGTCCGGGTCCAACGACGCGCGGATGGTGTTCCCGCAGCAGCCGGTGCTGGTGCCCGCCAACGACCGGAACCGGCAGGCGGCCAAGGCCGCGCTCAAGCGGCTGACCGCGCAGGGCGGCACGGCGATCGGCTCCTGGCTGCGCCTCGCCGACCAGCTGTTCGACCCGTACCAGGACGGCGTCCGGCACGCGATCCTGCTGACCGACGGCAAGAACCAGCACGAGAGCCCGGAGGAGCTGGACGCGGTGCTGTTCCGCTGCTCGGGACGGTTCGTCTGCGACTGCCGCGGCGTCGGGACCGACTGGGAGGTCGCCGAGCTGCGCAAGGTCGCCAACGCGCTGCTCGGCACCGTGGACATCGTCGCCGACCCCGCCGACCTGGTCGCCGACTTCCGCGCGATGACCGAGGCGGCGATGGGCAAGGCCGTCGCCGACGTCGCGCTGCGCGTGTGGACGCCGCAGACGGCGCGGCTGAAGTTCGTCAAGCAGGTCATGCCGACCGTCCAGGACCTCACCGGCATGCGCACCGAGGCCGGGCCGCAGGCGGGCGACTACCCGCTCGGCGCGTGGGGCGCGGAGAGCCGCGACTACCAGATCTGCGTGGAGGTCCCGCCCGGCGAGGTCGGCAAGGAGCTGCGCGCGGCCTGGGTGAAGCTGGTGGTGCCCGGCGGTCCGGGCCAGGAGGCGCAGGTCATCGCCACCGGAAACGTCCTGGCGCAGTGGACCGACGACGAGGCCCTCTCCACCCGGATCAACGCGCGGGTGGCGCACTACACCGGGCAGTCCGAGCTCGCCGACGTGATCCAGGAGGGCCTGGCCGCCCGCCGGGACGGCGACCTGGACACCGCGACCGCCCGCCTCGGCCGCGCCGTGCGGCTCGCCGACGAGGCGGGCAACGAGGCGGTCACCGCGGCGCTGCGCAAGGTCGTGGACGTGCTCGATCCCGCCACCGGGACCGTCCGGCTGAAGTCGAACGTGGACAAGGCGGACGAGATGTCCCTCGACACCACCTCGACCAAGACCGTCCGGACGCGCAAGGACGAGACGGTCCGCACCCGGCGTTCCGAGGTGTGACCATGGCCGTCTGCCCCGCCGGGCACTCCTCCGGCTCCGACGACTACTGCGACGTGTGCGGCGAGCGGATCGGCGGGACCTCCGCGCCGTCGGCCCCGCCGTCCTCCGGGATGCCGTCCTCCGGGATGCCGTCCGCGCCGGGCGGGTCCGCACCGGGCGCGTCCCCGGCGGCCCCGCCCGCGCCGGGCG
>NZ_QURH01000624.1 GCF_003428695.1 Actinomadura logoneensis
CGCCAGCCCGCCCGCGCGCCGCCGGCCCTCCGCGCCACCCGAGCCGTCGGGGGAGCGGCGGCGTCCGGCACGCCGGGGCGTCTCGTCGTGGTGGCGGAACCAGTTCACCAGGATCGCCACGAAGTACAGGTAGAGCAGGTACGCGAACGCCTGGGGCGAGAGGTAGTCCTGCCCGACCCAGTTGGCGGCGATGAACAGCCAGGCCGCGAACCACTTCGCCCGCCACGTCGCCCGCAGCACCCGCAGGATCAGCATGTACGGGACGAGGTACATCAGGTCGGTGAACGGCGGCGCCCACTTCAGGACGGGCGAGATGTCGTGCTGGCCCGTCGCCTTCAGTACGAACGCCACGAACGCGAAGAAGCCGGGCGTGCTGAACCGGGCGTCCAGGTCCCAGGCGACGGTGTGGGTGCGCTCGATGTACTCGATGAACCCGGCGGTCTGCCAGGCCGTCGGGAACCGCGCCTCGGGCTCCAGCGCCTGCGCCACGCCGTGCAGCGTCGCGATCAGCACCGCGATCTGCGCGACCAGAAGCACCCGGTGCGGACGCGGCAGCGCCAGCGTCAGCATGAACGACACGACGATCGCCGCCGCCCCCGCGAGCGTCGCGCCCGGCAGCACGCCGACCAGCCCGAACCCGTCCATCGCGTCGAGGTCCACGTGCCGGAGCGGCGACCAGAACAGCGCCGTGCCGAACACCAGCAGCGCCGCCGCGGCGAGCGCCATGCGCCGGTCGGCGGCGTCGGCGCGCGGCGCCTGCCCGGCCCGCTCCTCGGGTTCCCGGCGAACCGCCATGCTCAACTGATATCCCGCCCTCCGCCGGCCGGGAAGGCGCCCTCCGGCCCGAGCGGACCGGTCGCGGGACGCGCGGGCGCCTCGTTCCGGATGACGCCCAGCAGGCCCGGCAGGACGAAGACGGCGACGACGGTGTTCACGGCGAGGACCGCCAGCCCGATGGCGCCCAGGTGCCGCGGGTCGATGAGCAGGAACACCAGCGCCAGCACGCCGAGGAACCGGACGCCCTGCACGGCGGCGATCAGCCGCGTCCGGTTCTGCACCCGCAGGACGCCGATGTAGAGCTCGATCAGCGCCTTGGGCAGCACCGCCACCGCGAGGACCTGCAGCAGCGGGGCTCCGCGCGCCGCGTAGTCGTGCCCGAAGAACGCCAGGCCGAGGGGCGCGCCCACCAGGACGGCCACCACGACCGGTGGCAGCAGCAGGAGCGCGCGCCGCGCCGCCGCCCCCGTGGACGAGGCGAGCCGCGCGGTGTCGAACGAGCCCTCCACGGTCAGCGACATCGACAGCGTCAGCGCGAGCAGGTCGAGCATCATGCCGAGCGCCCACGCCATCTGGAAGTAGGCGTTGGCGTCCTCGGCCAGGTGCGCGGCGACGACGACCGGCACGAGGCTGATCGAGGCGTACTGGAACGCGCCGCCCAGGTACGCGCCGCCCAGGTGCCGCCAGATGTCCCGGTAGGTCGGGCGCGGGCCCCGTCCGGCGTTCTCCGCGCGGTGCCGGGGGATCAGCCGTCCGAAGATCAGGTAGCTGACCGGGGCGAGCGCGACCAGGACCGGGACGAACCAGGACAGCGTCACCCCGTCCGCCGGGAACGCGCTCGCGACCGCGACCAGCAGCACCAGCTTGGCCAGCCCGAACGCGGCGTTGACGACCGGCACCCAGCCCGCGTGCCGCAGCCCGGTGAACACGCCCTCCTGCTGGTTCCACAGGTTCCACGCGACGGCCATGACCAGGAACCACAGCGCCGCGCGCCCGTCGTGCAGGTGCCGGAAGGACGGCCCCCACCACGACAGCGTCGCCAGGAAGCCGAGCGCGAGCAGCGCCGACGCGGCGGCCCCCGTCCCGTAGCAGGCGAGGACGAGCGCGCGCGTGCGCCGGGCCGTCTGCGGGACGAACCGGATCAGCAGGAAGTTCAGCATCGTGACGCTGCCGACGAACATGATCGCCTGGATCACGGCCCAGTTGCGGCCCATGTCGTCCGGCGCGTAGAGCTTGGCGCCGAGCGCCCAGTAGCCGAGCCCGAGCAGTCCGGTGAGCCCGCCGTTCGCCACCAGCGCGTACGCGTTGCGGAACAGCGGGTTGGACAGCTCGCGCCGCAGCCATCCGGGCGGCGGCGCACCGCTCGCCGCCAGGGCTTCCGGCGGCGCACCGCCTGCCGCCAGGGCTTCCGGAGGTCCGCCGGCGGGGAGGCCGGCGGCGTCGGCGCGCGTCTCGCCGTGACCGGTCA
>NZ_QURH01000621.1 GCF_003428695.1 Actinomadura logoneensis
CGCCCGGCCGGACGGCTCCGGCGCTCGGCTGGCCGGTTCCGGTGCTCGGCGCGGGCGGGACGGCGGCCTCGTCGAAGCGGGCCAGCCAGGCCCGCAGGACCGCCTCGTCGTCCTGGTCGTCCCCCTCGGGCTCCCCGAGGAGCGCGGACGCGCGCGCGGCGCGGGCCAGCTCCCGCCGGGGCGCCAGCCGGACGGGCGGGACCACCATCTCCTCGGTCCGCCGCAGGTAGTCCTCGGTGCGCGCGAACCGCTCGGCCTCGGGCAGCGCCTCGAACCCGGCGACCCAGCGCTCGACGGCCCCGGAGTCCGCGGTGTCCACGCCGTCCTCGTTCATCATCCCGGCGACGACCTCGGCCGCCGCCCGCCGCTCGTCGGTGTCGGTCTCGGCAACGATCCGCGCGAACGCGGGCGCGACCGCCTCCAGCTCCGCCTCGAGCGCCGCGGCCCGGCCGGGCGGGAGCGCGCCCGTCTCGTCCAGGCAGGCGAACAGCGACCGCAGCGCCCCGAGGATCGACGGGACCTCGCCCGCCTCGGCCACCACCGTCTCGGGGAAGACCTCCAGCAGCAGCGCCCGCAGGACCGCGGGGGTCAGGCCGTCCGGGCCGGTGAGGCCCAGCTCCTCGCGCGCGAGGTCGAGCAGCAGCTCCGCGCCCTCGACGTCCACGTCGCCGTGCTCGTGAGAATCATGGTGTTCCCGCCCGTGCCCGGTTCCGGGCGCCTCGCCCGGCGCGGCGACGCGGCCGTCCGCCCACTCGGCGAACCGGTCCGCGACGTCCCGCACCCATGCGTCCCGTGCCCCTGTGTCGTCGCCCACACGGCAACCCTAGGACTCAGATGAGTTCGAGGGGGTCCATCTGAACGCGGACGTACTCGGTCGTTTTCCGGGCACTGCGGACGCCCTGCCCGGCCTGGAGCTCGCGGGCCAGCGGCAGGCCGTCGGCGCGCGGCACCCGGACCAGGGCGCGCTCCCGGGGCCGCTGCCCCGGCTGGAGCTGCTCGCTGACCGGAACCGGCCCCAGCACCTCGGCGGACGGGGGCAGGCGCGCGTCCTCCAGCAGCTCGCGGATCGCGGCCGGGGTCGCGGTCAGCGACGCCATCCGGAACGCGGGCGGGAACCCGGCCTCGCGCCGCTCGGCCAGCTCCCGCTCGGCGAAGGTGACCGGGTCCCAGCGGATCAGCGCCTGGACGGCGGGCAGCGCGCCGTCGGCCGAGACCACGACCTGCCCGCCCGGACGGACGAGCGCGGCGGCGTTCATCCACCGGCGCAGGCTCTCCTCGGCGGCGCGCAGGTCGGCGCGGCCGAGCAGGGCCCAGCCGTCCAGCAGCAGGGCCGCGGCGTACCCGTCCTCGGCGACCGGTTCGGCGCCTGGCGTGGACACGACCAGCGCCCGGCCGGGACCGACCGTGTCCAGGACGCCGTCGCGGCCGGACGTCCGCACGACCGCGCCGGGGAACGCCCGGCCCAGTTCCTCGGCGGTGCGGCGGGCCCCGACGACGACCGCCCGGAGCTGGAAGAAGCCGCATTCCGGGCAGTGCCAGTTGCCCGCGATCCGCCCGCACCAGCGGCAGTACGGCGCGGCGTGGGCGGACGTCAGCGCCAGCGGGCCCTGGCAGGCCGCGCAGTGCGCCGTCGTCCGGCAGCGCTGGCACGCCAGGGCGGGCAGGTACCCGCGCCGGGGCACCTGGACCAGCACCGGCCCCTGCTCCAGCGCCCGGCGGGCCGTGTCGAACGCCAGGTGCGGCAGCCGGGCGGCCCGGGCGGCCTCGTCGCGGGCCATGTCGACGTCGTCCCCGACCGGCCGGACGCGCGGCATCGCCGCCCGGACCGTCTCCCGGTCGGCGGTCAGGGCGTGCGCCCAGCCGGTCTCCACCAGCACGGTCGCCTCGGTCGTGCGGGTGTAGCCGCCGATCAGCGCGGCGGCCTGCGAACGGTGTGCGCGCAGCGCCAGCACCTCGCGCGGGTGCGGGTAGGGCGCGTGCGGCTCGGCGTGCACGTCGTCCCCGTCGTCCCACAGGACGACCAGGCCGAGGTCGCGGACCGGCGCGAACGTCGCCGCCCGCGTCCCGACGACCGCCCGCACCGCGCCGCGCCGGACCGCCAGCCAGCGCCGGTACCGCTCGGTGGGGCCGAGGTCGGCGGTGAGCGCGACGTGGCGCCCGTCGCCCAGCTCCTCGGCGAGCGCCGCGTCGACCCGGGCCACGTCCCGGCCGTCGGCGAGGACGACCAGCGCCCCGCGCCCGGCGGCCAGCG
>NZ_QURH01000628.1 GCF_003428695.1 Actinomadura logoneensis
CCGGGGCCGTCCCCGCCGGGCCCGCCGCCCACCAGCAGCGTCAGGCCGAGCACCAGCCCGGCCGCGGCCGTCGCGCCGCCGCCGAGCAGCAGCGTCGTCCGTCCCGCGACCCGCTGCGGCCGGCTCTCGGGCATCTCGCGCCCCCATCCGCCGGGGACGCTCCGGTCGCGTCCCTCTGGCCGGTGAGATGCCGCGACGCCGGACCGGGTTCACCGTCCGCCCGATCAGGCATGGCCCCGCGACGCGCACGCCTCCGCGACGTTGGATGCGGGCCGACGGCTCCCGCGGCGGTCAGAAGAAGAACGGGAAGTGGAGCTGCACGTTGTCCAGCAGCAGCGCGGCGCCCGCGCCGACCGCGGCGAGCAGGGCGAGGCCCGCCGCCGACAGGCCGCCGAGCACCGACCACCGGCCCACCTGGTAGCCCAGCGGCACCAGCGCCGGGTCGCGCCCGCGCACCGGCCACGGCGCGCGCAGCGGGGACGTCCCGGGCACCTCCTCGATGAGGTCCGGCGCGGCGGTGTCGGGCGGCACCGGCGGCGTCGCCGACGCCAGTCCCGACGCCCACAGCAGCAGGTCGGCGACCTCGCCCTGCGGCGTGGACAGCCCCGACCCGAAGAACCGCACCTCGGCGGCGACCTGCTCCAGCGACCGCACCGAGTTGCCGAGCCCGACCCCGGCCAGCCAGTCGCGCAGCCCGCCCGCCGTGACGTCCCGGCCGACCTCGGTCTTGACCAGCAGGTCGAGCTTGGTGACGATCACGCCGATCCGCTTCTGCCGGCCCCGGTCCGGGCGCGTGCGCAGCTCGTTCAGGACGCGCTGCAGCGTGTCCGCCGGGTCCTCCTCCGAGGTGCCCGCCGCCTCCTCGACCAGGTGCAGCTCCGACTCGCCCAGCGCGTGCCGGACGTAGGGCAGCGCGAACGGGTCGACCACGAACAGCAGCGCCTCGCCGTGGTCCAGGTAGCGCAGCGACTCCACCTCGGTCGCGCCCGTGTAGTGCTCACCGGCCGGGTCGAACAGGTACAGGATGCGGCGGACGCGGCCGGGCAGCTCGACGTCCAGCATCGTCGCGAGCGGCAGCTCCGGGCCGGTCTTGGCGGGCCGTCCGCCCGAGTTGAACACCTGCGCCATCGCCGCGTACGCCTCGGCGTGCCGCCGCTCGACGAACGCCAGCCGGCCGTGCGCCGCGCGCGCCCGGGTGTGCAGCGCGCGGATGCCGAGGACCATGAACGTGGTCTTCCCTGCGGCGGGCCCGCCGACGAACGGCAGCGGCTCGATCCGGACGCGCCCGATGCGTTCGGGCAGCCGTCCCTCGCAGTGCGGGCAGTACGCCGCGAGCCGGAACCGGCCCAGCGGGACGGTCGTCGGCAGCCGCGTCCCGCACCGGCACACGTGCCGGAACGCGCCCGCGGCGCCCGGCGTGAGCCGGGGGTGCCGCGCCCCGCAGCCGGGGCACGCGTACACCGGCAGCGCGATCCGCTCGTAGCAGAACGGGTGCGGGCAGGTCTGCAGGATGCGGCCGTACACCATGAACCCGCGCTCGACCGCCGCCAGCGCCAGCACGCACACCGACCACGCCGCCAGGCCCACCGCCGCGACCGCCCCGTACAGGACGGTCAGCGCGAGCCCGAACCCCGCCGCCGGGACGGCCGCGACCGCGATCCCCGCGCACAGCGCCAGCCAGAAGGGGAACGTGAAGAAGCCCCAGAGCCCCCCGAGCATGAGCCGGGTGAGCCGCACGATCGCGCGCCGCGCCGTCCCGTACACGCGCGGCACGACCGTCCGGGTGATCGTCCACCAGTCGCGCCACGCCTGCCCGAGCAGGTACGTCCGGTACGACACGGCGGGCTCGGCGACCGGCGACGGGCCGGCGCGCTCGCGCGGGGTCAGCGCGCGGACGGCGTGCAGGTAGTACAGGCCGAACGCGGCGAGGCCGGCGGCGGCGACGACCGCCGGGAACAGCACGGGGAACACCAGGACGAACCCGGCGTACATGACGGCGAGCCACAGCAGGATCAGCAGTCCGATGACGACGGCGGGCATCGGCTCACCCCCGCCGCGCGTCGTCGAGCAGCGCCTTCAGCGCCGCGCGCAGCCCGGGGTCGGACGCGAACCGCGACTCCAGGTGCCGCGCCGCCAGGAACCGGGACGCGACCCCCCGCGCCCACTCCTCCAGCGCGGGTTCGCGCACGCCGCGCGCCCGCAGCCGCAGCACCACCTCCACCAGCTCGTCCCGGCGCCCGGTGTCCGACCCGCGCCTGCGCCGCGCCCCGGGAC
>NZ_QURH01000627.1 GCF_003428695.1 Actinomadura logoneensis
TGGTGGAGCGCGCGCGGGCGGCGGGGCCGGGCGATCCGGTCGTCGCGCCCGTGGTGCGCGGGCTGCTGGCGGGGGCGTCGGTGCCGGACGTGGCGGACGCGGTGGGCCTGGGCGAGCGCCAGCTGCGGCGACGGGCGCTGGCGGCGTTCGGGTACGGGCCGAAGGTGCTGCAGCGCGTGCTGCGGTTCCAGCGGGCTCTGGGGGCCGTGCGGGCGGGTGTCCCGGCGGCGGAGGCGGCGGTGGACGCGGGGTACGCCGATCAGGCGCATATGGCCCATGAAATGCGGAAACTGGCGGGCGTTCCGCTCGGCGGGCTGGTGGGACCGAACGACTGACACGCGGGGCCGGCTCCTCGCCTCGGCCGGCTGGAACCGGCAGGATGACGGGGCGTCGCCCGGGACGGCGTGGGGCTTGCGCCCCGTATCGGACGTTTCTTCGGATTGTCCCTGCCCGGTGACCCGACCTGCGCCTTCCGGGGCCCTCGACGGTCGCGTCCACCGGGGGTAAGGGAGTCCTTCACCCCGCGCGGCTACCGGTGTCACCGGTGGTGCGGGAGGTTCGTTCCGGCATTTCCACGACGGGTGAGAGACGGGAGCCGGAATTGCCGCATCTGGAACCGCGCGGAGCGGACGTCCCCGCGCCCCGCCCCTCCACGCCCGCCTCCCCTGCGGCACACGAGCCCGCACCTCCTGCGCCGCACGAGCCCGCACCTCCTGCGCTGCACGAACCCGTATCCCCACCAGCGCGCAAACCCCTATCCCCGGCGCCGCGCCCGCCCGCGCCGGCTTCGACGCACGCGGAGGCGTCGGGCGCTGGACGTCGGGCCGGGGGTCCCTCCCCCGCGTCCGTGCCGTTGAGTCGTCGGCGCCTGCTGGGGGGCGCTGGAGCGGTGGCCGCGGCGGCGTTCGCGTCGGACGTGCTGCCGCCGAACGTCCGCCGGGCGATGGCCGAGACCGCCGGACGGCCGCGCGGCGGGGGGAAGCTGCGCGACATCAAGCACGTGGTGATCCTGATGCAGGAGAACCGCAGCTTCGACCACTACTTCGGCGTGATGCCGGGGGTGCGGGGATTCTCGGATCCGGACGCGCCCCGGCTGCCGGACGGCAGGCCCGTGTTCTACCAGCCCGATCCGAAGAACGACGCGGGGTACCTGCTGCCGTTCCACCTGGACTCACGGACGACGAGCGCGCAGGCGATCCCGTCCACCGGCCACTCGTGGGAGCTGCAGCACGCCTCGTGGAACGGCGGCCGGATGGACCGGTGGCTGGTCGCGCACTCGGCGGCGAACGCCGACGGGGCGAACTACCCGTTCGTGATGGGCTACTACACGCGAGAGGACATCCCGTTCCAGTGGGCGCTGGCCGAGCAGTTCACGGTGTGCGACCGGTACCACAGCTCGGTGCTGGGGCCGACGTGGCCGAACCGGCTGTTCCTGATGAGCGCGTCGATCGACGCGGGCGGCGGGCACGGCGGCCCGGTGACCACGAACGTCGGCCCGGAGCCGTTCACATGGACCACGTATCCGGAGGCGCTGACGCTCGCCGGGGTGTCGTGGCGGGTGTACCAGCAGACCGACAACTACGGCTGCAACGTCCTGGAGTACTTCAGGGCGTTCCAGGACGCGCCGGAGACCTCGCCGCTGTACCGGAACGGGCTGCGCACCTACGACGCCGGGCAGTTCGGGTACGACGCGCGGCACGACCGGCTGCCCACGGTGTCGTGGATCATCCCGACGAGCTACCAGTCGGAGCATCCGGACTACACGCCCGCCGCGGGGGCGGACTTCGTCGCGAGCCAGATCGACGCGATCGCGTCCCATCCCGACGTGTGGAAGAAGACCCTGTTCATCCTGAACTACGACGAGAACGACGGGTTGTTCGACCACGTCCCGCCGCCGGTGCCGCCGGCCGGGACGGCCGGGGAGTTCGTCGGGGGGTTGCCGGTCGGCGGCGGGTTCCGGGTGCCGTGCCTGCTGGTGTCGCCGTGGACGCAGGGCGGCTGGGTGGCGTCCGAGCCGTTCGACCACACCTCGACGCTGCGCCTGCTGGAGCAGCTGACGGGCGTGCGGGTGCCGAACCTGACGCCGTGGCGGCGCCGCGCGTTCGGCGACCTGACCTCGGCGCTCGGGGTGCCGCAGGCGGCGCCCCGGCCGAAGCTGCCCGATACCAAGCGGGAGCTGCGGCGGGCGGTGGACGGGGTCGGGCGCCTGCCCGCGCCGCCGCTGCCGGACGGCACCCAGACCCGGCCGCGCCAGCGGTCCGGGTCCCGACCCCGCC
>NZ_QURH01000623.1 GCF_003428695.1 Actinomadura logoneensis
CTCGCGGTCGCCGCGTGCGCGCCCGGCGACCGGGCGAAGCGCGGGCGGGCCGTGCTCCGGACCGCGGTCGCCGTCGTCGCGCTCAGCCTGCCGTGGCTGGTGACGGGTTGGCTCCGGCCGTCGGGGGTGCCGGGCGCGCCGTCCGCCGTGGACGCGTTCGCGGCGCGCGCCGACACACCTTTCGGAACGCTCGGAAGCCTTCTGCTGACGGGCGGGGTCTGGAATGCGGAAGTCGTGCCCCGCGGGTACGGGACCGGTGTCCTGGTGTTCTGCTGGGCGCTCGTCGTACTGGCGTCGCTCACCGCCTTCGCCGGAATGCTGCGGCGGGCGGAACGGCGTCCGGCGTGGGCCGCTGGATTGGCCGTGGCGGCCGTCGGCGGATACGCGACGGCCGCCTTCGGCGCGGTCGCCGGTCCTGTGTTGAAGTGGCTCATCGGGCTCTGGCCGGGCTTCGCGGTGCTGCGGGACGGGCAGCAGTACACCGCGCCGCTCGTCCTCGTCGTGGCGACCGGTCTGGGGCTGCTCGCGGACGCGCTCATGCGGGCCGTCCGCCCGCGCGCTGGAAAAGCCGTCCGCCCGCGCGCTGGAGAAGAGGACGTCCCGGCGCGGACTGGAGGAGAGGACGTCCCGTCGCGGACTGGCGGAGAGGGCGGCCCTTCGCGCGACGGGGACGGTTCGGACGTCGTGGCGGGCGGGGTCGGGGTCGCGGTGGCCGTGCTGCCGCTCGTGCTGCTGCCCTCGCTCGCGCTGGGCGCGGGCGGGCGGCTGCGTCCGGTCGAGTACCCGGCGGGCTGGGACGCGGCGCGCCGGATCGTCCGGGCCGATCCCGTGCCCGGCGACGTGCTCGTCCTGCCGTGGGCGACGTACCGGAGCTACCCGTGGAACGGCGGCCGGACGTCGCTGGACGCGCTGCCCCGCCACCTGGACCGCCGGGTGGTCACGGCGGACGCCGTGGTCGTCGGCTCCACGACCGTCCCGGCGGAGGACCCGGTGGCGCGCGCCCTGGATCCGGTGGTGGCGGGCGGCGGGCCGCTGGTGCCGGCGCTGCGGGCGGCGGGCGTCCGGTACGTCGCGCTGGACGCCGAACTCGGCCCGGACGCGCCGTGGCGCGCGCGGCTCGACGGGGCCGGAACCGTGCTCTCCGACCCCGGTCTCACGCTGTACCGGGTGCCGGACCCGGCGCGTCCGGACGAGGCGGGCGCACCCCGCGTTCCGACTGCAATGTCATGGATTGTCATGGTTTCGCTGATCGTCTGGTCATTCGTTACCAGGGGCACTACTGTGACGAGACACATCCTTCGCATCCCCCGACGTGGAAGGGCCCCCTGATGCGCATAGCGATCGCGGCCATAGCGGGCACGCTGCTGGCGCTGCTGACCTCGGTGAGCGTGGTGCACTACACCAACGCCTCGCAGAGCTCCCCGGTGATCAAGCCGCTGTACAACTACGGCTCCCGGTAGGCCCCGGACCGTCCCGCGCGATGGCCGTTCCCCCGCCCCCGACCGGCGCGCCCCCGACCGGCGCCTCCCCGCCCGCCGCGCGTCCGGCGCTGGAGGTGGTCGTGCCCGCGTTCAACGAGGCCGTCCGGCTGCCGGACGGCCTCGACGCGCTGGGCGCGCGGCTCGCCGCCCTGCCGGTCGCCGCGTCGGTGCTGGTGGTGGACAACGGCAGCACCGACGGCACCGCCCGCATCGCCGCCGCCTGGCGCGGACCGGTCCCGGTCCGGGTGGTCGGCTGCCCCGAGCGCGGGAAGGGCGCGGCCGTCCGCGCCGGGCTGCTCGCCACCACCGCCCGGTACGTGGGGTTCTGCGACGCCGACATGGCGACCGACCTGTCCGGCCTGGACGGCGCGCTCGCGCTGCTGGCCGCCGGGCACCCGGTGGTCGTCGGCTCGCGCCGCCACCCGTCCTCCCGGGTCGAGGACTACAGCCATCCGCTCCGCAAGGTCGGGGCGATCGTGTTCAACCGGCTCACCCGTGACCTCGCGGGCGGCGTCACCGACACCCAGTGCGGGTTCAAGTTCTTCGACGGCCCGCTCGCCCGCG
The DNA here is from genome assembly GCF_003428695.1 of Actinomadura logoneensis. Lineage (GTDB taxonomy): Bacteria > Actinomycetota > Actinomycetes > Streptosporangiales > Streptosporangiaceae > Spirillospora > Spirillospora logoneensis. The sequence continues at coordinate 2,046 of NZ_QURH01000623.1, forward strand.
CCGCCGCCGCCGACCTCGCCACCACCGGTTTCGCGTTCGACGTCGAGCTGCTGATGCACTGCGCGCGGCGCGGGGCCCCGATCACCGCCATCCCGGTGCGCTGGCGGGACGTCCCGGGCTCGACGTTCTCGGTGCGCCGCCATTCGGCGCGCTGCCTGCGCGACGTCGTCGCCATCCGGATGTCCGCGCGCCGCCCGGTGCGGGCCGCCTCCCCGGCGTCCGGCGCGGCGTCCGGCGCGGCGTCCGGCG
>NZ_QURH01000622.1 GCF_003428695.1 Actinomadura logoneensis
GGCTCGTCCGAGCCCGGCGGCAACCCCGGGGCCCCGGGCGGGCCGTCCGGCGACCCGCAGGACGGGCCGCCCGGCACCCGCCCGCCGGGCATCCCCATGGGCCGCCCCTTCGGCGTCCCCGTCTTCGTGTCGCCCAGCTGGTTCCCCATCGCGCTGCTCGTCACCGTCATGTTCGAGGGCCAGGTCAACAACGCCGTCGGACGCCCCGCCAGCTACCTCGTCGCGTTCACCTACGCCCTGCTGCTGTACGGCTCGGTGTTCGTCCACGAGCTCAGCCACGCCGTCACCGCCCGCGGCCTCGGCCTGCCCGTCCGCTCGGTCACCCTCAACATCCTCGGCGGCGAGACCTCCATCGCCCGCGAGGCCCCCACCCCCGGCCGCGAGTTCCTCATCGCCTTCGCCGGGCCCCTGGTCAACTTCGTCCTGGCCGCCCTCGGCATCGCCGCCCACTACCTCCTGCCGCTCCCTCCCGTCGCCGTCCTGCTAGTCGACGCCCTCACCATCGCCAACCTCCTCGTCGGCGCCTTCAACCTGCTGCCCGGCCTGCCCCTGGACGGCGGACGCCTCGTCCGCGCCGCCGTCTGGAAGATCACCGGCCACGCCCGCAGCGGCGCCGTCGCCGCCGCCTGGATCGGCCGCGCCGTCGCCCTCGGCTGCCTGCTCACCGGCGTCTGGCTCGCCTCCCTGCCCGGCCGCGGCGTCGGCTGGCTCGCCCTGCTCTGGTCCGCCATGGTCGCCTCCACCATCTGGATCGGCGCCACCCACGCGCTGCGCGCCGAACGCGTCCGCGACCGCATCCCGCTGCTGTCGGCGCGCCGCCTCGCCCGCCGCGCCGCCCTCGTCACCGCCGACACCCCCCTCGCCGAGGCCGTCCGCCGCGCCCAGCAGGCCCGGGCCGGCGCGCTCGTCGTCACCGACCACGACGGCCGCCCCCTCGGCCTGGTCAGCGAGAAGGCCGTCACCGCCACCCCCGAGCAGCGCCGCCCCTGGATCACCGTCGGCGACCTGTCCCGCGGCCTCGAACCCGACCTCGCCCTCCCGGCCGACCTCGCCGGCGAGGCCCTCATCGACGCCCTGCGCCGCGCGCCCGCCACCGAGTACCTGCTCCTGGACGCCGACGGCGGCGTCTACGGCGTCCTCGCCATCTCCGACGTCGACCGCGCCTTCGCCGGAATCTGAACCGGCCGCCGAACAGGAGAACCGAACCGGCGGACGAACAGGAGAGAACAGGAGAACCGACCGGAACCGAACCGGGCACCGCGCCCACCCGGGCGCCCACCCGGGGCGCCCGCCCGGGACACCGCACCGCTCTCCGCTCCCGCCCGGACCGACGCGTCCGAGCGGTCCCCGGAGCCCGCTAGCCTTGACCTCCATGAGCGAACCCACGCCGCCGACCTCCGGCGACACCCGCACCACCCCCGCGCAGGCCCCGGCGACCGGCCGGATCCCGCACGGCCCCTTCCGCCCCGGCGACCAGGTTCAGCTCACCGACCCCAAGGGCCGCATCAACACCATCACCCTGCAGCCCGGCAAGCAGTACCACTCCCACAAGGGCAGCATCGAGCACGACACCATCATCGGCAGCCACGAGGGCACCGTCTTCCGCTCCAGCGGCGGCACCGAGTACCTCGCCTTCCGCCCCCTGCTGTCCGACTTCGCCGTCCGCATGCCGCGCGGCGCCGCCGTCGTCTACCCCAAGGACGCCGCCCAGATCGTCGCCCAGGCCGACATCTTCCCCGGCGCCCGCGTCATCGAGGCCGGCGCCGGCTCCGGCGCCCTCACCTGCTTCCTGCTCCGCGCCGTCGGCGAGCACGGCCTCGTCTCCTCCTACGAGCGGCGCCCCGACTTCGCCGACATCGCCCGCGGCAACGTCGAGAAGTTCTTCGGCGGCCCGCACCCCTCCTGGAAGCTCACCGTCGGCTCCCTCGAGGACGCCCTCACCGAGACCGAGGTCGACCGCGTCGTCCTCGACATGCTCGCCCCCTGGGAGACCGTCGACGCCGTCGCCAAGGCCCTCATCCCCGGCGGCCTCGTCTGCGCCTACATCGCCACCACCACCCAGATGTCGCGCGTCGTCGAGGAACTGCGCGGCCACGGCGCGTTCGCCGAGCCCTACGCCTTCGAGACCATGCTGCGCTCCTGGCACGTCGAGGGCCTCGCCGTCCGCCCCGACCACCGCATGGTCGGCCACACCGGCTTCCTCGTCACCGCCCGCCGCCTCGCCGACGGCGTGACCCCGCCGCTGCGCCGCCGCCGTCCCGCCAAGGGCGCCCAGCCCGACGCCGCCGCCGACGGTGCGCCCGCGACC
>NZ_QURH01000626.1 GCF_003428695.1 Actinomadura logoneensis
CAGCTCGCACGCCAGCCCCACCCGGTAGGCGGCCACCGCCTCGCCGGTCGCCCGCGCCGACTGCGTCGCGAACCCCGCGTGCTCCTCCACCCCGCGCGACAGCACCGCGCCGCCGAGCGCCGCCGGGGCGGCGTGCCGCCGCACGTCCGCGAGCGCCGAGTGCGCCACGTACTCCAGGATCATGATCCCGGACGCCGCCTCCGCGTCCGCCAGGAACGGCCGCAGGCCGGTGAACGACGGCTCGGTCAGCGTCCCCAGCCGCGCCGCCGCCAGCGCCCCCGTCTGGAACAGCGCGAGCCGCGCCGCGTCCAGCGCCAGGCCCGTCCCGGCGATGTGGAAGTTGCCGTTGTGCCACACCTCCGCGTCCGCGACGTCCACCAGCGGGTTCTCCGCCGCGCTGTTGACCATCCGCGCCACGGCCGTGTCCGCGTGCCGCGCCGCCTCGATCGCCGGGGCGTGGACCTGCGGGAACGCCCGGTACCCGTACGGGTCCTGGATGCGGGCCGGGGTCTCGTCCTCGTAGGCGAGCAGGCTCCGCACCGCCGCCGCCACCCCCGCCTGGACGGGCTGCCCCCGGTGCACGGCGGGCGCGTACGGCTCCCGCGACCCGCGCACGGCCAGCAGCGACAGCGCCGCGATCACCACCGACGCGTCCAGGGCCGTCCGCAGGTCGGTGACCGCGAGCGCCGCCTCGCCCAGCGTCGCCGCGTTCGAGCTCATGAACGCCAGCGCGTCCGCCGAGTCCAGCGGGAAGTGCGGCCCGCGCGCCAGCCCGGCGTCGGGGCTCACCGCGCCGCCGCCGTCCGGGCCGCCGTCCAGCCAGGACCGCTCGCCGATCAGGCACAGCGCCGTGGACGCCAGCGCCGTCAGGTCCCCGGTGCCGATCGCCCCGTACACCGGCACCGGCGGCAGCACCCCCAGGTTCAGCGCGTCCGCGAGCGCCGCCAACACCCCCGGATCGACGCCCGAGCCGCCCGCCGCGATCTGGTTCGCCCGGACGACCAGCATCGCCCGCACGACCTCCGGCGGCAGCAGCGGCCCGGCCCCGGCCGCGTGGCTGCGCATCAGCCGCAGGCCGTGCGCGTCCGCGTCCTCCCACTCGACCTCCACCGCGCGGTTCGCGCCCACCCCGGTCGTCCGGCCGTACACCGGCCGGCGGTCGGCCACACGCCGCGCGGTGTCCCGCGCGTCACGCGCCCGCGCCACCCCCGCCCCGGATATGGCGATCGTCACGTCCCCGCGTGCCGCGCGGGCCACCAGATCGCAGGTGAGGGACGTCCCGTCGAGCTCGATACGGCTGTGCGACACGGCGCTGCGTCCCTTTCTCGTGTTTTCAGGTCGATAACATCGGCAGTTCTCGGGTTGACCCGGCCGGGCCGGTACCGGAGATTGTCGGTTGTCTAAGGTTGGGTGGATGCCGGTCCCGATCACCCACTTGTCAGCAGACGGAACGGCGTCACGACGGCGCCCGGACAGGACGTGACTCGCTTGATCACCTTCACGGGCGTGACGAAGCGCTACCCGGACGGCACCGTCGCGGTCCGCGACCTCGACCTGGAGATCCCCGCCGGACGCATCACCGTGCTCGTCGGGCCGTCCGGCTGCGGCAAGACCACGACCCTGCGCATGGTCAACCGGATGATCGACCCGTCCGAGGGGACGATCACCGTGGACGGCCGCGACATCCGCGAGGTGGACCCGCCCCGGCTCCGCCGGGGCATCGGCTACGTCATCCAGCAGGCCGGCCTCTTCCCGCACCGAACGATCATCGACAACATCGCCACCGTGCCCTACCTGCTCCACCAGGACAAGAAGCAGGCCCGCGGGCGCGCCCTGGAACTGATGGAGCGCGTCGGGCTCGACCCCGAGCTCGCCAGGCGCTACCCCGCCCAGCTCTCCGGCGGGCAGCAGCAGCGCGTCGGCGTCGCCCGGGCGCTCGCGGCCGACCCGCCGATCATGCTGATGGACGAGCCGTTCAGCGCCGTCGACCCGATCGTCCGCACCCAGCTCCAGGACGAGTTCCTCCGCCTGCAGAGCGAGCTGGAGAAGACGATCGTCTTCGTCACCCACGACATCGACGAGGCCGTGAAGCTCGGCCACCGCATCGCGGTGTTCCAGGTCGGCGGCGTCCTCGCGCAGTACGCCACCCCCGACGAGCTGCTCGCGAACCCGGCGAACGACTTCGTGCGCGACTTCCTCGGCGGCGAGCGCGGCATCCGGCGGCTCCGGTTCGTCCAGGAGCTCGACGCCGAGGCCGCCGCCGAGCGCGCCTCGTCCGGCCCCGGGCGCGGGGCGGGCGGTGCGGCGGTGGCGCCGCCG
>NZ_QURH01000625.1 GCF_003428695.1 Actinomadura logoneensis
CCCGCCCGCAGCCCGTGCGCGTGGACGACGTCCGCGTCGCGCACCAGCCTCCGCAGCCGCGCCACCGCGCGCGCGTCGCTGACGGGACGGGGCCGGTCGGCCAGATCCAGCTCGGCGAACCGCGCGCCCGCCCCGGTGAACCCGAACAGCTCCTCGGTCGCCGCCGGGCCGAACACCGCGACCCGCGCGCCGCGCTCCACCAGTCCCGCCGCGACCGACCGGACGTGCCGTCCGACGCCGCCCGCGCTCGTCCCGAGCACCAGCGCCACCCGCGTCCCGGCCAGACCGTCTCGCTCAGCCCCCATTGCGCATGACCTTCCGGGTCAGGACGGCCCGCAGGTCGCGGCCGTCGATCACGAACACCACCGCCACGAACACCAGCGCCGCGACCAGCGCCGACAGCGCGCCCACGCCCACGTCCAGCAGCCGGTGCCCGGTGCCGAACCACGACGACAGCGCGTACCCGGCCGCCGCGCCCGCGACCGCGCCGGTGATCCCGGACAGCAGCGCGCGCGGCATGCCCTCCAGCGCACCGGCCCCCCGCGCGCGCACGAGCGTCCCCAGCAGCAGGACGCCCGCGACCGTCATCCCGACCGTGTTGCCCAGGCCGAGCGCCGCCACCACCCACGCCCGGTCGACCGTGGCGACCAGCACCACGTCCGCGACCATCACGACCACCCAGCCCGAGACGGTCGCGATCGCGCCCATCCGGCCCCGGTGGCAGGCGTACAGGACCCGCCCGAGGTGCGCGACCAGGCCGTAGCCGAGCAGCCCCGGCGCGAACGCCAGCACCGCCCGCGCCATCACGATCCGCTGCTGCGGGTCGCTCGCGGCGACCTTCCAGGTGAACACCGCCGACGCGGGCAGCGCCACGGCCGCCAGCACCGCCGCTCCCGCGCACGACACCAGGATCACCGCGCGGGTCGTCCGCGCCGTGATCCCGTCGAACTCCGCCCGGTGCTCCTCGTCGGTGCGCGCCGACAGCATCGGGAACGCGCTGGTCGCGATCGGCACCGCCAGGATCGCCCACGGCAGCAGGAAGATCGCCCACGTGTACTGGTACAGGTTCAGCGCGCCGCGCATCCCCTCGTAGCTCAGCCGGACGACCAGCAGCGCCGACACCTGCTGCGCCGCGACCGTCGCCAGCCCCGCCGCCGCCAGCCGCACGACCCGCCGCGCCACCCCCTCGGGGAAGCGCAGCGAGGGCCGCAGCCCGAGCTTCAGCCGCCACGCGGCGACACCGGCGGTCGCGGCCATCGCGACGCCGCCCATCGCCGTCCCGACCGCGAGCACCAACTCGGCCGACAGCGGCAGGTGCGCCAGGTCGTTCTGGTAGCCGCGCGCCAGCGGGGCGAAGACGACGTAGACCACGATCACCACGACGCTGGACACCAGCGGGGCGAGCGCGGGCGCGACGAACCGCCGGTGCGACTGCAGCAGCCCGTACAGCACCACCGCGATCCCGTACATCACCATCTGCGGAGCCATGATCGCGAGCATGTCCGCGCCGACCCGCACGATGTCGGCCCGCACGCAGCCGTCGCCGGTGCCGCCGACCAGCAGCTCCATCACCGGCCGCGACGTCGCCGCCAGCAGCGCCGACAGCGGCACCATCGCCAGCACGACCCAGGTCAGCAGCGCCGACCCGATCCGGCGCACCTGCTCGGTGTCGCCGCGCTCGGCGGGCCGGGCCAGCACCGGCACGACCATGCTCGCCAGCGCGCCGCCCGCGACGATCTCGTAGACGATGCTCGGGAACTGGGTGGACGTCGAGTACGCCTGCCCCAGGCAGGTCGGCCCGACCGCCTGCGACTGCGCGAACGTCCGGGCGAACCCGGCCAGCCGCGACAGGACGGTCAGCACCCCGATCAGCACGGCCGCGCCGGCGAGCCCGGACGCCACCCTCCGCTTCGTCGTCATGGTCATTTCGCGGCGCCGGCACTACCGGCACCGGCGGCGAACGGGTCGGGAACAGCGGCGGGAGCGGGCATCACGTGGTGACAGATCCAGTGCGTTCGGCGGGCGGGGACGAGGCGGGCCACGAGAGGACGGTCCGTGGAAAGAGCGGGCGGGGGCGGCGCGGAAGTCAGGGGGCGCCGCCCGCACGCGACCTAGTTGGGCGCCGCCGGAGCGGTGGGCGGAACCACCCGGGCCTCCGCGACGGCGGGGGCCTCGGCGGCCTCACCGTCCGCGGCCTTCGCGGCATTCGTGACATCCGGAGCGCCGGCCGCACGCGGCACGTTCGTGCCGCCCGTGCCGTCGGCGGTGCCCGGCGCGTCCGCCGTGTCCGTGAGGTGCGCCGCGCCCGGGGCGTCCGTCGGCTCCGCCGGCTCCGCCGCA
>NZ_QURH01000629.1 GCF_003428695.1 Actinomadura logoneensis
GCCGCTGGCGCTGGAGCTCGCCGCGACGCGCGTGCGGGCGCTCGGCGTCACCGCCCTCGCCGAGCGGCTGGACGACCGGTTCCGGCTGCTCACGCGGCGCGGCGGCCCGGCGCGGCAGCAGACGCTGCGCGCGGTGATCGACTGGAGCTGGGAGCTGCTGAGCGGCCCGGAGCGCGTCGCGCTGCGCAGGCTGGCGGTGCACGCGGACGGCTGCACGCTGCGCGCCGCCGAGGAGGTGTGCGGCGGCCCCGACATCGACGTCCTCACCCGGCTGGTCGACCGGTCGCTCGTCGTCTTCACCGAGGACGGCCGGTACCGGCTGCTGGAGTCGGTCTCCGACTACTGCCTCGAACGGCTGCGGGAGGCGGGCGAGGAGGACGCCGTGCGCGCGCGCCACGCCCGGTACTACACGGCGCTCGCCGAGCGCGCCGTCCCGCACCTGCGCGGCCCCGGCCAGGAGGTCTGGCTGCATCGGCTCGACCGCGAGGGCGCGAACTTCCGCGCCGCGCTGGAGCACCGGGCCGATCCGGTGCTGGCGAACGCGCTCGGCTGGTACTGGTTCCTCCGGGGCCGGCTCACCGAGGCCCGCCGCTACCTGGCGCTCGCCCTGGCGCAGGACGCGCCGGAGCCCGTCCTGCGGCGGACGCGCGTCTGGCTGAACGGCCTGACGATGCTGTCCGGGGAGGGGGACGAGTCCGAGTCCCTGCGCAGGGCGGCCCTCGGCCCGGACGCGGACGCCTGGGACCTGTGGTTCCTGACGTTCGTCCACTGGCCCTACGGGGACCTGCCCGCCAACCACGCCCGGCTGGAGCGGGCGCTCGCGCTGTTCGAGGACGCGGGCGACCGCTGGGGCGAGGCCGCCGTGCTGAGCACGCGTGCGAAGCTGCGCATGGTGGGCGGCGACCTGGACGACATGCGGCACGACGCCGAGCGCGCCCTCCGGCTGTTCGGCGCGCTCGGCGACGCGTGGGGCGAGCTGGAGGCGGCCGACGCGGTCGCCCGGCACGCCGAGGTCGTCGGCGACTACGGCCGGGCCGCCCGGATGCGGCAGGAGGTAGCGCGCCGCGCCGAACGCCTCGGCATGTGGGCCGAGGTGTCGTTCGCGCTGTCCGGGCTGGGCCGGGTCGCGCTGCTGACCGGCGACCTCGACCAGGCCCGCGACCTGCACGAACGCGCGCTCGGCCTGGCCCGCGAGCGGTCGTCCCGCTCGGCCGAGGAGTTCGCCGCGATCGGGCTCGCGCTGGTCGCCCGGCGGCGCGGCGACCTGGACGCCGCCGAGGCGCACCTGCGGAGCAGGCTGCCGTGGCTGCGCGGCATCGGCGGGACGGCGGGCATCGCCTTCATCCACGCCCAGCTCGGATACGTCGCCGAGCAGCGCGGCGACGCCGCGTCCGCCGCCGCCCTGCACACCACGGCCCTGGCCGCGGCCCGCGAGACCGACGACCCCCGCGCGGTCGCGCTCGCGCTGGAGGGCCTGGCCGGGGCGCGCTCGCTCGACGGCGACACCGCCGAGGCGTCCCGGCTGCTGGCCGAGGCCGACGCGATCCGGGCGTCCGTTGGCGCTCCCCTGCCGCCCGCCGAACGCTTCGACGTGGACCGGACCACCGCCCGCATCGACCGCCGGACCGTGCCACCGGACGGCGATCGCCTCAGCGCGGCGAACGGCTCCTGACCAGCGGCAGGAACACCTCGTCCACGATCTCGACCAGCACGTCGTCCGGCACGGTGGGCGCGCCCCGCACCACGAACTCGTTCCGCAGCAGGACGACCGCGACCGTCGCGACGCGCGGGTGCAGCGCCTCGGGCGCGACCTCGCCGCGCGCCACCGCCCGTCCGAGGACGGTCAGCCACGGCGCCGCCGCCTCCGACCCGTCCCGCACCTGCCCGGCGAACTCCGCCGCGCCCCCGGCGGCGGCCATCAGCTCCCGCAGGATCGCGCCGAGCGGGGAGCTCCAGTGCCGGTTCGCCCCGCGCAGCAGTTCCAGGGCGTCCTCGCGGAGGTCGCCGGTGTCGGGCACCGGGACCTCCGTGGCCAGCCGCCGGTACGCCGCGACGCCGAGCGCGAGCCGGTTGGGCCACCGCCGGTAGATCGCGTTCTTGTTGGTCCCGGCGCGGGCGGCGACCCTGTCCATGGTCAGCCCCGCGAACCCGGACGCCGCCAGCTCGTCCGCGGCGGCGCCGAGGATCGCCTCCTCCAGCTCCGCTCCCCGCCGGCGCGTGGCCCTGCTCGTCATCCCGCCATTCTCGCGCCCCGCCGCCCCGGACGGTGCGCCGCGAAGCGCGAGCCGCCCGGATCAGGTGGGTGGACGCGGCCGGGGCGTCCACCCCACGTAGCGCCCCGGCCGCGTGTCTCGTGCCCGCGCCGACTCGTGCGGCGCGGGGAGCCTCCC
>NZ_QURH01000631.1 GCF_003428695.1 Actinomadura logoneensis
CCGCACCGGACCGCGTGGTCCGGGCGGCGGGCCCTTTTCTCGTCAGAGGCTCAGTGGAGGTGGTGGCCCATCGCGGACGGGTCGCCGACCGGCTCCAGGGCGTGCTCGGCGGCCGGGACCTCGCCGACGCGGCCGAACTCCAGGGTGAGCAGCGCGGCGGCGAGCCAGCCGATGTCGGCCCAGGACCGGAACACGACGCTGCGCGGCTTGTAGCCGGGCCGGAACTTGCGGTCGAACAGGTACAGCGACTCGACCGCGATCCACGGGTCCAGCAGGTGGAGGGCCTGGTAGCCGGCCTTCTCGACCGGGTTGCGGTCGTCGGCGTCGAGCAGTTCGCGGAACGCGGCGAAGTTCAGTGACACGACGTCGATCCGCTGCTCCTTCGCCCACTCGGCGACGTCCACGATCAGCCGCTCGTTCAGGCCGTTCGGGGCGTCCGGGAGGCGGCGCATCGCGTCGAGGCTGAGGCCCCGGCCCGCGAGGACGTAGCGCTGGAAGGCGATCGGCTCGCCCTCCTCGTCGTAGGCGACGGCGACGACAGCGCCCGGGTGGTAGCCGGTCAGCAGCTCGTCCAGGTTCATCGAGAAGCCGCGCTCGGCCGCGCCGCCCAGCGACCGGCTCGCCACGTCCAGCAGCTTCCCGCGCAGCTCGTCGCCGAGCTCCCGCTCCGGGACGATCTCGGTCTTCACGCCGAAGTTGTGGGTGCGCTTCACGGCCTGCCGGACGTTGCGCATCTGCCGTCCGGACAGCGTGAACGTCTCCGGGGACAGCACGACCTCGTCGCCGAACCCGATCGAGCGCAGGCCGCCCCAGGCGGGCAGGAGCTCGCTGCTCGCGCCCAGCACCGCCGGACGCCAGCCGGCCCGGCGGCACAGCTCCAGGAACGCGTTGATCGCGGCGCCGTGCGCGTCCCGCGCGCCGACGGGGTCGCCGCCCGCGACCGCGACGCCGAACAGCACGCGGTAGCCGATCGCGGCGCGACCGTCCGGGCTGAACACGTACGCCTTGTCGCGGCGCAGCGCGAACGGCGCGAGGGTGTCGGAGTCGGGGTTGGCCACCAGGCCCGCGACGCGGCGCCGCTCGTCCTCGTCGCCGGGCGGCGGCGCGGGGTCGGGCGCGAGCAGCGTCACCACCAGGACCAGCAGGCCGACGCCGCCGATCAGCGACAGCGCGCCGGGCAGCCAGTCCGCGCCGCCGGACGGTCCGCCGGTCGCCGACAGTCCGTGCGCGACGTCCGGGCCGACCGAGCTGATCGTCACGCCGCCGAGGACGACGGTCAGGACCGCGGCGGCCACCACGAGCACCGCGCCGATCCGGACGGCCGACCGGATCCGGTCGGGGTGCGGGCGGACGACGAAGGTGTCGCGGCTGACCCAGAGCGCGACCGCGGCGGCGGCGAGCAGCGGCAGCCGCCAGGAGGCGTCCCCGCCGACCGCGACGGCCGCCATGCCCATGCCGACCATGGCCATCAGCCCGTACCAGGCGGCGCGGCGGCGCAGCAGCGCGCCGCGGGCGACGAAGACCAGGGCGATGCTGAGCACGACCGCGTGCGCGGGCGCCAGCGGCCGCCCGGTCGTGAGCAGGGACAACCGGTCGAGCCAGAGTGGGGTGCCGTGCGCCGCGGGCACGGAGAGCATCGCGCCGACGCCCAGAGTGGCGACGGCGTGCGGCCAGGTCGGCGCCGTCTGCTTCGCATGGTCCACGAAAGACACCTCCGAACCGCTGCAACCGCGATCCATGGGAACTCATTCCCGTAGGGAAACGTTCTTCTTCGGTCTTGCGGGGCGCGGGGTCTTGTCTGTCTGATGCCGGGCCGGGGCGTCCGGTTCTCTCCTACCCACCGCTACGGTGCTCCCATGACCGGATTCCGTCATGTGGTGCTGATCACATGGATCGAGGGTACGACCACGGCCCAGGTCGAGGAGGTCGCCGCGCGGCTGCGCGACCTGCCCGCCGTGATCCCCGCGATCCGCGACTACAGCCTCGGGACGAACGCGGGGGTCAACGCCGGCGGCGCCGACTTCGCGATCGTGGCCGACTTCGCCGACCGCGACGCGTACGCGACCTACCGGGACGACCCCGTCCACCGGGCCGTGGTGGACGACATGAAGCCGCTCATCGCGTCCCGCACCGCCATCCAGTACGAACTCTGAGCCCTCCGCGGCGGGTTCCGGCCGTCCCTTGGAACGGTTCCGCTCGGGCCGCGCCTCGCGCTCGGGCCGTGCCGTCCGGTCCGTTCACCAGTCTAACCGAGCAAGCGCTTGTGTTCGAGCGTCCCGCCGGGTTAGGTTCGGCGGCGAGGCCCGCCGGGGACGGAATCGCGCCCCGTCTCCGGCGGGCGTCCCGGGGCCGCGTGCGGGCGCCCCGGGCCGTCCCGGGCGGGGACGGGCA
>NZ_QURH01000630.1 GCF_003428695.1 Actinomadura logoneensis
CGGTTCCGGCCCGCCCGGCGCGGGCTGCTGGCGGGCCTGGCGGCGACGGGAGCGGCGGCCGGGCTGAACGCGGTCGGGCTGCTGCCGCCCGCGCGGCAGGCGCTCGCCGAGGGGTTCAGCCTGAGCGGCGGCTACTACGACATCTACCCGCACTGCCCGCCGGGCGAGCCGAGCGTCGGCTGCTCGCCGGGCTGCGGTCCGAGCCTGGTGTGCTCGGTGTGCTGCCGGACCAGCGGAAAGTACAAGGGCTACCACCGGTCCGGGGTGTCCGACCCGCACCGCTACAAGCTGCGGCCGAACCAGTGCTACGGCGGCAAGTGGGACGGCTGGCTCTGGAAGGTGTCCAAGAGCTGCGGGAACTGCCGCAAGGGCGTCACGTGGCGGTGCCACGACGGCTGGAAGAAGTCCCAGCGCGGGAACTGGTACAAGACGATCTGCCGCAAGGCGGTCACGTGCTACAACTGACCGCCCCGGCGGGCCGGGTGCGCCGGGGCCTGACCGAGCCGCTGCTGCCGGTCGCGGCCCTGGCGCTGCTGGCGGTCGCCGCCGCGGCGCTGGACGCGGCGGTGCTGTGCTGGGCGGCGGTCGGGGCCCTGGCCGGGTTCGCGCTGTCCGGCTCCGTTTGAACGCGTAACAGCGAATCCGTGCTGTTCTCGCCAGGTTGGCGGGCCCCGATACGGCAGGGCGAGGTCCTGGCCGTCTTCTCCCTCGGGCTGGTGCTCGGGGGCACGCTGAGCGCCGGAGTGGTGTGGCTGGCGTCCGGGCTGGCCGCGCCGGTGCCGACGTCGGCGCGCGCGCTGCTGACCGTGCTGGTCGCGGCGGTCGCGGCGGCGCGCGAGGCCGGTCTGGTGCGGCTGCCACTGCTGCAGAACTCGCGGCAGATCCCGCAGGAGGTGCTGATGCACCGGCTGCGGACGGGATCGCTGCAGTTCGGCTTCGAGATGGGCACCGGCGTCCGGACGTACGTGTCGGCTTCGTCGCCGTACGTCCTTGCGCTCGGGCTGCTGCTCGCCCACATGAGCGCTCCGGCGACGCTGCTGGCGGGAGTGGCGTTCGGTGTGGGACGGGCGCTGAGCGCGGCCTTGACGTACTGGGCCCGCTCGCCGGACCGCGACATGCTGATCGCCGCGCGCATGACGTGGGTCAAGAACATCACGGCGCTGTCCGTCCTCACGGCCGTGACGCTGCTGCTCGTCGTGGGCTGAGGCCGCGCCGCGGAGGACGGCTCGGACCTTTCCCCATCTTCTACTCCCGTCCAGGCGGAACCGGCGAAAGAGGTAGGACGTCCATTCGGGTATGAGGCGGGACACGGGCGCGCGGCTGCGGCACCTTCTGGTGTGGCTGGTCGCCCTGCCCGCCGTCCTGCTGTCGGCGGCTTCGAGCGCCTCGGCCGCTCCGGACGCCTGGGGCGTCTGGGGCCTTTCGGGCGGGGAGCTGCCTCGGCTGCTGGCCGTGGCCTCGCTCGCGGCCCTCGCCGGACTCGTGGTGCTCGCCGCGACGCGCGCCGTCCGGACGGACGGCGCGTCGGCGGTCGGACACGTCCGGACGGCCCTGCGCGACCGGACATCGCGGACGGCGTTCCTCCCCCAGCGCGATCCCGACGCGGCCGGACGGCCGCGTCCCCGGGCTCCCGGACGGGCGACCAGTCTCTCGCACTGATCGTCCCGTCCAGCCTTTGGAGATCGTCTTGTCCTTCCTCGACATGCCCGTGGCCGCCGCATACACGCTGGTCAGCGGGCTGACCTCGGCTCTCGAACCGGTGGCGGGCGGCCTGGCGGCCGTCCTCGCGATCGTCGTCTTCACCCTGGCCGTCCGGGCCCTGCTGCTGCCCCTCGCCGTACGGGCGGCGCGCGGCGAGCGGGCCCGGGCCGCGCTCCTGCCCGAGCTGGCGCGGCTGCGCGAGCGGCACCGGCGCGATCCCGAACGGCTGCGCCGGGAGACGGCCGCGCTGTTCGAGCGGGAGGGCGCGTCCCCGCTGACCGGCATCGGCCCGATGCTGCTCCAGTTCCCGTTCTTCATGGTCACGTACACGCTGTTCCGGTCGGCGGTGATCGCCGGGCACCAGAACGCCCTGCTCGCGCACACGTTCTTCGCGGTGCCGCTGGGGCAGAACTTCGTCTCCGTCGCCGGGGCGGGCCTGCTGACGCCCGCCGGGCTGGTGTTCGCGGGCCTGCTGGTGGCGCTGGCGGCGGTCGGCTGGTGGTCCGCGCGGCACGCGCCCGCCGCGTGGATGCGGCTGCTGTCGCTCGGAACCGTGGCCGTCGCCGCGTTCGCGCCGTTCGCGGCCGGGGTGTACCTGCTCACGTCCGCCGCCTGGACGGCCGTGGAGCGGACGGTGCTGCGCCGCACCGTCCTCGCGCCCGCGCTCTGACGGCGGACGCGCGCCGGACCGGTCGCCGGAGCCGGTCGGC
>NZ_QURH01000632.1 GCF_003428695.1 Actinomadura logoneensis
CAGCCCGCGTCCGCCCCGGCCGCGCAGCCCGCCCCGGCCGCCGCGTCCGCCCCGCAGAAGCCCGCCGCCCCCGCTCCGCAGGTCGCGGACGAGGACGTCGAGCGCGTCCCGCTGAACCGGTTCCGCAAGGTGGCCGCGCGCCGCCTGACCGAGAGCAAGCAGAACGCGCCGCACTTCTACCTCAACCGCGAGGTGGACGCCGACGCCCTGGTCGCCTTCCGCAGGACCCTGAACGAGGCGCTCGCCCCTGCCAAGGTCAGCGTGAACGACCTGATCGTCAAGGCGTCCGCCCGGGCGCTGCGCGAGCACCCGCAGGTCAACACCTCCTACACCGAGGACGCCCTGCTCGTGCACAGGCGCGTCCACGTCGGCGTCGCCGTCGCGGTCGAGGACGGCCTGCTGGTCCCGGTGATCAAGGACGCGGACCGCAAGTCGGTGTCGGAGATCGGCGCCGAGACCCGCGAGCTGGCGGCGAAGGCCCGGGACGGCAAGCTGTCCCCGGCCGACATGACCGGCGGCACGTTCTCGGTCAGCAACCTCGGCATGTTCGGCGTGGACTCGTTCTCCGCGGTGATCAACCCGCCGGAGGCGGCGATCCTCGCGGTCGGCGCGGTCCGCGAGGAGCCGGTGGTCAAGGACGGCCAGGTCGTCCCCGGCCGCCGCATGGCGATCACCCTGTCGGTGGACCACCGCGCGGCCGACGGCGCCACGGCGGCCAGGTTCCTGGCCCGCCTGGCCGAGCTGCTGGAGAACCCACTCCTGATCGTCGCGTAACGTGGTCTGGCCGTTCGCGGCCGGACCACCCCGCGCGCGACCGGGCCGGGGACGGGCCGCCGCGCACGCCCCGGAGCCGGACGCTCCCTGAAGACCCGCCGCCCATGGCGCACCCCGTGGGGCGGCGAACGGCCCCGCGCCCCCACCGGTGATCCCGGTCAGGGCGCGGGGCCGCAATATCTCACGCGCCGCGCACCGCCGCGAGCGCCCGCCTCGGACGGGCCGCGCACGCGGGCGGAAGATGACGGGCTCGGACGGACCGCAGGCCGGTCAGGCTGCCGGAGGCGGCCGGGGCTACTTGCTGGGCTCGGGCATCTTGCAGGAGATCTTCGGGTTGAGCCCGAGGTAGTTGAGCGGCCCGGCGATCACCGTCACGGCGATCGTGCCGCTGCGGCTGCAGTCCTTCAGCTGATCCTTGACCGGCCGGTCGTAGTAGTGGCGCTGGCCCGCGGCGACGGCGCCGATGACGAGCCAGATGAGCAGCACGACCGAAGAGATCCGCATAGCCACATCGTGCAGGTCCGGCGGCTCGGGGACAACCCTTTCACGCCTGATCGCACGGTGTGCCGCCGAGGGCGAAGGCGTCCGGGCGGGGTTCGGGGGCGCTCCCGGAGGCCGTCCCGAGGAAGCCGAACTCGGCGGTCCCGTGCGGGGCGATCCGGCGGTTGTAGTCGGCGGCGGTGACGGTGACGTCCGCCCCGGACTGCTCGCGCACGCCGTTCCAGATCTGCGTGATCCGCTCGCCCCGGGCGAACCGCCACCTCAGCCGCCAGCCGTCCACGGCGGACGCGCCGAGGTTGGTGATCCGCACCTGCGCCTGGAACCCGCCGGGCCACTGCCCGGTCACCGCGTACGCGACCGCGCACGCCGCTTCGGCCGGTGTGGACGGCGGGGTGGACGGTGAGGTGGTCGGAGCATGCGCGGCGCTGGACGGCCGCCCGGTCGGGGCGGGCGACGCTGCGGGCCGCCGTTCGTCGGAGAGCGCCGCGACCAGCAGCAGCACGAGCAGCAGGGCGGCGGCCACTCCCCCGCCGATCAGCAGCGGCCGTCGGGCCGACACCCCGCCGGACGCGGACGACGGCGACCGTCGCGGTGACGCCCCGCCAGACACCAGAAGCGGCGTCCGGCGCGGGGACGCGTCCTCGGGCGCGGGGGGCAGGGGGTCGTCCAAGATCCGTGTCGGGTTGCCCGCTTCGGGGTCGGGAGCCGGTGGCCTCGCAGGCGGCGGCCCGGCAGGGCCGTGCTGCGGGGGCGTGGCCGGTTCCAGGGTCCCGGCCGTCTCGGCGGCGGTCGGGCGGCGGGCCGGGTCGGCGTCCAGGCAGCGGTCCACCAGGGCGGCCAGGCCGGACGGCACCGGCTCCGGCAGCGTCTCGCGCAGCAGGACGCCGAGGGCGTAGACGTCGGCGGCCGGGGTCGGGTCCTCGCCCGCGAGGAGTTCGGGCGCGACGTAGGCGGGAGTGCCGAGGAGCGCCCCCTCGGCCGTCCGGTGCCCGAAGGCGAGGCCGAAGTCGACGACCTTCGCCCCGGCCGGGGTGAGGACGACGTTGGCGGGTTTCACGTCGCGGTGCACGACGCCCGCCGCGTGCGCCGCCGCCAGCGCGCGGGCGACCTGCGCGCCCACCGAGGCCGCCTCCCTGGCCGGGAGCGGGCCGCGG
>NZ_QURH01000634.1 GCF_003428695.1 Actinomadura logoneensis
GGCGCTCGAGCCGGACCGGCCGCCGCGCGCCCCGTCCCGGCTGCTGGTGACCGTCCCGCCCGGCGCAGGGTCCCGACGAAGGTCTGCACCGCGCCGAGCGCCCCGGCGGGCGGGTCGTCCCACAGGTCGTCGACCAGCACGGACGCGGGCACCATCCGGCCGGCGGCGACCAGCAGCCGCGCCAGGACGGCCCGCGGCCGCGCGCCGCGGACCTCGACGGGCCGTCCGTGCGCGTCCGCGACCGCGAGCGGCCCGAGGACGCCGAACGTCACCTCCCCCACGCCGACCACGCTACCGACGCCCGATGATCACCTGGCGAGCAGGGCGCGCAGTGCCCCGGCCACCTCGGCGGGGGCCTCCTCGGCCATGAAGTGGCCGCAGCTGACGGTGCGGTGGTCCAGGTCGTCCGCCCACGCCCCCCACAGGGCGGCGGCGTCGAAGCCGAGCGCCGCGCCCCAGTCCTGCTGCAGGACGGTCACGGGCATGGCCAGCCGCCGTCCGGCCGCGCGGTCGGCGGCGTCGTGCTCAAGGTCCACGCTCGCCGAGGCCCGGTAGTCGGCCACGATCGACGGCACGGCCTCGCGGCTCGCCCGAAGGTACTCGGCGCGCACGTCGGCGGGGACCGCCTCCGGGTCGTTCGCCCAGATGTCGAGGAAGTGGCCGAAGAACGCGTCGGCGCTCGCGGAGATCATCTTCTCGGGCAGGCCGGGCGGCTGCGCCATCAGGTACAGGTGGAAGCCGACCGCGCCGCCGACGCCGCGCATCACGTCCCAACTGTCGAGCATGGGCAGGACGTCCAGGGACGCCAGGTGCGTGACGGCGTCCGGGTGGTCGAACCCGGCGCGGATCGCGACGTGCGCGCCCCGGTCGTGCCCGGCCAGCGCGAACCGCTCGTGGCCCAGCTCGCGGGCCAGCGCGATGATGTCGGCCGCCATGGTCCGCTTGGAGTAGGCCGTCCCATCGGGGTCGGCGGGCTTGTCGCTGTCACCGTATCCGCGCAGGTCAGCGCAGATGACGGTGTGGTCGGCGGCGAGGTCGGCCGCCACGTGCCGCCACATCAGGTGGGTCTGCGGGAAGCCGTGCAGCAGGACGACCGGGCTGCCCGAGCCGCCCACGGCCGCGTTCAGCGCGACGCCGTCGGCCACCTGGACGCGGTGGTACGCGAATCCCTCGATCTTCATGACATCTCCGTCTGGAATCGGTCTCTCGTTGACGCCCACCAGCCTGGGCGACCCCGATCAGCGGCCGATCAGTCACGGATCAGTGCGGCCGTCCCCGTGCCCGTCCCGCCGAGCCGGCACGGCTCCCGGCACGGATCGGGGAACGGATCAGGGGACGGTGACCGCGCGGACGGCGACCGGGCCCGGGGTCGGGTCCAGCTCGTCCGCCTGGGAGACCCCGGCGGGGGTGATCACGTCCAGGGCCTTGGGGACGGCGGCCGGGTCGCGGGAGCAGACCGGCGCCCCGCCGCCCGGCGCACACACGCCGAACTGGTAGGGCTGCGGCGTCGGGGCGAAGCCGCGCGCCCGGTCGGGGCTGTAACCGTCCTGGCCGGTGAGGACGACGGCGAACCGCCAGTCCTTGCCCGGCGTGCCGAACACGGCCCTGGGCAGGGCGATGGTGATCGTCCTCGTGGCGCCGGACGCGCGGACGGCGGCGCCCTGCCGCGCGGTGCCGTCCGCCGTGGTCCAGACGGGCGCGGCGAACCCCTCG
Organism: Actinomadura logoneensis; assembly: GCF_003428695.1. Taxonomy (GTDB): domain Bacteria; phylum Actinomycetota; class Actinomycetes; order Streptosporangiales; family Streptosporangiaceae; genus Spirillospora; species Spirillospora logoneensis. Next base: position 1,714 of record NZ_QURH01000634.1, read on the forward strand.
ACCTCGATCCGCTGCGTCCAGGCGTCGGCGGCGGCGATGCCGTAGCCGCGCTGCGGGAAGGCGGCGGCGGTGGAGCGGGGTGAGGCGGACGGGTCCTGCGCGTAGACGTCCAGCAGCTGCGCGCCGATCTGGTTGCCGAACGTGGGTGTGAGGTCCCGTACGGTCGTGCGCAGGTAGACGGTGTCGCTGTCGGTGATGACCTGGAAGCGCTGGAGGTCGAACGCCCCCGGCCGGAAGTCGGCGGCGGTCGGGTACCGGTACGTGCCGGGGCCGTTGTCGTCGTTGTCGGGGTCGGTGACGTCGAGGACGGACGTGCCGCCGACGACCTCGCCGGTGACCGTGCGGTGGGCCTGGCCGGTCCGGCCGTCCGGCGCGGTCGCCGAGACGGCCAGGGAGACCTCGCCGAACGCGACCGGGGCCTGCGCCTCGAAGGCGCCGTCCGCGCCCGCCCTGACCGAGACCTCCCGTGCCGGGCCGCCGGTGTCCACCGGGGTGGCGACGATGTCGACCAGCGCGCCGGGGGCGGTCGTCCCCCGGACGGTGACGGCCGGGCCGTTCACGGCGGCGCCGTCGTCGGGCGCGGTGAGGGTGAGCGGCGCGGCGTCCGGCGGCCGGTGGTCGACGTACCGGGCGCGCACGATGCCGGGCTGCTCGACCGGGCGGCGCGCGCCGAGCGCGAGGGCGAGCCGGGCCTGCTGCGCCTGGGCCCAGGTCAGCGGCGACGCC
>NZ_QURH01000633.1 GCF_003428695.1 Actinomadura logoneensis
CGCGGACGGTGCCTGCGCGGCGAGCGCGGCGAACGTCTCGCGCAGCGCGCCCGCGTCGCCGCCGGTGAGGCCGAGCGTGCCGACCGGCGCGTCCGGCCGCTCGGCGAGGGCCCGGACGAGCCCGACGAGCTGCGCGGCGATCCGTTCGGCGGTCGGGCGGTCGAACACGTCGGTGCGGTAACCGAGCCGGAGCTGGAGCCCGTCCCCGGGGACGGCGTCGAGGGTGAGCGGGTAGTGCGTGGCGTCGAGCAGGTCCACGCCCGCGAGCCGGGTGCCCGCGCCGATCTCCGCGCCGAGCAGCGACGGGTCGAGCGGGTAGTTCTCGAACACCGTCATGGTGTCGAACAGCGCGGGCAGCCCGGCGAGGCGGTGCAGGTCGCCGAGGCCGTGGTGGTGGTACGGGAGCAGTTCGGCCTGCTCGCCCTGGAGGCGGGAGAGCAGCGCGGCGGCCGGTTCGGCGGCGTCCAGCCGGACCCGGACGGGCAGCGTGTTGATGAACAGGCCCACCATCCGGTCCACGCCGCACAGTTCCATCGGACGGCCGGACACGGTCGCGCCGAACACGACGTCGTCGCGGCCGAGGAGGCGGGCGAGCAGCAGGCCCCAGGCGGCCTGGACGACGGTGTTGGCGGTGACGCCGAAGCGGCGCGCCGTCGCGGTGACCGCGCCGGACAGCTCGGGGCCGAGCGGGACGCGGATCTTCTCCGGCAGTCCGGGCGGGGCGTCGGGGGCGCCGGGCGCGACGAGCGTCCCGGCGGCGAGGCCGCCCAGCGCTCGGCGCCAGGCGGTGTCGCCCTCGGCCCGGTCCTGCCGGGCGAGCCAGGCGAGGTAGTCCCTGTAGTCGGGGGCGCGCGGGGGGCGCTGCCCGGTGTAGAGGGCGAGCAGTTCGCCCGCCAGCGACGGCATCGACCAGCCGTCCAGGACGATGTGGTGGAACGTCAGCAGCAGCCGGTGCCGCCGCTCCCCCAGCCGGACCAGGGTGAACCGCAGGAACGGCGGGCGGGTGAGGTCGAACCGGCGGGTCCGCTCGGCCGCCATGAGGGCGGGCAGCTCGGACTCGTCGGCGGCGACCTCGCGCCACAGCTCGTCGCAGGGCGGCATCGCGAGGACGGCCTGCACGGGCTCGCCGGACACGGTCTGGGTGAACGCGGTGCGCAGCGCCGGGTGCCGGGCGGGCAGCTCGAACGCGGCGTCGCGCAGGGCCTCGACGTCCACGTCCCCGTCGAAGTCGAGGACGAGCTGGCCGGTGTAGACGTCGGTCGCGGACGCGTCGAGCAGGGCGTGGAAGTACAGGCCCTGCTGCATCGGCGCGAGCGGCCAGACGTCGGCGAGGTCGGGGAAGGTCCGGTCGAGCTCGGCGACGTCGGCGCGGTCCAGCGCGACGAGCGGGAAGTCGGACGGGGTGTGCCCGGCGTCCCCGGCGGCGGCCAGGTCGCGCAGCGCGGTGAACCAGGCGGCGGCGAGCACGCGGACGTCGGCCTCGGTGAGCACGCCGTCGGCCCAGGTCCAGGTGACCGACAGCTCGCCGAACGCGGCCGGGACGATCGCGTCGATCGCCAGCGCGTGGCCGAGCGGCATGGCGTCGTCGGCGCCGCCGGCGACCGACGCGACCGCCCAGTCGCCGTCGCCGGTCTCCATCCGGCCCAGGTAGTTGAAGACGATCTTCGGGACGGGCAGCGCGGCGAGCTCCGCCCCGGCGGCCTCGTCCAGGTGCCGCAGCAGGCCGAAGCCGATGCCGTTGTCCGGGATCGCGCGCAGCCGCTCCTTGGTCTCGCGCAGGTCGGCGGACGCGTCCAGCCGCACGGGGTACTTGCTGGTGAACCAGCCGACCGTGCGGGACAGGTCCACGCCGGGGAACAGGTCCTCGCGGCCGTGCCCCTCCAGGTCGACCAGGACGGGGCTGGCGTCGCCGCGCCAGGCCGCGACGGCGCGGGCCAGGCCGGTGAGCAGCACGTCGGTCGGGCGGCCGTGGATCGCGGCGGGCACGGTCGTCAGCACCGCGCGGGTGGTCGCCGCGTCCAGCTCGACGGTGAACGAGCGGGCGGTGCCGCGGGTGTCGCGGGCGGGGTCCAGCGGACGGGCGCCGAGCGGCACGTCCGGACCGTCGAGGATGCCCTTCCACAGCGGCAGCTCGCCGGTGCGGGCGGCGGCCTCGGCGGGCAGCCGGCGGGCCCAGTCGCGGAACGGCGTCCCGGCGGGTTCGAGGTCGGCGCCGGCCCAGGCGGCGACCAGGTCGGGCAGCAGGACGCGCCAGGACACGCCGTCCACGACCAGGTGGTGGACGACGACGAGCAGGCGGCCGGGGTCGTCCCCGGCGTCCAGCCACACGAGCTGCACGTTGACGCCGGACGCCGGGTCGAGCCGGTCGCGGGCGGCGGTCAGCTCGGCGGCGGCGGCCTCGTCCGGGTCGCGGCCGTCCACGGCCACGCGGCGGACGAGCGCGGCGGCGTCGGGCGCCC
>NZ_QURH01000637.1 GCF_003428695.1 Actinomadura logoneensis
CACCGCGACGACCAACCCGTCGCCGTCCCGCCCGGTGCCGCCGACCAGGGCCGCGAGGCCCGCGTCCAGCGCGGCGCCGTCGCCGGGGCGCGCGACGGCCAGCGCGTCCAGCAGCAGCCCCTCGAACTCGCCCGCGTAGTCGGCGGACGGCGCGAGCCGCTCCCCGGCGTCGGTGACCAGCCGCAGCGCCATGCCCGTCCGGCCGAGGTGCACGCCGACCGACGCCGTCGCCGAGACCGCCTGCTCGAACGTCGCGCCCGGGCCCTCGCCGTGGTGCGCCAGGCCCCGGGTGTCCAGGAAGAGCGCGCCCCGGCTCTGCCAGTGCTGCTCCTCGCGCCGCACCATCAGCTCGCCGCGCCGCGCGGTCGACCGCCAGTGGACGCGGCGCAGGTCGTCGCCGTGCCGGTACTCGCGCGGCGCGATGTCGTCCTCGCCCGCCGTGGAGACCGTCCGGGCCACGCTGTCGCCGCCGCCGGCCCACGCCCCGGCGAGCCGCCCGGACGGCAGCGGCACGATCGCCGGGGTCACCGTCAGCGTGTCGGTGAGGCTGAACGAGCGGACCAGCTCGACCATCCCGAACGGGTCGGCGAGCCGCACGGTCAGCGGCCCCACCCGGAACCGGCCGCGCACGTCGGACCGGATCCGGTAGCCCAGCTCGCGCGATCCGCGCGGCTCGATCCGGTCGATGACGAACCGGGGCCGCCCGCCGAGCGCGAACGGCACCCGGTCCTCGACCATGAGCACCCCGCTCGGCAGCCGGGAGACGTTCTCCAGCCGCAGCTCCGCGCGCGACTCGTGCCCGACCGGCAGCCGCGGCGGGTCCAGCCGGCGCGCGCACGCCAGCCGGTACCGGGTCCGCGAGACGACCCAGGTGCAGATCAGCGGCAGCGCCAGGACGAGCACCCCCGCGCGCAGCAGGTCGCGCTCGCCGAGCACGAACGCGCACAGGATCGCGGTCGCCCCGGCCGCCACGAACGACCGGCCCCGCGTCGTCAGCCCCGCCAGGGCCCGTCGCACCGGGTCACCCCCGCGGGGACGGAACGGGCAGCCGGTGCACCAGCTCCGTCAGGACGTGCTCGGGCCGCCGCCGCTCGACCTGCGCCTCGGCGGACGGCAGCAGCCGGTGCGCCAGCACCGGGACGGCCAGCTCCTGGATGTCGTCGGGCAGCACGTAGTCGCGGTCGTCGAGCGCCGCGTACGCGCGCGCCGCCCGCACCAGGTGCAGGGTCGCCCGCGGGGACGCGCCGAGCCGCAGCTCCGGATGGTTGCGCGTCGCGGTGACCAGGTCGATCGCGTACTGCCGGACGGACTGCGCGACGTGCTGGCGCCGCACCACCTCGATGAGGGCGCGCACGTCGGCCGCGTGCGCGACCGGCTCCAGCTCGGCCAGGGGGTCGGCCCCGCCGTGCGCGTCGAGCATCTCCAGCTCGGCGGACGGGTCGGGGTAGCCCATCGAGATCCGCGCGGTGAACCGGTCCCGCTGCGCCTCGGGGAGGGGGTAGGTGCCCTCCATCTCGACCGGGTTCTGGGTGGCGATCACCATGAACGGACGCTCCAGCGGATACGTCGTGCCGTCCACGGTGACCTGCCGCTCCTCCATGCACTCCAGCAGCGCCGACTGCGTCTTGGGGGAGGCGCGGTTGATCTCGTCGCCGACCACGATGTTGGCGAACACCGGGCCCGGCTTGAACTCGAACTCGCGCAGCTCCTGGTTGTAGGCGCTGACCCCGGTGATGTCGCTCGGGAGCAGGTCGGGCGTGAACTGGACGCGCCGGACCGAGCAGTCCACCGAGCGGGCCAGGGCCTTGGCGAGCAGCGTCTTGCCGACGCCCGGGACGTCCTCGATGAGCAGGTGGCCCTCGGCGAGCAGGACGGTCAGCGCGAGCCGCACCGCCCGGGGCTTGCCCTCGACCACCGTCTCCACGGCGTCCCGGATGCGCCCGCTCACCCGGGCCAGGTCGTCCAGGCCGGCCGGGTGCCCGGTCCGGGAGGCGTTCGCCGGGCCGTCCCCGGGGCGGGGCGCCGGAGCCGACCGTCCGGTCCCGGGCGACGGGTCCCCGTGCATCCCTACTGCCACCAACCAACCCTCCTCAGCCGTCCGGCCGCCCCGACGGCGCCGCAGTGCGCAACCCTTGCACGGACGTCCGCGCGTCTCCTCCGATTCCGGATGATCCGCCCTCCGCTCCGCTCCGCCCGCGACCGCCGCCGGGCCGCCGGCGCCCACCGGCGCCCGCCGCCGGTGCCATCGAACAGTGCCCCACCGACAGTACGTCTCACTGCCGGTACCCGCGATGGTCATGGGAACGCAGCCATTGTGCTCCAACCGGACGCCGGGCACAGCCCGCCCGGCGCCCCACTTTCCCCCCGGGCCCCGCCGCGGCGGGCGGCCGGGAGCGCCCCGGGCTGCGTCAGGACCCGCTGTCAAGATCGTCCCGGCGGCGGGGCGGTCCGCGGCGCCCCACCCCC
>NZ_QURH01000642.1 GCF_003428695.1 Actinomadura logoneensis
AGGGGCCGGTCCCCGGCCGCCGCGAGGGTGCCGGACGGCCCGGGCAGCAGGGCCAGGCTCTGCAGCGCGGACCGCACCGCGTCCGGGCCGTGCCGGCGGACGGCGGCGTCGTCGGCGGCCATCTCCAGCAGCAGCGGGACCGTCGCCATGGCCCGCCGGAGGGTGGGCAGCCAGGGCAGCGCGGCGTGGCTCAGGTCCAGGAGCAGCAGCAGGGCGTGGTGGCGGTGCCGCAGGTGGGCCCGCTCGTGGGCGAGGACGGCCGCCAGTTCGGCGGGGGCCAGCCGGGTGCGGGCGCCGCTGCTGATCACGATGGACCGGGCGCCCGCGGGCAGGCAGTAGGCGACGGGCAGCGGATGGTCGAGCAGCAGCACGTCCGGGTGCCGGTCGTCGGCGCGGGCGACGAGGCGGAGCATGCTGCGGTGGCGCCGCCGGCTCCGGACCGTCCGCCAGAGCCGGGGCACTCCGCGCGACAGCCGGACCGAGTAGAGCGCGACGACCGCGCAGCTCCCCAGGGCGCCCCACAGCAGGCCGGGATGGCTGTGCGGGGTGAGGCACGTGGTCAGCAGCTCGGCGAAGCCGTGGCCCGCCGCGCCCGGCCAGAACAGCGCCAGGACGAGCAGGCCGAACAGGGACGCCCACAGCCCGAGGACGGCGCCCGTCCAGCACAGCGCCGCGCTCGCCGGATGCCGCCGCGGGAACGACGCCCCGTCCAGCGACGCGCCCGCGCACCAGCCGAGCACGGCGACCAGGAAGACCAGCTGGACGGCGAGGACCGTCACCCCGTCAGCCCCGCGCCTCGTCGCCCGAACCGTCCGGACCGCCCGAAGCGCGCGGGCCGCCCGTGCCGCCGCCCGTGCCGCCCGAGCCGTGGCCGTCGGCGGTGCGGGCGTTCAGGGCGTCCAGCATGCGCCGGGCGTCGGCGTCCGGGACGCTCTCGACCAGCCGGGCCAGGATCGCGCCCTGGTCGGGCGAGTCGGTGAGGGCGTCCAGCATGAGCGCGACGGTGAAGTCGTCGCGGCTCTGCGTCGGGGTGTAGCGGAACGCCTGCCCGTCCTGGACGCGGCGCAGCAGGTTCTTGCGGGTCAGGCGCTCGGCCACGGTCTGGACGGTGTTGTAGGCGAGCGGCCGGTCGGCGGAGGCGTTGAGCAGGTTCAGCAGCTCGCGGACGCGCAGCGGCTCGTCCGCCGCCCACAGCGCGTCCATGACCGCCCGCTCCAGCGCGCCGCCGAGATCACCCACCACGCCCTCCTCGCCGTTCCCTCCGCCGCCATTGTCCCGCACGGCGCCGTGGGCCGGTCCGGGCGGGACGGTCAGGAGATCCGGACGGCCCCGGCCAGCGGGCGTCCGGCCATCGGGCTGATCTTCACGACGTCGCCGGTCTGCGGCGCGTGGACCATCTTCCCGCCGCCGATGTACATGCCCATGTGGTGCAGGTCGGAGTAGAAGAACACCAGGTCGCCCGGCTGGAGCTGGTCGGCGGACACGTGCGTGCCCGCGTTCCACTGGGCGCCGGTGTAGTGCTGGAGCCGCACGCCGACGCGCGCGTACGCGTACAGGGTCAGCCCGGAGCAGTCGAAGCCCTTGATGTTGGCGCCCTGCGCGATGCCGTAGGTGGGGCCGGACGCGTCGCCCCCGCCCCACGAGTAGGGGACGCCGAGCTGGGCCAGCGCGTAGCGGACGGCCTGCGCGCCCTTGCCGGACCCCGGCACCGACGGCGCCTTGCCCGGCGCGTCCGGTCGGCCGGTGGTCCGGTCCTTGTCCAGCTGCTCCTTGGCCTGGTCGTACAGCTTGGCGACGGCGGCGCGCTTCTTCGCCAGGGTCGTCCGCAGCGTCTCGACCTGCCGCTTGCGCTCCTGCGCGGCGAGCCGCGCCCGCTCGGCGCCCTGCACGGCCTGCAGCAGCGCCGACACGCGGGTGCCGTTCTGGGTGGCGAAGTACCGCAGGGTGGACGCCTGGTCGAGCAGCGACTGGGGGTCGGACGAGGCGAACATCCGCTGCGTCGGATCGGTCTCGCCGTTGATGTAGGTGGCGGCGGCGACCCGGGCGATGTCGCGCCGGACGGCCTCCAGCGAGCGTTCCTGCTGCCGCGCGATGCCGTCCGCGACCTTGGAGGCGCGGCGGGTCTCGGAGAGCTTGACCTTCAGCCCGTTGTACTGCTCGGTGAGCTGTTCGAGCTGGTCCCGGAGCTTGTTCACGTCCGGCTTGGGCTTCGGCTTGGCGCCCGGCGCGGCGGGTGCGGCGGGCGCCGCGGGGGCGGCCTGCGCGGACGGGATCGTGACCGGAGAGACCAGGGCGGCGGTGGTGATCCCGAGGACGAACATCGTCCGGTGCCGGGGGAGCGGGCGTCGGACCGTGCTTGCGGGGCGCACGAGCGTCTCCTTCACGAGCCGCCGCGCGCGGCGGCCGGGGTGCGGCTTGGGGCGGACGCGGGTCCGCGCCTCGCCGGGGAGGCGGCGCGGGCCCGGTCCGG
>NZ_QURH01000635.1 GCF_003428695.1 Actinomadura logoneensis
CCCGCACCGCCGGCGCCGCCGCCAGCAGCAGGACGACCAGCGTGCCGCCCGCGACCCACGGCGCGTAGCCGGGACCGCCGTGGTGCTTCTCGCGCGGCACGACCGGCGACCCGCCGGTGCCGGGCAGGTCGTTGCGGAAGCGCGGGCCGGTGGTCGGGCGTCCGCCCGGACCCACCGACGAGGACGGCTCCGGGTCCGGGCTGGTCGTGCCGTCGTCGCCGGTCCCGCCGGCGTTCGCCGCGAGGGAGTAGGCGGGCTCGGTGGCGGTGCCCTGGCCCGCGGCGCCCGCCGGGGTCGGCTCGAACCGCACCCAGCCCGCGCCCTCGAAGTACAGCTCGGGCCAGGCGTGCGCGTCGCGTCCGCGCACCTCCCACTCGCCGGACGGGTTCTGCCTGCCGGACGTGTACCCGACCGACACGCGCGCCGGGATGCCCAGCTCGCGCGACATGACCGCCATCGCGGCGGCGAACTGCTCGCAGTAGCCGCGCTTGTCGACGGTGAGGAAGTCGACCAGGTCCGAGCCGTGCTCGGGGGTGCCGACGGTCAGGTCGTAGCGGAACCCGCCGGTCCGGGTGAACCACGACTGGAGCCGCACGGCCGCGTCGTAGGGGGTGCGCGCGTCCTTCACCACCGCGACCGCGAGCTTGCGCACCTTGTCCGGGACGGACTTGGGCAGGTAGGTGAACTCCGCGAGCATGTCCCGGGTGTAGGTCCCGCCCACCTTGAGGTCGGACGGGCCGGGCAGCACGCGGCGGCTGGTCACGGTGAAGGACCGTCCGCCCACGCTGTCGCGCAGCGAGTAGACCATCAGTGACGGCGAGTGCACCCGCCAGTCGCCCTTGGCCTGGACCCGCACGGGCGCGTACGGCATCGGCAGGAACTGCAAATCGCGCAGGTCCTTGCTCACCTTGATCCGGGTGGTGACCAGCCGGGACGGCGCGACCGAGAGGCCGGGCGGGGCGGGCAGCGACGCGTCGCTCACCTTGTCCTTGGAGGTGGAGGCGACGCTGTAGGTCCAGCGGTCCCCGTCGAACCGGTCGAGCGCGTAGAGGCGCAGGTAGTCGGGGCGTTCGGCGTCGTCGCTGCGGTAGGTCAGCACGACCCCGTCGTCGGGGTTGGTGAGCTGGCGGGACAGGCTGACCATCGGGTCGGGCGTGGTGACGGTCCGGCCGCCGTCGCCGCCCGTGCCCCCGCCGCGCCCGCCGAACACGCCGCGCGGGTGGATGCCCGGGACCGCCATCGGCAGCAGGACGGCGACGGCGAGGGTGGCCGCGCCGATCCGGCGGCCACTGGTGGCCAGCGTCGAGATGTCCGGGTTCTCCCGGTCGGACGGCGGTTCCTCGTGCCAGCGCGGCGAGAACACCATCCGGCCCCAGCCGCCGACGCTCTCCCGCGCGTCCGCCATCAGCAGCGCGAGGAAAGCCGCCGCGCCGACCCCGAACACCATCCAGTTCACGCCGTGCTCGCGGATCGCCGCGGGCACGCTGTACATCGCCAGCAGCGGGAGGCCGGCGGGCGCGGCCCGGCGCAACCGGACGGCGAGCAGGTCCACGACGGTCGCGACCGCGCCGACGCCGATCGTCACCAGCAGGTGGATGCCCCGCCCGTCCGGGACGGGGGCGGCGTACCGGTTGGCGGCCGACCAGCCGTCGGAGACCAGGTCGCCCAGCCCGCCCAGCGACGACTGCGTGGGAATGATCCCGACCAGCGCCCGCCCGGGCGTGAAGACCAGGGTGCAGTAGAGCAGCAGCGCGACCGCCGGGCCGAGCGGATCGAACACCGCCGGGACCCGCAGCCGCCGCACCGCGACCGAGCCGAGCCCCGTCGCGACGACCGCGCCGAGCGCGTGCCAGAACCACTGCCCGCCCATGAACAGCGGATACAGCCCGACCGACCCGGCCAGCGTCGCCAGCCCGGCCATGACCGTCATCCGGATCCTCATGCCGCGCCTCCACCGCCGTTCCCGCCCGCCCGGCCCGCGCCGCGCGCGTAGTCGATGTCGAAGCCGTCCGGCTGCGAGACGACGCCCCAGGCGCCCGCGAGCTGCGCCGCCGTGCGGATCACGACGACCCGCCATCCCGCCGCCCGCAGAACCCGCGCCGCGCGGATCCCGGGCACCTCGTCCGCGACCCGGGACACCCGCTCGCCGCGACCCGCTCCATCCGCGCCGCCGGACGCGTGCGTGCCACGACCCGGCCCGTCCGCTCCGTTGGACGCGTGCGTGCCGTCCGCGCCGCCGGACGGGCGCCTGCCGTTGCCCGCGCCCAGGGTGCTCGCGTCGCGTGCCGCATCCCCTCCGAGGCCGGACGCGCTGTCGCCATGGACAGCCTCGGCCGCACTGCCGGACGGGCGCTTGCCGTTGCCCGATTCGCCGTTCGCGCCGGTGCCGTTGGCCGCCTGGCCTGCGGCGGTCTGCGCGGCGCCGCCGGCCGACGGCGTGCCGGCGTCATGGCGGGGGGACGGGACGCGCGCCG
>NZ_QURH01000640.1 GCF_003428695.1 Actinomadura logoneensis
AACCGCGGCGACCTGCGCGCGGCGGCCGACCCGGAGGCCGCCCGCGCCGACTACGCCGAGGCCGCCGCCGTGGCCCGCCGGGCCGGGAACGCGACGTGCCTCGCCGCGGCCTTCCGCGGACTCGCCGACATGGCCCTGGCCAGGGGCGACGAGGACGAGGCCCGCCGGCTCTACGGGGAGGCCCTGGAGCGCTTCGACCCCACCTGGGTGAAGAGCGTCGGCAACCGCGTCCGCACGCTCATCGGCCTCGGCCGCATCGCCGAGCCGGACCCCGAGGCCGCCGGCCTCTACCTCCAGGCCGTCGAGGTGGCGGCCGTCATCGGCGCGCTGTCCGAGGCGGCGCGCGCCATGGTCGCGCTCGCGCGGGTGCGGGACCCCGCGACCGCCGCGCGGATGCTCGGCGGGGCGGCCGTCCTGCGCGGGGCGGACGCCGTGGGCGATCCCGACGCCGCCGAGGTCGAGCGGTCCGCGCGCGCCCGGCTCGGGGACGACGCCTACACGTCCGCCTACCGCGAGGGCCTGCGCCTCGACCACGAGGGCGTCCTGCTCCTGGCGGGGCTGCCGAGGGAGACCGTCCGCCGCTCGCCCGTGCACGTCCTGCCCGACTTCTCCGCGCGGTGACCGCGCGCCGGGACGGCGGTGACCGCGCGCCGGGGCGGCGGTGAGGCGGCGGTGAGGTCGCGGTGAGGTCGCGGTGAGGTCGCGGTGAGGAGGGCCCCGCAGAGTCAGGGGCATGACGACGAACATCCTGATCTCGGGCGCCTCGGTCGCCGGTCCCGCCCTCGCCTACTGGCTCCACCGCCACGGCCACTCGGTCACGGTCGTCGAGAAGGCCGCCGAACCGCGCGACGGCGGTTACGCAGTGGACTTCCGGGGCGCGGCGCACCTGCGCGTCCTGGCGGAGATGGGCGTGCTGGACGACATCCGCCGCGAGCAGACCCACACGGGCGCCATGGTGTACGTGAACTCGCGCGGCAAGAAGCTCGCGTCCATGCCCGCCGACCTGTTCTCCGGGGACGTCGAGATCCTGCGCGGCGACCTGGCCCGCATCCTGTACGAGAAGACCGCGCCGTTCACCCGGTACGTCTTCGGCGACTCGATCGCCCGGATGGAGGAGGACGCCCACGGCGTGGACGTCACCTTCGACAGCGGCGCGACCGGCCGGTACGACCTGGTCATCGGCGCGGACGGCCTGCACTCCACCGTCCGGCGGCTCGCGTTCGGCCCCGAGGAGGACTTCGTGTCGCACCTCGGCCTGTACTGCGCGATCTTCACCGTCCCCAACCACCTCGGCATCGACCGCTCCGGCCTGGCCTTCACCACGCCGGGCAAGGTCGTCACGGTGTACAGCGCGCGGAACAACACCGAGGCCAAGGCCGTGTTCTACTTCGGCGCGCCGCCCACCGGCGTCGACCGCCGCGACGTCGCCGCGCAGCAGCGGCTGCTGACCGAGACGTTCGCGGGCAACGGCTGGGAGAGCGACCGGCTGCTCGGCATGATGGCGGACGCCCCGGACTTCTACTTCGACTCCGTCAGCCAGGTGCGCATGGACGGCTGGACGCGCGGTCGCGTGGCCCTGCTCGGGGACGCCGCGTACTGCCCGTCCTCGCTCTCCGGGATGGGCACCGGCCTCGCCATGGTCGCCGCGTACGTCCTCGCGGGCGAGCTGGCCGAGGCCGGCGGCGACCACACCGTCGCGTTCGCCCGCTACGAGGAGGCGATGCGCGGGTACGTCGCCGGATGCCAGAAGCAGGGGCAGGGCGTCGCGAAGCTGATGGTCCCGGAGAACCGCGTGGTCGCGTGGCTGCTGCGGCAGAACTACCGGCTCATGCCGTACCTGCCCGGCAAGAAGATGATCGCCAACAGCGCCCGGCGGACGGCGGAGAACATCGCGCTGAAGACCTACCGGGCGCGGCGGTCCACCCAGATCGGGACGAGCGTGAGCGCGAGCAGCGCCGCCGTGACCGCGAACCCGCCCGAGTAGGACGCGACGGACACCACGGCCCCGAACCCGACCGCGCCGACACCGATCCCCGCGTCGTAGGCGATGTTCCACAGCGCGCTGACCCGGCCGAACTCGGCCGGGGCCACGCGGCCGAGCATCAGCGCCAGCGTGGCGGTCTGCGCGATGCCGAACCCCGCCCCGAACAGGGCCGGCCCGGCGATCACCGCGACCGGGCTGCCCGTCCAGACCAGCGTCGCGGCCCCGGCGGTGGTCAGCAGCGCCATCGGGACGAGCAGCGGGCGCGTCCCGTACCGGTCGGCGAACCGGCCGGACAGCCAGCGCGTGAACGGCGTCGCCAGGGACTGCGCGAACAGCGACCCGGCCGCCAGCCCCGCCGCCGCGCCGTGCACGGCGAGCGGCAGGAACGTCTGGAGCACACCGGTCGCGAACGTGATCGCCGCGAAGATGAGCGCGGGCCGCGCCAGCTCCGGACGCAGCGCCGCGCCGAGCAGCCCGCCGCGCCGGGCCGTCCGCCGCCCCGC
>NZ_QURH01000638.1 GCF_003428695.1 Actinomadura logoneensis
CACCGGCAGCCGACCCGCCGCCGGTCCGGCCGTTCCCACATCCGTCCCCAGATCCGAGCGCCGCGTCCGCCCGGCCCGCGAGGGCCCGGCGGGCGCGGCCACCCCAGGAGTCGAGAAGATGACCAACCACGACCCGTCCGCCACCGGCAGGCGCGCGTTCCTGCGGACCGCGGCGCTGCTGGGCGCGGCGGTGCCGCTCGCCGCCGCCGGATGCTCCACCACCGACCCCGCCCAGGAGCGGCAGGGCGGCGGCACGCTCAAGCGGGCCAAGCAGGACGGCAAGATCACCATCGGGTTCGCCAACGAGTCGCCCTACGGCTACACCGACAAGAGCGGCAAGCTCACCGGCGAGGCGCCCGAACTGGCCCGGGTGATCTTCAAGGAGCTCGGCATCGACAAGGTCGAGGGCGTCAACGTCGACTTCGGCGGGCTCATCGGCGGCCTGAAGGCCAAGCGGTTCGACGTGATCGCGGCGGGCATGTTCGTGCTCCCCCAGCGCTGCGCCGAGGTCGCCTTCGCCGACCCCGACTACGTCGCCAAGTCGGCGTTCATGGTGCCCAAGGGCAACCCCAAGGGCGTCCACAAGTTCGAGGACGCGGCGCAGAAGAAGCTGAAGGTCGGCGTGCTGACCGGCGCGGCCGAGGGCGACTACGCCACCAAGCTCGGCGTGTCCAAGGGGAACCTGAAGACCTTCCCCGACCAGCCGAGCGCGTTCGAGGGCCTGAAGGCCGGCCGGATCGACTGCATCGCGCTGACCCGCATCTCCCTCGTCGACCTGCTGTCCAAGCACAAGGGCGAGCCGTTCGAGGTCACCGACGCCTACGTCCCGGTCATCGGCGGCAAGGAGCAGCTGGGCGCGGGCGCGTTCGCGTTCCGCAAGGCCGACACCGACCTGCTGCAGGCGTTCAACGGCAAGCTGGGCGAGCTCAGGAAGAGCAACCGGCTGCTCCCGATCATCCAGCCGTTCGGGTTCAGCCAGGCCGAGCTGCCCGGCCCGAACGACACCGCCGCCCGGTTCTGCCAGGGCTGACCGCCATGTCCGACGTACTCGACAGCTACCCGCTGCTGCTCAGGGGAGCCTGGACGACGCTCCAGATCACCCTGCTCGGCGCCGCGCTCGCGCTCGTCCTGGCCCTGGTCGTGGGCCTGGCCGGGACGGCGCGCAGCGCCGTGCTCCGCGCGGTCAACCGGATCTACGTGGAGTTCTTCCGCGGCATCGCGGCGCTGGTGCTCATGTACTGGTTCTTCTACGCGCTCCCGCTGCTCGGCCTGCGGTTCACGCCGATCGCGGCGGCCGTCCTCGCGGTCGGGCTGAACTACGGCGCCTACGGCGCGGAGGTCGTGCGCGGCTCGATCAACGCCGTCCCGCGGGCCCAGTGGGAGGCGGCCTGCGCGCTGAACTTCACCGCCGTCCAGCGGATGCGCCGGGTTTTGCTGCCGCAGGCCACCGCCCTGATGCTGCCGCCGTTCGGCAACCTGCTCATCGAGCTGATGAAGGCGACGGCGGGCGTGTCGCTGGTGGCGATCGCCGACCTGACCTTCCGGGCCAAGCAGATCCAGGCGTCCACCGGGCAGACCGCCGCGACGTTCGCGGTGATCCTGGTGATCTACTTCGTGATCGCCCAGGCCCTGCAGGTGCTGGTGCGGCTCGCCGAACGGCGCAGCGCGCGGATGCTCGGCCGCGGGCTCCCGCCCCGTCCGGCCACCGCCGCCGCGGCCGGCCCCCAGGCGGTGACGCCGTGAACTGGGACTGGAAGTACACCGGCGACCTCATCCCCGACCTGCTGGACGGCCTGCGCGTCACGGTCATCGCGACGCTGTTCGGCTACCTGATCGCGCTCGCGCTCGGCCTCGTCTGGGCGCTGCTGCGGCGCTCCCCCAACCGGGTGCTCAGCCAGACCGTCCGGTGGGTGACCGAGTTCATCCGCAGCACCCCGCTGCTCGTGCAGCTGTTCTTCATCTTCTACGTGCTGCCCTCCTGGGGGCTGACGCTCGGCGCGCTGACGGCCGGGATCGTCGGCCTCGGGCTGCACTACTCGACCTACACCGCCGAGGTGTACCGGGCCGGCATCGACGACGTCGCGCGCGGCCAGTGGGAGGCCGCCAGGGCGCTGAACCTGCCGCGCCGCCGCGTCTGGACCGCGGTGGTGCTGCCGCAGGCGGTCCGGCGGATCGTCCCGACGCTGGGCAACTACCTGATCGCCCTGTTCAAGGACACGCCGTTCCTGTTCGGCATCACCGTGGCCGAGCTGCTGGCCACCGCGTTCGACGAGGGCGCGCACACCCTGAAGTACCTCGAACCGATCACCGTCGCCGGGCTGTTCTTCATCATCGTCAGCACCGTGTCGTCCCTGGTCCTGCGACGTCTGGAGAAGCGCTATGCCACCCACTGACCTCACCTCGCCCGCCGAGCCCCTGCCGGAGAAGGCCGCGGGCGCCACCGGGGCCGCCGCGGAGGGCCCCGCCGGGACCGGCTCGGACGGCTCCGCCGGGACCGGTC
>NZ_QURH01000636.1 GCF_003428695.1 Actinomadura logoneensis
AGCCGGGCGGCCAGGCCGGCGCGGCCCGCTTTCCCGGTGCCGGCCGGGGCGGCGGGGGCGACGGTGCGGGACGCGCGGGGCAGCGCCTCCGCGACGGACGCGCCGATCGGCATGCGGGGGTCGAGCGAGGCGTAGGGGTCCTGGAAGACGAGCTGGACGGGACCGCGCCGGGGCCGTCCGCCGACCTCCCGGCCGTCCACCAGGATCGACCCGGCGACCACCGGGGCCAGCCCGACGGCCGCCCGGCCCAAAGTCGACTTGCCCGAGCCGGACTCGCCGACCAGGCCGGTGACGCCGCCGTCGGGGACGGTGAGGTCCACGCCGTCCACGGCGGTGAACCGGCCGTAGCGGATGCTGACCCCGCGGAACTCCAGCGTGCTCATCGCGCTCCCCCGTCCCGTGCCGTCCGCGTCGCGCCCTCGTCGGGCTCCGTCCCGCGCGCCGCCGGTCCGGTGCCGTCCCGCGGCGCTTCCGTGCTCTTCCGCTCCAGAGCCTCCGGGCGCTGCGCGGTCCCTTCGCCCGCCGGTGCGGCCGGACGGGCGGCGTCGGTGACCGGATGCCAGCAGGCGACGCGGCGGCCCTCGCCGTTGTCGGTCAGCGCGGGCTCGGCGGTGCGGCACCGGTCGCTCGCCCGCTCGCAGCGCGGCGCGAACGCGCAGCCGCGCGGCCGGTCCCCCGGCTCCGGAGGACGGCCCGGGATCGTGGCGAGCGCCGTCCCCCGGTCGGTGCCCATGGTCGGGACCGCCCCGACCAGGGCCCGCGTGTAGGGGTGCGCGGCGCGTCCGGCGAGGTCGGCGACCGGGAGCTCCTCCACGACCCGGCCCGCGTACATCACCAGCACCCGCTCGCACACCTGCGCGACGACGGCGATGTCGTGCGAGATGAGCAGCAGCGCCGCGCCGGAGTCGCGCCGCACCTCGGCCAGCAGCTCCAGCACCTGGCGCTGGACGGTGACGTCGAGCGCCGTGGTCGGCTCGTCCGCGACGATGAGGCTCGGCTCGCCCATGAGCCCCATGCCGATCATCGCGCGCTGGCGCATGCCGCCGGAGTACTCGTGCGGGCGCTGCCGGGCGCGCCGCTCGGGCGAGCCGATCCGCACCCACGCCAGCCGCTGGACGGCGCGGGCGGCGGCCCGCGAGCGGGAGGCGCCCAGGTGGACCTCGGCGACCTCGGCGAGTTGGCGGCCGACGCGGAGCGCGGGGTTGAGGGAGGCCATCGGGTCCTGGAACACCATGGCCAGCGACGTGCCGAGCGCGCCGCCCGAGCGGGGGTCGGCGCCGCGGAACCGCAGCTCGCCGGCGTCCACCCGCGCCGGGTGCGGGGCCAGGCCCGCCACCGACAGGGCGGTCAGGCTCTTGCCCGAGCCCGACTCCCCGACCAGCCCCACGGCCTCGCCGGGAGCGAGCGCCAGGGACACGCCGCGGACGGGCGTCCGTCCGCCGGGGAAGGTGACCCGCAGGTCCCGCACGCTCAGCAGCGCGTCGGCGTGCGCGTCGGCGTGCGCGTCGGGGTGGGCCTCGCCGGTGTCCGGCGCCCGGGAGGAGGACGCGCGGGGCCGGTCGTCCGCCGGGTCGGGGACGGCGCGCGGGTGCGGGGTGCGCCGTCCGCCGGCCTCCGCGATCACCTCGCCGACCAGCGTGAACACCAGGCCGGTGAGGATGACCGCGAGGCCCGGGGCGAGCGCGGCGAGCGGGTTGACGTAGATCCGGCCGAGCTGCTCGTTGAGCAGGCGGCCCCAGTCGTAGGCGGGCGGCTGCACGCCCAGGCCGAGGAACGACAGCCCCGAGAACGCGATGAGGATCTGCGCCGCCGACTGCGCGGTGAACAGCGTCACCGGCTCGGCGATGTTCGGCAGGACGTGCCGGGTGACGAGCCGGAACCGGCCCGTCCCCAGGATGCGCGCGGCGGCCACGTAGTCGGCGGACGCCACCGACGCCGCCAGGTTCTGCACCAGGCGCGCGGCGGGCGGGACGAGCGCCAGGCCCACCGACAGCACCGCCCCCGTGCTCCCCGCGCCGAAGACCGTCGCGAGGACCAGGACGAACAGCAGGCCGGGGAACGCCACCAGCACGCCCACGGCGGCGGTCACCAGGCGGCCGGCGCGGCGGCCGAGCACCGACGGCGCCAGGCCGAGCAGCAGGCCGCCGGCCATCCCGATGGCGGTGGCGGCCAGGGTGAGCTCCAGGGTGAGCCGGGTCGCGACCAGCACCCGCGCCGCCACGTCCCGGCCGAGGCCGTCGGTGCCGAACAGGTGCGCGCCCCCGCCGCCCTGGTCGATCGCCCCGGTGTCGACGCGGTTCGCGGCGTCCCCGGCGAGCGACGGACCGAAGACGGCCATGAGGAGCAGCACGGTGACGGAGGCCACGGTCGCCAGTCCGAGCGGCGTGCGCAGGGTGCGCAGCAGCCGGCGGCCGAACGTCTCCGACGAGGTCCGGGCGGACGGGCGGCCGGCCCGCTCGGCACCGGGCACGGCGCCCCGCCCGTCGGCCGAGGCGTCGGCCGGCG
>NZ_QURH01000641.1 GCF_003428695.1 Actinomadura logoneensis
CGGCGGCCACCCGGCCGCCGGGGGCGCGTTTCGGTGGTGTCGGCGACACGCCGGGGGGAGTGTTTCGCGACACACCGCGGGCCGTCCGCGAGTGCGCGGCGGCGGGACGGGGAGAGGCGCGGGGAGGCCCGAAAACGTGACCAAGATCATCTTTGGTGGGGGTGATGAGTGACGGGTTTCGGGGGTTTATGGGGGGAAAGTTGCGATCTTGGGTAAGTGTCCAGGTGGCGGGGGTCGGGGCCCCCGAGCGGGTCGAGTTGGGTACACTCTGTATTCAGGACACTCCAAGGAGTGATTTTCGTGATTTTGTGGCGGGTAAAACGGCACTTCACGTTGCCTTATGGGCCGTGAACTCGCTAGTTTCCCGTCCCGTCCGACTCCGTCGAGTGGAAACCTGAGGTGACCCGGCGTGGCTCTTCCGCCCCTAACCCCCGAACAGCGCGCCGCAGCCCTGGAGAAGGCTGCCAAGGCCCGCAAGGAGCGTGCCGAGGTTAAGAACCGGCTGAAGCACGGGGGGACCTCGCTCGCCGAGGTTCTCAAGGAGGGTCAGTCCGACGACGTCATCGGAAAGATGAAGGTGTCGGCTCTCCTGGAATCCCTGCCCGGTGTGGGCAAGGTCCGTGCGAAGCAGATCATGGAGCGTCTGGGCATCGCCGAGTCCCGCCGTGTGCGGGGCCTCGGCGCCAACCAGCGCGCCTCCCTGGAGCGTGAGTTCGGCGGCGGTGGAAACCGCTGACCCCCGATCCGCGAGCGGGCGCGACGGTGCTGCCGTCGCGGCCGGCCCGGGCCTGCCCGGTTCCGGCTCCACCTCGCTCAGCTCCGGTGCGCCCATGACCGCGCCGGACGGCTCCCAGCTGAAGCATGGTCGGCTCGCCCGTCGCCTCACGGTCCTCTCCGGGCCGTCGGGCGTCGGCAAGAGCACGGTCGTCGCCGAGATCCGGCGTGCCCACCCCGAGGTGTGGCTGTCGGTCTCGGTGACCACCCGGTCCCCCCGACCGGGTGAGATCGACGGCCTGCAGTACCACTTCGTCGACGACGCCGGTTTCGACCGGCTCGTCGCCGAGGGCGAGCTCCTCGAGTGGGCGGAGTTCGCGGGCAACCGCTACGGGACCCCGCGCCGCCCCGTCGAGGAGCGTCTCGCCCGCGGTGAGGCCGTCCTCCTGGAGATCGATCTCCAGGGGGCACGGCAGGTCCGGCGGACGATGCCGGCGGCCCGGCTGGTCTTCCTCGCCCCGCCCTCGTGGGACGAGCTGGTCCGGCGCCTCACCGGCCGCGGGACCGAGCCGCCGGACGTCATCGAACGCCGGCTCGCCGCCGCCAGGGTGGAACTCGCGGCCGAGAAGGAGTTCGACGTCACGCTGGTCAACACGTCCGTGCAGGATGTCGTGCACGAGCTGCTAGTCTTGATGGCTGTTCGTCAGTAAGCATCCGCGCCGCGCCCGCGCCGCCCCGCACCGGGGCGGTCCGACCGCGACGACGGTCATCTAGTGGAGGGCCACCGCGTGGCAGCCAGCAACGACGGCATCACCAACCCGTCCGTCGACGACCTGCTCGAGGTCGTCGACACCAAGTACGGTCTCGTGAGCATCGCGGCCAAGCGTGCCCGGCAGATCAACGCCTACTACGCCCAGCTGGGCGAGGGCCTGCTCGAGTACGTCGGCCCGCTCGTCGAGACCCAGGTTCAGGAGAAGCCGCTCTCGATCGCGCTCCGCGAGGTCCGCGAGGGCCTGCTCAAGGCCGAGCCCGTCGAGGGCTGACCCGGCGTCCGGCCCGCGGACCGCCGCGTCCTAGAGTCGCCCGTATGACAGCCCCCGACAAGCCCCGCGTGGTGCTCGGCGTCGCCGCCGGGATCGCCGCGTACAAGGTGTGCGAGCTGCTGCGACGGCTCACCGAGTCCGGCCACGACGTCACCGTCGTGCCGACCGAGGACGCCCTGCGCTTCGTGGGCGAGCCCACCTGGGCCGCCCTGTCCGGCAACCCCGTCTCCACCCGTGTGTGGGACGGGGTTTCCGGCGTTCCGCACGTGCGCATCGGGCAGACCGCCGACCTGGTGTTCGTCGCCCCGGCCACCGCGGACCTGCTCGCCCGCGCGGCGCACGGGCTGGCCGACGACCTGCTCACCAACACCCTGCTCACCGCGCACTGCCCGGTGGTGTTCGCGCCCGCGATGCACACCGAGATGTGGGAGCACCCCGCCACCCAGGCGAACGTGGCGACGCTCCGCGAGCGCGGCGCGATCGTCCTGGACCCGGCGTCCGGCCGTCTCACCGGCAAGGACACCGGCCGCGGCCGGCTTCCCGAGCCGTCCGAGCTCTTCGACGTCGCCCGGCACGTCCTCGCCCGCTGGCAGAAGGCCCGGGCCACCACCACCGGCACCGCCGCCGCCAATGCGGCGCCGGGCCCGACCGGTACGGTCGCCGACTCCGGCGGCCCCGAGACCGGCTCGGGCGTCGCGGCGGCCTGTCCCGCCGACGGGACCGGCGGTCCGGCGGGCGGGACGGTCGCC
>NZ_QURH01000639.1 GCF_003428695.1 Actinomadura logoneensis
CCGGCCGGGACCGCCCACAGCGCGTCGGCGCCGCCGCGCCCGGCCGGCAGCCCGCGCAGGAAGCGGACGGCCTCGGCGGCGGTCAGCTCGGCCCGCGGGTCGAACGCGGACGCGATCACCTGGACCTCGGCGAACCCGCGCAGCCAGCGGTCCGGCAGCGGGACCTTCTTCTCGACCGTCGCGCCGTCCAGCGTGGTGACGACGAGCTCGCCCGTCCCGACCGCCAGGTGCAGCGGCTCGTCCCCGCCGACCCGGGCGAGCGCCTCGCGCAGCGGCCCGTTGACGTCCACGTTGGTGGTGCCCAGGTCGACGACCTCGCCGTCCAGCGCGTCCTGGAGGACGTCGAGCCGGGCGTAGACGCCGCCGCAGGCCGAGAACGACTCCATCCGGAGCCGGTCCCCGTTGCAGGTGACCACCGGGTCGCGCATGCCGGTCGGCCGCGGCCGGTGGTAGCGGGTGCGGGCCACGTCCGCGAGCCCGAGCAGCCCCGCCGCCGCGGGCGCCGCCCGCGTGAGCAGCCCGCTGAAGAAGTGCGGATGGTCCGTCCGGCCGCCGGACGCCGTGGTCCCGCCGGAGGTCGACAGTCCGAGGCCCGCGCCCGTGAGCGCGGACGGCCGGACGTACTGGTACGCCTGTGCGCTGGTCATGCCGGGACCATAGAAGCGCCCACTGACATCCCGGCAGCCGTCCGATGAGCCCCCTGGCGCCACCCGCCTCCGCCCGCCCCCCCGCCCGCTGCGGTGCGGGCTTCCCGGGTAGGGAGCGAGCGGGGGCGTGGGCCGGGTGGGAGCGGTCAGAGGTAGCCGGGGAAGAGCAGGGACAGTTCGGCCGGGTGGGCGGCGATCAGGCGGAGCTCGTCGTCGGTGAGCGGGCGTCCGGTCATCGCGTTGCACAGCTGGACGAGGCGGAACGACAGCTCCGGGTCGGACGGTTCGACGCCGAGCTCGTCCATCACGTGGCGGAAGCCGGAGCGTCCGCCGTACTCGCCGGTGAGAACGACCCGGCCGCGCTGGGCGTGCAGGTCGTCCGGGAACGGGCCGAGGGTGGCCTCGTCGAACAGCTCGTAGTTGCCGTGGTCCTTGAGGGCGCCGTCCGCGTGGATGCCGGACTCGTGCGCGAACGCGTTCACACCCGCGCCGACCTGGTTGTACGGCAGCGGCTGGCCGAAGGCGTAGCTCGCCCACAGGGCGAAGCGGCGCGCCCACGACAGGTCGAGCGCGTCGCCGATCTCGGCGTCCACCCCGAAGGCGTGCTCGAACGCCAGGATCGTGGACAGCAGGTCGGCGTTCCCGGCGCGTTCGCCGATGCCGTTCACGCAGGTGTTGACCCAGGCGTCCTGCCCGGCCTCCAGGTCGCCGAGCGCGCCGGACACCGAGTTCGCGACGGCCATGCCGAGGTCGTTGTGGCAGTGCGTCTCGACCGGCATCCCGATGGCGGCGGCGAGCCTGGCGAACCGCTCGCGGATCCGGCCGGGACTGTCCCCGCCGATCGTGTCGCAGTAGCGGACGCGGTCCGCGCCGGCCTCCTTGGCGGCGAGCGCGAACTCGTGCAGGAAGCCGTCGTCGGTGCGCGAACCGTCCTCGGCGTTGACGCCGACGGTCTCCACGCCGCCCGCCTTGGCGGCCCGGACCGCGGCCTGCGCCTCCCGGATGATGGCCGCGCGGTCCAGTTTGCCGCGGAACTTGTTCGCGATCATGTAGTCGGACGTCGAGATCGACGGGTTCATGTGGCGCAGGGTCCGGCCGGACGGCGACCGCACCTCCAGCGCCTTCTCCACGTCCGCCGCGACGCCCCGGCACCAGCCGGACAGGCGCAGGCCGCCGAACGCCCCCGCCTCCTCGAGCGCCAGCTGCGCCCGGACGTAGGGGACCTCGTGGAACAGGAACGGGAACCCGATCTCCGACTGCGCCACGCCCAGCCGGCCCAGGTAGAGGTTGACCATCGTCTTGCCGAACTTCGAGAGCCCGGTGCGTGCGGTCTGGACGCCGTCCCGGTTGGTGACGTCCAGGAAGTGGATCTGAGGCATGTGCTCAGATTGACAGCCCGATCCACATGTATCAATATTGACCATAATCAACATTGAGTGGGAGGTCGGCCAGGTGGGGCAGTGGATCGACGCGGCCGAGGCCGCGGAACGCCTCGGTGTGAAACCCGCCACGCTGTACGCCTACGTGAGCCGGGGCGTCCTGCGCCGCCGCCGGGACGAGGCGGGCCGCCGCTCGCTCTTCGACGCCGCGCAGGTCGAGGAGCTCGCCCGCAAGGGCAGGCCGCGCCGGCGGCCAGGGCCGTCGGAGCTCGCGATCGAGTCGGCGGTCACCGCCCTCGGCCCCGACCGCCCCTACTACCGGGGACGCGACGCCCTCACCCTCGCGACCGAGCACCCCTTCGAGGCCGTCGCCGAATGGCTCTGGACCGGCGACGAGTCCGCCCTCATCGCCAGGAACCATGCCGCGGGGGGCCGCGCCGCCGCCGGCCAGGCCGCGGGCGACCGGGCCGGCGGGCGGGCG
>NZ_QURH01000644.1 GCF_003428695.1 Actinomadura logoneensis
CCGCCCGCCGCCGGCCCCGCGCCCGCCGTCACCGCGCCCGCCGTCACCGCGTCCGGTGGGAGCGCGTCCGGCGGTCCCGCGCCCGCCGTCACCGCACTCAGCCGCGCCGCCGTCGGGTAAGGGGCCGTGCCCCCGCTCGGTGAGGAAGACCTCCAGGACGCCGGTGCGGACGACGCGGTCCCGCAGGTCGCGGGAGTCGCGGTAGGGCTGGCCGTCGCGCGTCCACGGCCGGACGGTGATCCCGGCGGCCGTGACCTCGTCGTAGAGCATCCGGTTATGAAACTTCACTATCTCATAGCGTTCGAGCAGGACCGGATCGCACTGGAAGCGGGCCGCACGCTCGTAGAAGTCGGCCACGCGCCGACCGAACTCCTCGTCCGGCGCCACCCGCAGGCGGCCCAGCTCCGCGACGTCAGAATAGGCCTCATGCCCTCGCTGGCCTTCCGACCAGCGCTCGATGTGCCGCTGCGCGATACGGCGCAGGTCCCCGGGAAGCCGCGGAGGCACGCTCATCCTCCCCCGTGACGCGGGCGGTGGCCGTCGCCTTGCCATTCCTCACACATCACTTGATAATCCTATAGCAATCCAGGGAAGGCGGACAGTGATGACCAACACCGCGTCAGAGTCCACATCCGAGCGCGGGACCGCTACCGGGACCGGCACGGCGGCCGGGACCGCGCCCGATTCGGCGGCCGGGACCGCGGAACGGCCGGGAGACCCCAGGTACGGCGGCACGCTGCGGCTGCGCGGCCCGGGCGGCGTGGACCACATCGACACCGCGAGCGCCTACTACGCCACCTCGGCCCAGATCCTGCGCGCCCTCACCCGGCACCTGTTCGCCTATCCGGCCCAGGACGACCTGTCCGCGCCCGACCGGTCGTTCACCCCCGTACCGGACCTGGCGGCCGAGGTGCCGACCGTGGAGAACGGCGGCATCAGCGCCGACCGCAGGACCTACACCGTCCGGCTGCGCGAGGGGGTGCTGTGGGACTCCGCGCCGCCGCGCGAGGTCACCGCGCACGACGTCGTCCGGGCGTTCAAGCGGCTGCCCAACCCGGTGTCGGGGGCCGGGGCGCTGCCGTACTTCACCACCACGATCGAGGGCATGGCCGAGTACTGCGACGCCTACCGGGCGGCCTTCGAGGAGACCGACCCGACCCCGAAGGCGCTCGCCGAGTTCCAGGACACCCACGACATCGCGGGGCTGCGCGCCCTCGACGACCACACCGTGGAGTTCCGGCTGCGGCGCCCGGCCAACGACATGCTCAACATCCTCGCGACGGGGTTCACCGCCCCCGCGCCCGCCGAGTACGACGCCTACCTGCCCGACAGCATGGAGTTCCGGCGCAACACCCTGTCGTGCGCGCCGTACCGCCTCGTCCGGTACGACGACCGCGGCGAGCGCATCGTCATGGAGCGCAACCCGGTGTGGCGCAAGGAGACCGACCCGATCCGCAACCAGTACGTCGAGCGGATCGAGATCGAGGTCGACACCTCGCCGGTGCCGGAGATGGAGCGGCGGATGGACGCGGGCGAGGTCGACCTCGCCTGGTCCTACACGGCCGTCTCGTGGGACCGTCCGAAGCCCGGCCAGGACGCCCCCGCCCGCAGCTATCCCGGCTTCGCACTGAACCCCTACCTGGTGTTCAACCTGCGCAGCCCGAACGCCGGCCGCGCCACGAGCGACCGGCGGGTGCGCGAGGCCGTCGCCTACGCCATCGACAAGGTCGCGATCGGCGAGATCCTGGACGCGCTGGACGCGCCCAACCGGCCGCTCGGCTCGGTCATCCCGGTCGGCAGCATCGGCCACCGGGACGACTTCGACCCCTACCCCACCCCCGGCTCACGCGGCGACCCCGGGAAGGCCCGCGCGCTGCTGGTCGAGGCCGGGTACGGCGACGGGCTCACCCTCGTGGCGGCCGTCCGGAGCATCGGCATCCACCAGAAGGTGATGGCCTGCGTCGAGGCGAGCCTGGAGCGGATCGGCATCACGCTCGACTACCGGTACTACACCCAGGCCGAGTACTACGGCTCCGCGCTGTCGAACCCGGACGCGGGACGCGCCGGGGCGTGGGACATCGCCGAGCCCGGCTTCACCCCCGACTGGTTCGGCAACAACGGCCGGGTGATCGTCCAGCCGCTGTTCCAGACCAACGACGTCCCGGGCACCACCAACTACGGCGGGTACAGCAACCCCGAGGTGGACGAGCTGATCGAGCGGGCGCTGGAGGAGCCCGACCCGGCCGCCGCCGACGAGCTCTGGCACCGGGTGGACGCGCGGATCATGGCCGACCTGCCGGTGGTGCCGATCCTGTCGTTCGCCGCGATGACCTCGCGCTACCACGGCAGCCGCGTCCGCAACCCGGTGCACGTCCCGCAGATCCAGTTCTTCGACATCACCAACATCTGGCTCGACCCCGCCACCTGACGCCCCCCGGGCCGGACGGGGAGACCGGACGGGGAGGGGTGCGCCTACCGGGAGCGGGCGCGCGGCGGGGCACCGGGGGTGGTCAGCCCC
>NZ_QURH01000643.1 GCF_003428695.1 Actinomadura logoneensis
CCGGCGGGTGGCGTGCGCGGGCGTGTCGCTCGCATCCCGCGGCGATCCGGCCGGCCTCAACCCGTTGGACGGGCGGCGGGGCTCGCGGACGGCGGATACGTGCGCACCCCGGCCCGCGCGCCGTTCCGGCGGTCGCGGAGCGGCCGGTGAGGGCGGCGCGCCCGGCAGGGGGGATCATGGTGGGGAAGGCTTCGACGAGCGTGAGGACATTCGGGTGCCCCAGATCGAGGGCTGTGAGACCTTCCGGGTCGTGATGCCGCGCGCGCGGCGTCCGGAGAGCATCCTGGTCCGGCTGACCGGCGAGGACGGCGCGGTCGGCTGGGGCGAGGTCGCGGTGCCCGAGGAGGCGGCGGGCGCGGGCCCGGCGTGGGCCGACATCGCCGAGCGGATGGCGCCCGCGCTGATCGGCCTGCCGTGGGACCGTCCGGAGGACGTCTGGGCGGTCGCCGACCTCGGTACCAGCGGGGCCGCCGCCGCGGTGGACACCGCCTGCTGGGACCTGTGGTGCCGGGGCCGGGGCGAGCCGCTGGCGCACGCCCTCGGCGGCACCCGCACGTCGATCGTCACGGCGGCGCGGGTCTCCCCCGAGCCGCTGCTGGACACGGTCGTGGAGCGGGTGAACCGGGCGGTCGGGGCGGGCCACACGCGGGTGACGGTGGAGATCCGGCCCGGCTGGGACGTGGAGCCGATCCGGGAGGTCCGGGCGGCCTACCCGGCGCTGGCGCTGGTCGCCGACGGACGGCACCGCTATGCCGAGACGCCCGCGCACCTGGACGCGCTCGCCGCACTCGACGGCTACGGCGTGACGGCGGTCGAGCGGCCGTTCGAGGCCGACGACCTCGCCGCGCACGCCCGGCTCCAGGGCCGGGTGGAGGCGGCGGTCGCGCCGGACGTCGGCGACCGCGACACCCTGGAGGCGGCGATCGACCTCGGCGCGGGCCGGGCGCTGAACCTGCGGATCGGCCGCTTCGGCGGGCTGACGGCGGCCCGCGCGGCGCACGACCGGGCGTACGCGGCGGGCTGGGACGTCTGGTGCACCGGGGCGGGCGCGTTCGGGATCGGGCAGGCGGCGGCGGTGGCGCTGGCGTCCCTGCCGGGGGTGACGCTGCCGAGCGAGCTGACCGACCCGGCGGGCGGGCCGGTGTTCGTCACGCCGCCGGTCCGGTCGTCCGGCGGGGTGGTCGGGGTGCCGCTGACCCAGCCGGGGCTCGGCCACCTGGTCGACGAGGAGGCGATCGCGCGGCTGGCCCGCGAGCGGCTCCGCCTCCCGGCATGACGGGCGGCATGACGGCCGGCATGACGGGCGGCCGGGACGCCCCGGCGGCGGTGTGGGTGGTCGCGGGACCGCCCGGCGGCGGCAAGAGCACGGTCGCGGGCCTGCTGCTCGCGCGGCTGCGACCCGTCCCGGCGCTGCTCGACAAGGACACCCTGTACGGCCCGTTCGTGGCCGCGACGCTCGCCGCCTACGGGCGCGACCCGGGTGAGCGCGAGGGCCCCTGGTACGACGAGCACGTGAAGGCGCACGAGTACGAGGGGCTGACCGCGACGGCGCGGGAGATCCGCTCCCACGGCTGCCCGGTGCTGCTCAGCGGGCCGTTCACCGGCCACATCCGCTCCCCGGAGCGGTGGGCGGCGTGGGTGGGGGAGCTGGGCGGCGCCCCGGTCCGGCTGGTGTGGATCAGGTCGGACGCCGCGACGCTGCGGCACCGCCTGGAGGCGCGCGGGCTGCCGCGCGACGCGGGCAAGCTGGCCGCGTTCGACGCCTTCACCGCCCGGATGAGGCCCGAGGAGCCCCCGCCCGTCCCGCACGACGAGATCGACAACCGGCTGGGCGCCGTCCCCCTGGCCGATCAGATCGCCAGGATCATCTGACCGGGCTCGTTCCGGCCGCACGAGCCCGGGGCGGCGAACGCTAAAGTCGGTTCGTGGTAATTCGGGGGAATCACACACTGGGCCGGGTTCCGGCCCGGAGCCCGGCGGCGGGCGGCTCACGGGGGTGGCCGAACCTCGCCGACGCGGGGGTGCCGCTGCTGCTGGTCGTGCCGCAGCTCGGCCTGGCGGCGCTGATGTCGCTGGCGGACGAGTTCCTGGTCCCGCGCGATCGCACCGGATGGATCCTGCTGGTCGCGCTGACCCTCCTGGTGGACGGTGCCCTGGTCTGGCGGCGCGTCCGGCCCCTCGCGGTGATCATCGCCATCGTGCTCGCGGGCAACGCCGGCCTGCTGCTCATCCACGCCCAGGAGGCCCCCTCCACCGACATCGCCCTGTGGGTCGCGGTGTTCTCGCTGGCCGCGCACAGCGGCCGGTGGAGGGCCGTCGCCGGGACCGCGGCGGTCTTCGCCGTCCACGAGGCCGCGACCGCGCTCCGGGCCGACAGCCCCGGCGACTGGACGCTGGACGCCACGGTGGACGCGCTGCTGTTCCTGGCGCTCACCGCGCTCGGGCAGCTGCGGCGGCAGCGCCGGGCCCGGCGCGCCGAGCTGGCCGAGCAGCTCGCGGCGGCCGAGCGGGAGCACCACGCC
>NZ_QURH01000649.1 GCF_003428695.1 Actinomadura logoneensis
CGTCGCGGGGCTGCCCGGCGTCCCCCGCGTCGCGCACGCCGTGCAGGGCCTGCTCGGCCGGGAGCGGACGCCCGCGGGCGCCCCGCTCGCCGCACCGCCGACTCCGTTCAACGGTCCGGTCGGCCCGCGACGCGCGGTCGCGTTCGGCGATCTCCCGCTGGCGGAGGTCAAGCGGATCCGCACCGCGCTCGGCGGCAGCGTCAACGACGTGGTGATGGCGGTCTGCGCGTCCGCGCTGCGGAGCTGGCTGGACAAGCGCGGCGCGCTCCCGGACGGGCCGCTGGTCGCGGGCGTCCCGGTGTCGCTGCGCCGGGACGGCTCGGCGACCGCGCCCGACGCGGGCGGCGGGAACGAGGTGTCGCTGATGTCGGTGCCGCTCGCCGTGGACGTCCCCGACCCGGCCGCCCGGTACGCGGCCGTCCGCGCGGACATGGAGCGGGCCAAGCGCCGGTTCGTCGGCACGTCCGGCGCGTGGGTGCGGGACCTCACCGGGATGGTGCCCGCCGCGCTGGCCGGGCCGGTCGCGCGGCTCGCGCTGAACGTGCTGCCCGGACTGGCCGTCCGGCCGGTGAACCTGATCGTGTCGAACGTCCCGGGGCCGCAGTTCCCGCTGTACCTGTGCGGCGCGCGGGTGCTCGCCTACTACCCGCTGTCGGTGGTGTCCGGGGTCAGCGGCGGCCTCAACATCACCGTCTTCTCCTACGACGGGACGGTCCACGTGGGCCTGGTGTCCTGCCGCGACCTGGTGCCGGACCCGGGCGAGCTGGTCGCCCACCTCGACGACGCGATGGACGAGCTCAGGGCGCTCGCCGAGGGGTGACGCCCAGGGCCCGCCGGTGCCGCCACGCCAGCCGGAGCGCGGCGGCCCCGGCGGGCTGCACCGGCTCGGGCACGGACCCGTCGAAGTCCGCGAGCCGGACGCGCCCCTCGGCGTTCTCCGCGACGAGCCGCGCGCCGAACAGCTCGTCGAACGCCTCGTCCTCGAGGACGACCGCGGTCAGCAGATCGACGGCCAGCGTCAGCGGATCGACGCCGAGCCCCAGGTAGGACGCCCGCAGGCGGCCGTCGCGGCGCGCCTCGGTCATCCGCCGGTGGAACGGCCAGGACTCCTGCTCGAAGCCGTCCGGGTACTCCTCGGGCGCGCCCAGCAGCTCCTCGGCGTACTCGCGGACCATGGTGGACCAGGGGTCGAGGTCGGCGCCCGGTCCGCCCCGGCCCGTGAGCGGCTGGAACACCCCGACCGGCATCACCTGGTGCAGCCCGCCCGCGTGCGCGACCTTCGCCGGATCGCGCCAGTGCAGCACGTACCTGCCGGACGCCGTGACGGTCAGCGTGGTGATCGCGACCAGGGCCGGACGCCGCGCCAGGTCGGTCGGGTCGCCCACGGACGTCCGGACCGGGAGGCCGGGGACGGCGGCGGCCAGCTCGTGCGCGACGGCCTCGCCCACGTTCACCCCGTCGAAGTAGCGGGCGGGCCCGAACGCCAGGTCCGCGCCGTCCACCGAGAGCAGCCGGTAGGACGGCCGGTCCTCGAACACGCGCGGGGGCGCGAGGGCGGCCATCGCGTCGGCGTAGCTCACGAAGCCGTCCGGCAGGCCGAGGGTGGGCGCGGTGACGGCGGGAGGCTCGGGCGCGGGCTCCCAGCGCGTCCGGACGTCCTCCAGCGGCACCGGCGCGTCCGGGATCCAGCCGGGACGGGCCAGCAGGGTGGTGCCCGCGACCTTGGGCACGTCCGGGTACAGCGCCGCGGCGGCGAGCCCGAACCCGTGCCTGTCCTCGTTCAGGCGTGCCCGCGTCCGCTCCCACATGCCCCCCACCGTACGCAGCCGGACGGGCCCAGCGATCAGGTGGGCGCAGCGATCAGTAGGTCAGTTTCAGCAGGAGGCTGCCCGCGTTGTCGACCAGGCAGTGGTCCTGGTCGTGGATGCGCAGTTCGAGCGGTCCGGAGTCCGGGGCCGTCACCGCGTCGTGCGAGCCGACCACGAACCAGCTCCCGCCGCCCACCCGGCCCAGCAGCACGCCGTAGTCCAGCTTCGGGTCGAGCTTGCAGCCCTGCCAGATCCGCTGGTCGGCGGCCGAGTCGTAGCCCCGCGGCCCGACCTCGGGGAAGCGGCGCCGGTCCACGGTCCAGCCGCCGCCCTGGAAGTCGATCCCGATCCGGCGGCCCGCCTTCACGGTCAGGCCGGTGCCCTGCCAGCCGCTCGTGGCGTCCACCTGCACCGACACCGTCCGTGGCCGGTGCGTGGGCGAGCTCGTGGGCGTCGCCGTCGGAGAGGGCGTCGCGGGCGGCCCGGACGGCTCCGGAGCGTCGGCCGTGGACGGCGCGGACGGCGCCGACGACGGCGGGGAGGACGGCGCGCTGCTGCTCGTCGTGGCGACCGGCGGGACGGTGATCGTGCTGGTCTGCGCGGCGCGTGGCTGCGCGGCGGTGCGGTGCGCGCCGAACGGGTGGGTGAACAGCACCGCCGCGGCCGTCCCCGCGACCACCGCCGCCGCGGTCGCCAGGACCGGGGCGAGCACGGCGGCC
>NZ_QURH01000646.1 GCF_003428695.1 Actinomadura logoneensis
CGGCGCGCCCTTCGGCGGGCTCGTGCCGCCCGTCGCGCCCGCCCCCGCCGCCCCCGGACGGCTCACCTGGAGCGACGGCGCCCGCAGCGCCCCGTCCTGGGCGCGCGCGGTCGAGACCGCCACCTCACGGATCCGCGGCGGCCACCTCGGGAAGGTCGTCCTGGCCCGGGACCTGATCGCGCAGGCCGCCCGTCCCATCGACGCCCGCGCCCTGCTGCACCGCCTCGCCCGCCGCTATCCGACCTGCTACACCTTCGCGGTCGCGGGCCTGGTCGGCGCGACCCCGGAACTGCTCATCCGCCGCAGCGGCGACCGGGTCGACTCGCTGGTGCTGGCCGGCACGACCGCGCGCGGCACGACCGCCGGCGACGACGAGGACCGCGCGGCCCGCCTGTTCCGCTCCGGCAAGGACCGCCGGGAGCACCGCTACGCCGTCGACATGGTCCGCGACGCGCTCGCGCCGCTGTGCACCGAGCTGGACGTCCCGGCGGAGCCCGAGCTGCTGCGCCTGCAGAACGTGACGCACCTGGCCTCACCCGTGCACGGGCGGCTCGGCGCGCACCGGTCGGTCCTGGACGTGCTGGCGGCGCTGCACCCGACCCCGGCGGTCGCGGGCACGCCGACCGACCGGGCGCTGGAGCTGATCCGGGAGCTGGAGGGCATGGACCGGGGCCGCTACGCGGGCCCGGTCGGCTGGGTCGACGCGCGCGGCGACGGCGAGTGGGGCATCGCGCTGCGCTGCGCGGAGCTCTCGGGGACGCGGGCGCGGCTGTTCGCCGGCTGCGGGATCGTCGCGGACTCCGACCCGGCGGCGGAGCTGGCCGAGGCGCAGAACAAGTTCCGCGCCATGCAGTACGCCCTCGAAGGCTGACCCGCCCCGCCCCGCCCCCGCCCGACGCCCGCTCCATGGCCGCGGCGCGGGCGACGGCGCATGTCGCCAACAACTACGCCACCGGCGCCGCTACGCGTCCAGGACGCCTTGCGCCGTCCCCCGTCCGAGCCCCGGAGCGCCTCGCCCGTCGCCGGCGCGGTGGGTGGGGCCGTGGGTCAGCGGCAGTCGGTGGCCAGGTCGCCGGATTCGTAGAAGCCGGGAAGCCGGCTCGGCTGGGACCAGTGCCAGTGGATGCGGTAGTCCCCTTTGGGGTGCCGTGCGAGGCCGAGCTCGACGTCCGGCAGGGCGGGCAGGAAGCCGGTGTCGCGTGGCGGACCATGGCGGGTTCGACGTTGGCGGGCATGAGGGCGGCGACGCCGAGTCCGGCCCGGACGGCGACCGGTGCAGCAGGGGCCGTCCGACGGTGGTCTCGAGTTTGCGCAGTTGCTGGCTGAGCGCGGGCTGGGTGGGGCCGAGCGCCGCCGCGTGCGCGGGGGGGGTCGGCTGCGGCGGCCCTGGCGGCGGTCGCCGACACGGTGAGCAGGCTCGCGCCGCCCGGGGAGCGGATTCGCGGCGGCCGGGGCGGCCGGTCTCGTCGCGGCGCTGGTGGGAGGCCTGCTGTCCATCCGTCCGCGGCCGGATCGTGGACGGCGGCCACGGCGCCGCCGGGCCGGCGGGTGAGGCGGTCCGCACCGGCAACGTCGGGGTGCAGCGCGCGGCTCGGGCGTTCAGCCGGTGTTCAGCCGGCGCGTAGGGTGGGCGGATGGTGTGGAGTCTGCTGGGCGCTGTCGCCGCCGCGTGCTGCTTCGGCGTCGCCACCGTCCTGGAGGCCGTGGCGGCCCGCTCCACCACCGCCAGCGAGGGCGTCGACCCGCGGCTGCTGGTGCGGCTGGCGGCCAACCTGCCGTTCCTGACGGGCATCGGCCTGGACCTGGTGGGCTTCCTGCTGGAGCTCGCCGCGCTGCGGTCGCTGCCGCTGTTCGTCGTCCAGGCGGTCATCGCGGCGGCGCTGGCGGTCACGGCGGTCGTCGCCGGGCCGGTGCTGAAGGTGCGGCTGCGCGCCGCGGAGTGGACGGCGGTGCTCGCGGTCTGCGCCGGACTGGCGCTGCTCGGGTCGTCCGCCGGACGCGAGGGCCCCGCGCACACCGCGCAGGCGTTCCACTGGACGCTGCTCGGATGCGCCCTGGCGCTGCTGGTCGCGGGCGCCGCAGCCGGGCGGCTGCCGGGCACGGCCCGGTCGGTCTCGCTCGGGCTGGTCGCCGGGCTGGGCTTCGGCCTGGTCGCGCTCGCCGCCCGGGTCCTGACCAGCCTGAGCCCGCTCGACCTGCTCACCGACCCCGCCTCCTACGCGCTGGCGGCGGCGGGCGCGGCGGCGCTGCTGTTCTACGCGACGGCGCTGCAGCGCGGATCGGTGACCGGGACGACGGCGGCGATGGTCGTCGCCGAGACCGTCGTGCCGGCCGTGGTCGGCGTCGTCCTGCTCGGCGACCACACCCGGCCCGGACTGGCTCCGCCGGCCGCCGCCGGGTTCGTCCTGGCGGTCGCGGCGACGCTCGTCCTGGCCCGCTTCGGCGAACCCCACGCTCCCGGCGCCGACCCGTCCACGGCCGTGGCCGCCGACGGCGACCAGGGGACGACCGCCGGGCCGGGCGCGGAGGCCTCC
>NZ_QURH01000647.1 GCF_003428695.1 Actinomadura logoneensis
CTCGCGGCGGCGGGCTCTCGGCCTGCTCGGGGCCGTCACGGGCGCCTGCGCCGCGGGCGGGGCCGGGCTCTGGACGCTGACCCGCGGGCCGGACACCGGATCCGGGGACACCGGCTCCAGGGGGGCCGGGCCGTCGGCGCCCGCGGTCGGGGCACCCGATCCGGGGGCCGTCGCGGCCGTCCTGGCGAACCGGGCGCGGGCCGTCCGGGAGCGGAACCGGATCG
Organism: Actinomadura logoneensis; assembly: GCF_003428695.1. Classification (GTDB taxonomy): domain Bacteria; phylum Actinomycetota; class Actinomycetes; order Streptosporangiales; family Streptosporangiaceae; genus Spirillospora; species Spirillospora logoneensis. Next base: position 225 of record NZ_QURH01000647.1, read on the forward strand.
CGTTCCTGGCCACCGTGGCGCGCGCCCCCGCCGCGTTCCAGCAGGCCCAGGCCCGTCTGTTCGACAACCTCACCAGGCTCCCCCTGGACGGCTGGGAGGAGCATCCCGGCGCGGCCCAGGGCACGTCCGGCGTCGTCCGGGTGTCGATGCGCTACCGGATCACCGGCTTCGACACCGCCCCGGTCGCCCGGACCCGGCACCTCGCGTTCTCGCCCGCTCCGGGCGGCTGGACGATCACCGGGGACGGCACGCCCGCCGGGCTGGCGGACGACGCCGACATCGCCGACGCGGGGCCGCTCACCGTCGTACGCCGAGGCCCCGTGCTGGTCGCCGGGGACGCGTCCGGGCTGGACGAGATCGCCCGGCGGCTGGCGGCGGCGATCCCGGACGTGACCGCCGTCACCGGAGCGTCCTGGGCGCGCCGCGCCGTGGTCCTCGCCCCCGCCGACGCCGCCCTCGCCGGACGCGTCGCCGGGAACGCCCGGGACGTCGCGCAGTTCGCCGCGCTGGCGGTCGTCACCCCCGGCCCGGAGGGCTCCGCCGACCAGAACCGCCCCGCCGGCCATGACCACTCGGCGGGCCAGGACCGGATCGTCGTCTCCCCCGCCTTCGCGCGCCTCAACGCCCTCGGCCGCGACGTCGTCCTCACCCACGAGCTCACCCACGTCGCCACCGGCGGCGCGCGCGACGGCCGCACCCCGCTCTGGCTCATCGAGGGCCTCGCCGACTACGTCGGCTACCGGCGGGCGGACCTCACCGCGAAGATCACCGTCCGGTCGGCCGCGCGCGAGCTGGCCGCCGAGGTGGCCGCCGGACGGGTCCCGGACCGCCTCCCCGCCCGGGCCGACTTCGACGGCGCGTCCGGACGCCTCTCGCAGGCGTACCAGGAGGCGTGGCTCGCCTGCCGGATGGTCGCCGACCGGTACGGTGAACCGACCCTCGTCCGGCTGTACCGGGCGGCCGGGCGGGAACCCGAGGCCGCCGCGCTCCGCCGGGTCCTGGGCGTCCGCCCGGACACCTTCACCGCCGACTGGCGCGACTACCTCCGCGAGGAACTCTCATGAGCGACCCCACCGCCGCCCCCCAGGAGCCGCCAGGGACGCCCACTCCCCAGCCTGGGCCTTCGGGTGCGTCGGACACATTCGGGACTCCTGAGGCATCTGGGACGCCCGGGACGCCGCCTGTGGCCGGTAATGCCGACGGCGGCGGTCCCACCGGAGGCGACGTCCCTTCAGACAACCCTCCAGACACCTCTCCCACAGAGGCCGGGCTCCGGGGGCCGCGGAGGGCGGCGGCGGTCGCGGCGGCCGTGCTGTTCGCGGCCGTCGCGATGATCATCGCCGTGACCACGCCGTGGAACCCGCTGCCCGGCGCGGTCCCGGGCGGCCACGTCCGACCCGACCCGGCTCCCGACTTCACCCCGGCCGAGATCCACCGCGCCGACGCGTTCGACGGCGCCCTGAACTGGCCCGCCTACGGACGCCTCATCACCGTGCTCGCGGTCGTCCTCGCCCTGGGCTTCACCCCCCTCGGCGCGCGCCTGCTCGGAGCCTTCACGTCCCGGTTCCGGAGGCTGCCCCTCCGCGTCCTGCTCGGCGCGGTCGCGCTCACCTCGCTGACCTGGCTGATCTCCATGCCGTTCGCGGTGTGGGGCGAGACGATCCTGCGCGACTACGGGCTGTCCACCCAGAGCTGGCCGAGCTGGCTGGCCGACCAGGCCAAGTCGCTCGCGGTGACCTGGGTCACCTACACGCTGGGCCTGCTGCTGCTCACCGCGCTGGTCCGCCGCTTCCCCCGCTACTGGTGGACGGGCGCGGCGGCCGGGGCCGGGGCGCTGGTCATCGCCGGTTCGTTCGCGTACCCGGTCATGATCGAGCCGGTCTTCAACACGTTCCACTCGCTGCCCGCCGGGGAGCTCCGCTCCGCCCTGCTCGACATGGCGCGGCGCGACGGCGTCCCGGTGTCGGACGTCCTGGTCGCCGACGCCTCCCGCCGGACGACCTCGCTGAACGCCTACGTCTCCGGGTTCGGGTCCACCCGCCGGATCGTGGTCTACGACACGCTGCTGACCTCGATGTCCACGCCCCGGATCGAGTCGATCGTGGCGCACGAGCTGGGCCACGCCAAGCGCGACGACGTCCTGCACGGCACGCTCGTCGGGGCGCTCGGCGCGGCGGGCGGCGTGTGCCTGCTCGCCGTGCTGCTCACCTCGCCGCGGCTGCTGCGGCGCGCCGGGCTCGCCCCGCCCGCGTCCCGCCGCCCCACCGGAGCGGAGGCCGCGGACGACCCGTCGGCGCGCGACCGGGGCGCGGGCGA
>NZ_QURH01000645.1 GCF_003428695.1 Actinomadura logoneensis
GTCGGCGCGGACGGCGTCCCGCCACGCGGGCGGGTCGCCCGGCTCGACCGGCAGGACGCAGCCGCCCGCCTCGAGCACCGCCAGCGCCGCCGCCACCCGTCCGGTGAGGTCGGAGTGGTCGACCGCGACGACCGTGCCGGGGCGCAGGTCGCAGGTGGCCGCGATCCGGCGGGCGCGTTCGTCGAGTTCGCGCAGCGGCGTCCGGACGCCGTCCGCGACCAGGACCGCCCCGGGCGCGCCGGTCTCCCCGGAGCCGGCAAAGGCGAGGTCGACCGCGGCGACGCGGGCGGACGGGTCGGCGGTGAACGCGCGCAGCACCCGCGCGAGACCGTCCGCGAACCGTCCGGCGGACGCCGGGTCGAGCGCGCCGTGCCGGTACTGGAGCCGCAGCCGCAGCCGTCCGTCCAGGTCGGCGAACACGGTCAGCGGGTAGTGCGACACCCCGATCGGCCGGTAGCCGTCGACGCCGAGCCCGGCCGCCGCGCCCGCCTCGGCGATCCCGGTCCCGCCGGACGGGAACGACTGGAACGCGACGAGCGTGTCGAACAGGACGTGCACCCCGGCCCACTCGTGCACGTCGGCGAGCGCGGCGTGCTCGTGGTCGAGGAGGTCCGCGCGCGCGGACCGCAGGCCCGCGACGACGTCCGCGAGGGCCTGCCACGGCGCGCACCGCACCCGGACCGGGACGGTGTTGAGGAACAGCCCGACCATCGCCTCGACGCCGTCCAGCTCGGCCGGACGGCCCGACACCGCCGCGCCGAACACCACGTCGGTGCGCCCGGTGGCGGCGGCGAGGACGACCGCCCACGCCGCCTGGACGAGGTGGTTGACCGTCGCGCCCAGCTCGGCCGCGCGGCGGACCAGCGCGTCCCCGTCGGCGTCCGCCAGCGGGACGGCCAGCTCGCCGAACCCGGACGCGTCGCCCGCCGAGCCCGCGACCAGCGTCGGCTCGACGCCGTCGAGCGCGTCGGCGTGCGTCCGCGCCGCCAGCTCCCGGTCCCGGCCGCCGAGCCAGGCGAGGAAGTCCCGGAAGGAGCGCCGCTCCGGCAGGTCCCGGCCGCCGTACAGCCGCAGCAGGTCGGTGACCAGCAGCGGCTCGGACCAGCCGTCGAACAGCGCGTGGTGGGCGGTGACCACCAGCTCGGCGCGGCCGGGCCGGACGCGGGCGAGCGTCATCCGCAGCAGCGGCGGGCTCGCCAGGTCGAACGGCTCGGCGCGGTCCCGGCCGAGGAACGCCTCGAAGGCGGCGGCGTCCGGGACGTCGATCTCGCGCCACGGCAGCGCCGCGCCCTCGACCACCAGCTGCGCCCAGTCGCCCGCCCCGGTCACCACGAACGCCGTGCGCAGCGCCGCGTGCCGGTCGAGCAGCGCCTGCCCGGCGGCGCGGAGCCGGGCGGCGTCCACCTCCCCGTCCAGGCCGACGACCAGTTGCACCTGGTAGGCGTCGCCGCCCTCGGCGGCGTCGGTCATGACCGTGTGGTGCAGCATCCCCGCCTGCAGCGGCGTCGGCGGCCACACGTCGACCAGGCCGGGGTGCCGCTTGCGCCAGGCGTCCAGCTCGTCCTGCGTCACCGCGACGAGCGGGACGTCGGACGGGGTGAGGCCGCCCGCGTCGGGGCCCGCCGCGTGCGCGGCCAGCCCGGTCAGCGCCTCGCACCACAGCTCGGCCAGCTCGCGGACCTCGCCGGCCGGCAGGACGCCGCGCGGCGCGGCGAACATCGCGTTCAGGCGCGGGCCGTCCGGGCCGTCGGTCACGGTCGCGTTGATGTCGACCTCGGCCTGCGCGGGCATCGCCGGGTTGTGGCCCGCGTCCAGGATGGCCAGCTCCTCCAGCTCGGCCAGGTCGCCGCTCAGGTTCCAGCCGAGGCCGCGCAGGTCCTCCGGCATGTCGGCCGCGCCGAACCGGCCGAGGTAGTTGAACCCGATCTGGCCCAGCGGACGGCCGCGCAGGGCGGCGGCGGTCTCCTCGTTCAGGTAGCGCAGCAGCCCGTAGCCGAGGCCCTTGTCGGGGACGGCCCGCAGCGTCTCCTTCACCGCGCGGATCGCCGCGCCCGCCGCCGGGCCGCCCGCGAACGCCTCGTCCACGTCGATCCCGGCCAGGTCCAGCCGCACCGGGAACACGCTGGTGAACCAGCCGACCGTGCGGGACAGGTCCGCGCCCGGCACGGCGTCCTCCTCGCGGCCGTGCCCCTCCAGCCGCAGCAGCGTGGACGGCTCGGCCACGCCCCGCGCCCGCCGCCACCGCGCGACGGCCAGCGCCAGCCCGGCGAGCAGGCCGTCGTTGACGCCGCCGTGGAACGCGGCGGGCACGGTCGTCAGCAGCGCCTCGGTCACGCGCGGCGGCAACGACACCCGCACGTTCTCGACCGTCCCCATCACGTCGACGGCCGGGTCGAGGCGGCGCGCGCCGAGCACCGGGTCGGGGCCGTCCAGGACGGACCGCCACCAGCCGAGCTCGGCGACCCGCTCCGGCGCGGACGCGGCCTCGGCCATCGCGTGCGCCCAGCGCCGCGCGGACGTCGCGACCGGCGGCAGGCCCGGAGCC
>NZ_QURH01000648.1 GCF_003428695.1 Actinomadura logoneensis
ACGGGGCGCGGACGTGCCGCGCGCCTCCGGCCGGGGCGCGTCCGCGGCCGGGCGGGCCGGTGCGCTCGTGCGGGGCTGTGCGTTGTCGCTCATGTGGCTGCGTCGCCTCGGAGACAGGCTGTTCATCGTCGATACGCTCCCGGGCGAGATGCTACGCCGCGCTCCACCGCGTTTCCCTTCGTCTCGGCGGTGCGCGAGCCCAGGCCGGCGCCCCCTTCCACGTCCGCCCCAACCCTAGGGGTTCCGGCGGGGTGGATCGGGTCTTTCGGTGCTCCGGGAACGCGCTCGCGCGTGCCGCCCCCGGTGGCGGCGCACGTGTGAGATGAGTCCCACGGGTCCCGTAAGATGGTAAAGACGTGACCTGTTTCACGCGGTTACAACGGTCCGAGTTTGCCGGACGGGAAACAACTGTCCTTCTTTGCCTTGTTGGAGATTCATGGCAGTGCAAACCCGGAGGTAGCTTGTGAATACCTTCACAAGCCAAGCGTGAAACGAGGAGGCCGCGATGGCCAGGACCGCCGAGGGCACCCCTGGCGCTCCCCACATCCTGATCGTGGGCGGCGGCTACGTGGGCATGTACACCGCTCTGCGGCTTCAGAAGAAGCTCAAGCGGGAACTCAAGCGGGGCGAGGTCAAGGTCACGGTCGTCGACCCCAACTCGTACATGACCTACCAGCCGTTCCTTCCCGAGGCCGCGGCGGGGAACATCTCCCCGCGGCACGTCGTCGTCCCGCTGCGCCGGGTGCTCCCCAAGTGCACCGTGCGCAAGGCGCGGGTCACCGAGCTGAACCACGACGAGGGCTGGGCCATCGTGCAGCCGCTCGCCGGACCTCCGGAGCGGATCACCTACGACTACCTGGTGATGGCGGCCGGCGCCGTCCCGCGGATCCTGCCCATCCCCGGCCTGGCCGAGGAGGGCTTCAGCCTCAAGACCGTCGGTGAGGCCATCCACCTGCGCAACCACGTGCTGGAGCAGCTCGAGGTCGCCGAGTCCACCGACGAGGTCGAGATCCGCCGCAAGGCGCTGACCTTCGTGTTCGTCGGCGGCGGCTTCGCGGGCGTGGAGGCGATCGCCGAGGTCGAGGACATGGTCCGCGACGCCACCAAGTACATGCGGAAGATCACCCCGCAGGACCTGCGGTTCGTGCTCGTCGAGGCGTCCGACCGGATCCTCCCCGAGGTCGGGCCGGACATGGGCAAGTGGACCGCCGAGCAGCTCCGCGGCCGCGGCATCGACGTGAAGCTGAAGACCTTCCTGCAGTCGGCGGTCGGCGGCGAGATCGAGCTGTCGGACGGCAGCCGGTTCGCCTCCGGGACGCTGGTCTGGAACGCGGGCGTGAAGCCGTCCCCGGTGGTGCGGCACACCGACCTGCCGCTGGACGAGCGGGGCCGCATCAAGGGCACCGAGTACCTCACGATCGAGGGCATGGTCCGCGCGTTCACCGCGGGCGACAACGCCGCCATCCCGGACCTCACCCAGGAGGGCATGTTCTGCCCGCCGAACGCCCAGCACGCGCTGCGGCAGTCCAAGGTGCTGGCCGCGAACATCGTCCGCTCGCTGCGCGGCAAGTCGCTCAAGCCGTACGTCCACGGCAACCTCGGCGCCGTGGCCGGACTCGGCCTGCACAAGGGCGTCGCGAACCCGCTCGGCTTCAAGCTCAAGGGCTGGCCCGCGTGGTTCTTCCACCGGACCTACCACGGTCTGATGGTCCCGACCGTCAACCGGAAGATCCGGGTCCTGGCCGACTGGACGCTCGCGCTGTTCCTCAAGCGCGAGACCGTCTCGCTGGCCACCGTCGAGCAGCCGCGCGCCGACTTCGAGCTGGCCGCGCTGGACGACGCCAAGCCCAGGCAGAAGGCGTCCTGACGCCGACTCCGGCGGACCTCCCGTCCGCCTCCGGGTGACGGAACCCCCGGCGCGCCGTACCGCGCGTCGGGGGTTCCGTCTTTCCGCTCGGTGACGCCTTCCGGGGTGTCGCCCGACGCGGAGGTGCCGGCTTTTCGTGGACAATCGGGGCGTGCGGATAGGGATTCTGGGGCCGGTCGAGGTCCGGCGCGGGGACGGCCTCTCCACCGTGCGCGCCCCGGCGCCGGCATCCCTCTCCGGCGCCGCCCCCCAGCAACCCGCCCCGCCCCACGAAGACGCCCGGCCCGTCGAGAACGGCTCACGCGGCGGGGACGGCTCACGCGCCGAGAACGGCTCACGCGGCGGCGCCGTGGGCGGGGAGCGGGTCGAGATCAGCGGGGCGCGGTTGCGCGTGCTGCTGGTCCGGTTCGCGCTGGAACCCGGCCGGACGATCCCCTCCGAGCGGCTGATCGACGACCTGTGGGAGGACGATCCGCCCGCCGCGGCCCCCAACGCCCTGCAGTCGCTGGTCTCGCGGCTGCGCGCCCTGATCGGCCGGGACGTGATCCGGTCGGCGCAAGGCGGCTACCGGCTGGACGTCCCGCCCGAGGTCATCGACGCGCACGACTTCGAGGCCCGCCTCCGGACCGCCCGCGGCACACCCGACCCCCGCGATCGCGCCGCCGCCCTGCGCGAGGCCCTGGCGCTCTGGCGCGGCCCCGCCCTCGCCGACGC
>NZ_QURH01000655.1 GCF_003428695.1 Actinomadura logoneensis
CCGCCTGGGGCGTGGCGCTCGCCGCCGCGCTGGGCGCCACCGTCCTCACCGTCCTGACCGCGCGCCGGGCGGGCTCCCGGCAGGCCGAGCTGGCCCGCCGCCTGGCGGACCTCACCGCCGAGCGGACCGCGCTGCTCGCCGAGCGGGACGCCCTCACCGCCGACCGGGCGCGCCTGCACGAGCAGTGGCGGCAGTACGCGGCGACGCTGACCGACGCCAACGGCCTGCTGCGCAAGGGCGTCGAGCACCTGCTCACCGACGCCGTCCCCGCCGCGCTCGCCGACCGCGACGCCCCCCTCCCGCCTCCCGAGCAGGACGACGCGCTCGGCGCGGAACTCGCCGACCTGCGCGACCGCACCCTGGACGACGTGCGCGCGACCACGCGCACGAACGTCGTCTCCCGTGGGGCCGCCGAGCGCGAGGCCCGCTACGCACGCGAGGCCGCGGAGGAGGCCAGGGCCGCCGAAGCCGCCGCCGAAGAGGCCGCCCAGGCCGCGCAGGCGGCCCTCGAAGAGGCCGCGGCAGCCGCGAGCGCGGCGCTGGAGCAGGTGCGGGAAGAGAAGCGGACGGCACTCGCGGAAGCGGCCGAGGAGAAGCGCGCCGCGCTCGCCGAAGCCGCCGAGGAGAAGCGGGCCGCACTCGCGGAGGCCGCCGAGGACGCCGCGCGGGCCGCCGAGGACGTCGAGGGACGGCTCGACTCGCAGCGCATGGTGATGGTCGCGCTCGGACGGCGCCAGCAGACGCTCATGCACCGCGTCCAGGCCGCCGCCGAACGGCTCGCCGAGTCCCGCCGCGACGATCCCGAGGTCTACGCGGCCGGGCAGGTCGTCGACCACCTCGCCGCGCAGGCCGCCCGCCTCGCGCAGAGCCTCGTCGTCGCCTGCGGGACGTGGGAGGGCCAGCACTGGCCGGAGCCGATGCGGCTCGCCGAGACCGTCCAGGCCGCGACCGCCCGCATCGAGGACTTCCGCCGCGTCCGGATCGAGGGCGACCCGCCGGTGGCCGTCCGGGCGGCCGTCCTGGAGCCGGTGATCCACCTGCTGGCCGAGCTGCTGGACAACGCCACCACCCTCTCCCCGAGCGCCACCGACGTGATCGTCGGACTGTCGGCCGGGGCGACGGGCGCGGTCGTCCGCATCGACGACCAGGGCACCGGGCTGGAGGAGCCGCGCCTGTCGGAATCGCAGCGCCTGGTGACCGGCGAGCGTCCGGTGGACCTCGCCGAACTGGGCGAGGTGCCGCGCCTCGGCCTGGTCGTCGTCGGACGCTACGCGCGCCGGCACGGCCTGCACCTTGCTTTGGAACCTTCCCCGTACGGCGGCCTGCGCGTCGTGGTCCGCGTCCCGGGCGACCTCACCACGACCGTCCGCTCGCCCCTCCTGGATCAGCGGCCCGCCGTCGCGCCTCCCGCGCCCGCCGCGCCTCCCACGCCTCCCGCGCCCGCCGCTCCCGTCCCGGCTCCTCCCGCTGTCGTCGAGGGCGCGTCCAAGCGCGACGAGCCGCAGGACGAGAAGCCGTCCGGAACGCGCGGGCTCCCCAAGCGGACGTCGCGCCGCCGGGGTGACGCGCCGCGCGCCGCGTCCGGACCGGTGTCCGAGCTCGCGCCCCCGCCGTCCAGCCCGGACGAGGCGGGCGCCTTCATGGCCTCGCTCTTCACCGGACCACCCCCCGAGGCCGCCCCCGAACCCGAGCGCGGCCCGGAAACCAAGCGCGGCCCGGAAACCAAGCGCGGCCCCGAAGCCACCTCCGACACACCCGCGTCCAACGGCCCCACGTCCTCCGCGGAAGCCGCCGACGCACCCGCGACCGACGCGATCGCCGAGGCGGGAGCGGCCGACGGGCCCTCGGCGGAGGCGTCCGTCCTCACCGCCACCGGTGCCGCCACCGATCCGGACGCCGCCCAGGCGGACGCGTCGGAACGGTCCGTCGGCCCGACACCGCACCCGTCCGAGGCCGACACGTCGGCCGACTCCGACGAGCCGTCCCCGGGAGACGACCTTGACCGCTGACCAGGACTGGATGATCGACTCACTGGCAAGGGTCGCCGGCGTCCGCCACGTGATCCTGTGCTCACGGGACGGCCTGGTCATCGCGCGCTCGGCGTCCCTCGACCGGGACGACTCCGAGCGGCTGGCGGCGACCTGCACGAGCCTGCTGTCGGTGTCGCGGTCCGTCGCCGGGACGTACGGCACCGGCGGACGCGCGCTCTACCAGGTGATGGCCCAGTACGAGGGCGGCGTGCTGTTCCTGCGCGGCGCGGCCGAGGGCACCTGCCTCGGCGTCCTCACGCAGGGCGTGATCGACCCGGCGCTGATCGGCCAGGAGATGCAGCGGCTCGTGCTGCGCTACGGCGAGTCCGTCCTGCGGACCCCGCTCCGCGACGGCGCGCCGAACACCTTCACCTCCGCGCCCGCCCCGGGCGCCGCGACCGGCGGGCCGGGTGCGTGAGATGGCCGGACCGGACGACGCGCGCGACACGCCGCTGCGCCCGTTCGTGCTCACCCGGGGCCGCACCCCGGCCCGGCGGGGCCTCACGGTCGACACCCTGCTCGCCGCCGCGCCGACCGACGCGCCGCTGCGCGTGGACGCGCC
>NZ_QURH01000651.1 GCF_003428695.1 Actinomadura logoneensis
GAGGGGGCGGGCCACGACGCTCGGGGAGGGGCGGGACGCGGCGCTCCGGGAAGACGACGGCGCGGGGCCCAGGGAGGACGAGGGCGCCGCGCTCAGGGGAGACGGGGAGACCGCACTCAGGGAGGGTGAGGGCGCGCGGCGCTCCAGGGGGCGGGGGCGCCGTCAACGCGCGCGCCCCGCGACCCGGGACGGGTTGCGGGGCGCGCGGGCGTCAGAGGGACGGTCAGGCGTCCTTGCCGCCGTCCTTCTTGTCGGCCTCGGCCTCGGCCTCCGCGTTGGCCTCGCGGGCCTCCTCGCGGTCGGCCTCGTCGGCGGCGTCCGCGTCGGCGGCGGCGTCGGCGATCTCCTGGGCCTCCTCGGCCACGTCCTCGCCGGCCTCGACGGTCTCGCCGCCGTCCAGCTCGCGCTGGATGGCCTCGACGTCCAGGGTCTCACCGGACTCGGTCTTCAGCGTGACGTGCTCGACGATCAGGTTGAGGGCCTTGCTGCGCAGGACCTCCGACACGATCGCCGGGAGCTGGTTGTTCTCGGTGAGGTACTGGGCGAGCTGCTGGGGCGCGACGCCCATCTGCATCGCCTGGGTGACGACGTACTCGCTGAGCTCCTCGTTCTCGACGCCCAGCTCCTCCTGGACGGCGAGCTGGTCGAGGACGAAGCCGCCCTTGACGGCGAGCGCCGAGGCGTCCCTGACCTCGCGGTCGAACTCCTCCTCGGTCTTCTCCTCGTCCTTGAGGTAGTCCTGGCGGGTCATGCCGGCCATCTGCAGCTGCTGGTCGAGCTGCTGGTAGCGGCGGTCGACCTCCTGCTGGACGACGGCGTCCGGCAGCGGGATCTCGACCTTCTCCAGCAGGGCCTCGAGCGCCTTGTCGCGGGCGTCGGACAGCTGCTGCAGCCGGACCTGGCGGCCGAGCCGGGTGCGGACGTCCTCGCGGAGCTCCTCGATCGTGTCGAACTCGGAGGCGAGCTGCGCGAACTCGTCGTCGGCCTCGGGCAGGTCCTTGACCTTGACCGACTGGACCGTGACGGTGATCTCGGCGTCCTCGCCGGCGCGCTCGCCGCCGACCAGCTTGGAGGTGAAGGTCTTGGACTCGCCCGCGGACAGGCCGGTGACGGCCTCGTCCAGGCCCTCGATGGCGCCCTCGCTGCCGACCTCGTAGGAGTAGCCGGAGGTGGCGGCGTCCTCGACCGACTCGCCGTCGATCTCGGCGGCGATGTCGATGGTGGCGAAGTCGCCCTTCTCGGCGGCGCGCTCGACGGTGGTCAGCGAGGCGAAGCGCTCGCGCAGCGAGTCGAGGGTCTCGGCGACTTTCTCGTCGGTGACCTCGGCGTCCTCGACGACGACCTCGAGGCCGTCGTAGTCCGGCACCTCGAACTTCGGCCGGATGTCGACCTCGGCGGTGAAGGCGAACTTCTCGTTGTCGTCGAGCTCGGTGACCTCGACGTCCGGCTGGCCGAGGACGAAGATCTCCTTCTCCTCGACGGCGCGGCCGTAGAGCTCGGGCAGGGCGTCGTTGACGGCCTCCTGGAGGACCGCGCCACGCCCCACGTACTGGTCGATCAGGCGGGCGGGGACCTTGCCGGGCCGGAAGCCCTTGATCCGCACCTGGCGCGAGATCTCCTGGTACGCCTTGTCGAGGTTCGGCTTGAGCTCGTCGAACGGAACCTCGACGGTGAGCTTGACCCGCGTGGGGGTCAGCTCCTCGACATCGGTCTTCACTGGGGTAGGTCTCCTTGATCGGGCACTGTCTCGGCCGCGGCGTTCGACGCGCTTGCTCAGCCTGTGTCAGTCTCTCTGGCTCGCGGACAGGGCGGGCACGCCGAATGACCGGCTCCGCGCCCATGCGCGCCAAGTCTATGGGGTAACCGGGGGAACTGCGGACATCGGTGGTTCGTTCCGGGACCTGCTCCCCGGCTTGGCACAACCCCTTGGACGTTACCAGTCGTGCCCGCTCCGCATCGCACCTCTCCCCGCAGCCGTACCGCACCTCTACCTGCGACACCTCGGCGGCCGTCGGCCGCAGGCGTCTCGCTGGTCCGAGCCCTGGGCCGCAGGCGTCTCGGAGGTCCGAGCCCTGGGTGGTCGGCCACCGGCTGGACCGGGCGGTGCGGCCGGCCTCTGGGGGCGTGGCCCTGGCGGCAGAGCGGCAGTGGCGGGCAGGACAGATTCTTGTGCGAGAAGGGAAGCCACTCCCCCGACGGGCAATGTTAAGTCGGCGCCAGTGGCCCGCCCGCTCTCGCCCCGGTTCGTCTTCTTATGCGGTCCACAAGACCGGCAGTTGATCGTGGCGGAGCGTCCTGCCTGCGGCGCCAGCGTCCTGCCTGCGGCGCTATGGCACCGAATTCTCGCCGCGGCTTTTCCTGGCACCGGCTCTTACCTTTTTAACTTTGCCTTAAGGTGGCGTTGATGATGGCGCGAAGGGCGTCCTATTTGGCGCTATTCGCGGAAAGAGGGAAGCAGGCGCGGTTAGTATCCGATCGGGGCTTTCCGGCGCAGTGGCGGGCACCCTCTGGGGCCAAGCGCGGGTCGCGTGCCGACCACACGGGATCCGCGCCTTCCGAAAGGCTTCCGGGCCGTGTCCTCGGCGTCAGACGAGGACACGGC
>NZ_QURH01000652.1 GCF_003428695.1 Actinomadura logoneensis
CGTCGGCGGCCAGCAGCCGGGCCCCGCGCTGCGTCGCGACCGCCGAGAGCAGGCCCGCCTTGCCGCCGGGACCGGCGCACAGGTCGGCCCAGCGGGCGTCCGGGCCGTCCATCTCGACGGCGGCGAGGGCGAGCGCGACGAGCTGGCTCGCCTCGTCCTGCACGGCGGCGCGGCCGTCGCGGACGGCGGCGAACACCGCCGGGTCGCCGTCCGGCAGGACGGCCCCGACCGGCGAGTACGGGGCGGGCTCGGCGCCCTCCAGTTCGGCGAGCGTGGCGCGGCCGGGGCGGGCGACCAGGGTGACGCGCGGCCGGGCGTTGTCGGCGGCCAGCAGCGCGTCGGTCTCGTCCCGGTCCGGGCCGAGGGCGTCGCGCAGCGCCGACACGATCCACTTCGGGTGGCTGTGCCGGACCGACAGCCGGGTCGTGGCGTCCATGTCGTCCGGCGCGACGATCTCCAGCCAGCCCTCCAGGTCGCGCCCGGCGACCTTGCGCAGCACGGCGTTGGCGAACTTCGACTGGCCCGGGCCGGTCACGTCGCGGGCCAGCTCGACGGCGGTGCCGACGGCCGCGTGCGGCGGGATGCGGGTGGCGAGCACCTGGTGCGCGCCGAGCCGCAGCACGTCCAGCAGCGGAGGGTCGATCCGGCGCAGCTCGCGGTCGCTGCACAGCGCGAGGATCGCGTCGTAGGTGCCCCGGCCGCGCAGCGTGCCGTAGGTCAGCTCGGTCGCCAGGGCGGCGTCGCGGCCGGTCAGGCCGCGCTCGCGCAGCCGCGCCGGCAGCAGCAGGTTGGCGTAGGCGTCGCGGGTGTCCACGGCCCGGATCACGTCGAACGCGGTGCGGCGGACGAGGTCCTGCGGACGGCCGGTGCGGCGCGGCCCGTCCGGGCGGCGGTTGGCGTTGCTCCGGCCACGGTGGTGGCGGGTGGGCGGCATCAGGCGAGCGTGTCCTTGTCGGTGAGGGAGAGCCCGCGCGCCCAGTCGGCGGCGGGCATGCGGCGCTTGCCCTGCGGCTGGACGTCGCCGAGCGCGACCGGGTGCGTGGCCGTGCCGACCAGCACCCGGTCCTTGCCCGGCCGCAGCGCGCCGGGCGCGAGCGGTTCGCCGTCCCCCGCCGCGTCCGGGACGGGCCGGACCGGGAACAGCTTCAGCCGGGTGTCGCGGAACGTCGTCCACGCGCCGGGCGCGGGCGTGCAGGCCCGGACGAGCCGGTCGACGTGCAGGGCCGGGGACGTCCAGTCGACGCGGGCGTCCGCCGGGGTGAGCTTGGCGGCGTGCGAGACGCCCTCGGACGGCTGCGGGCGGGGCTCCAGCACCCCGGCCTCGATGCCGCTCATGGTGTCGACGAGCAGCGCGGCGCCCGCGACGGCGAGCCTGCCGAGCAGGTCGCCGGTGGTGTCGGTGGGCAGGATCGGCTCGGTCAGCACCCCGAAGACCGGGCCGGTGTCCAGGCCCTCCTCGATCTGGAAGGTGGCCGCGCCGGTCACGTCGTCCCCGTGCAGGATCGCCCGCTGCACCGGGGCCGCGCCGCGCCAGGCGGGCAGGATCGAGAAGTGCAGGTTCACCCAGCCGTGCCGGGGGATCTCCAGCGCGGCGGGCCGCAGGATCGCGCCGTAGGCGACGACCGGGCAGCAGTCCGGCGAGATCGCGCGCAGCCGGTCCAGGAACTCCGGGTCGGACGCCTTGACCGGCTTGAGCACCTCGATCCCGGCCTCCTCGGCCGCCTCCGCGACCGGGCTCGGGACCAGCTTGCGGCCCCGCCCGGCGGGGGCGTCGGGGCGGGTGACGACCGCGGCCACCTCGTGCGAGGAGTCCAGCAGCGCCTTCAGCGAGGGGACGGACGTCTCGGGCGTTCCGGCGAAGACGAGGCGCATGGTCAGATGGCCTTCCCGAGCGTGCGGTGCGGCGACACCTTGACCTGCGGAACGGGGTCGCCGAACCACTCGGCCTCGCGGATCGCCTTCATCGCCGCCTTGCGCTGCTCGGCGTCCATCCGGTCGATGAAGATGATCCCGTCCAGGTGGTCGGTCTCGTGCTGGACGCAGCGGGCCATCAGGTGCGTGCCCTCGACCGTGATCGGCTCGCCGTGCATGTTGAAGCCCTTGGCGACGGCCCGGACCGCGCGCGGGGTCGGGAACGCCAGGCCGGGCAGCGACAGGCAGCCCTCGTCGCCGGTCTCCTGCTCGTCCGACAGGTCCAGGGTCGGGTTGACCAGGTGGCCCAGCACGTCGTCCACGTAGTAGGTGAACACCCGCAGGCCGACGCCCAGCTGCGGCGCGGCCAGCCCGGCGCCGGGCGCGTCGATCATGGTGTCGGTGAGGTCCTTGACGAGCTGGCGCAGCTCCTTGTCGAAGTCCCTGACCGGCTCGGCAGGGGTGCGCAGCACGGGATCGCCGAAGAGGCGGATGGGCTTGACGGACAAGGAGGTCTCCGTTTCCAGGTGTCCAGGTTCGGGTCACCGGTCTCCGGGGTCGCCGGTCGCCGGTGCTCCCGGGTGCGCCGGGTCTGTCGGGCGCCACCGGGCGCGGGCGGTTCCGGAGGCGCTGACGGGTTCAGTCTACGAACCCTCCAGTCTAAGATCCCCCGGCGGCCGACCGCGCCCGGACGGC
>NZ_QURH01000654.1 GCF_003428695.1 Actinomadura logoneensis
CCGGGACCAGGACGCCCAGCGTCCGCGCCGCCGCGCCGGAAGCGGCAGCCGCCACCGCCACGGCCGCCGCCCCCGGAGCCGTGACCGAGGCCGCGCCCGAGGCGGCAGTCGTGCCGGTCGGGTTGTCGCCCGCGTAGAAGACGATCCCGGCCGCCGCGACGCCGAGGACGCCCGCGAACTGCGTGACCGAGTTGTAGACGCCGGACGCCGCGCCCGACACGTCCGCCGGGACGTCCGCGAGCACCGCGTTGGCCAGCACCGGCAGCGCCAGCCCCATCCCGAGCCCGGCGCAGAACAGGCCGGGCAGCAGGTGCCACGGCCGCAGGTCGGCCCCGGCCAGGGCGAACGCGCCCGCGAGCCCGCCGACGCCGCACGCCATCACCGCCAGGCCCGTCCGGACGAACGCGCGGGCGCGGGGAGGGCCGAGCCGGTGCGTGGGCTGGGCGGTGCAGGCCATCCCGGCGGGCCAGGCCGCGCCGAGCAGGGCGACCCGCAGCGGCGGCCAGCCGAGCCCCGACTGGAGCGCCCAGGTCAGCGCGATGAAGCAGGCGGCGACGGTGCCGAACAGCGCGGTGGTCAGCACCAGCCCGGCCGCGAACGAGCGGCGGCGCAGCAGCGACGGCGGGACGAGCGGGCTCAGCCCGAGCCGTTCGCGCCGCGTCTCCACCAGGAAGAACGCCCCCAGCGCCGGGACGCCCGCCAGCAGCAGTCCGGCCGTCCACACCGGGCCGCCGGGCATCCGCCCCTGGACGAGCGGCAGCGTCAGCGCGAGCGCGGCGACGCCCGCGAGAAGCACCCCGGCCAGGTCGAGGCGGGGTGGCGGTGTCGCGCGCGAGTCGTCCATCCAGCGGTCCACGCCCACCAGAGCGGCCAGCCCGACCGGGACGTTCACCAGGAAGATCGCCCGCCAGCCGAGTCCCGCAAGGTCGTAGTGCAGCAGCAGCCCGCCGAGCAGCGGCCCGCCGACCTGCGCCGCGCCGAGCAGGACGCCGTAGAGGGTGAACGCGCGGGCCCGGGCGCGTCCGGGCGGGAACTGGACGCCGATCACCGACAGCGTCTGCGGCACCATCACCCCCGCGAACGCGCCCTGCGCGGCCCGCGCGGCGATCAGCGCGCCGGGGGAGTGCGCCGCGCCCGCCGCCCACGACGCGAACACGAAGCCGGCGAGCCCGGCCAGCAGCACCCGCCGCCGGCCGAGGATGTCGCCGAGCCGTCCGCCGGTGACCAGCAGCAGCGCGTAGGCGAGCGCGTACGCCGAGACCGTCCACCGGCCGAGCGCCGGACCGGCGTGCAGGTCGTCCTGGATGCGGGGCAGCGCCACGTTCACGACCGTCACGTCCACGAGGTCCATGACCGCCGCCGTGAGCGCCGCGGACAGCGCCAGCCACCGGCGCTCGGGCACGCGCGGACGAAGGTTCATGGGACGTACCTGCCGGGGGCGGAGGCGGGGAACGAGGGGGGTGTTTCCAGGCGGACGGACGCGGGAGGTAGGGGACGGCTGATCCTGTAGGGTAACCGGACATGCCGGGCCTGAGAGCCTGGTCAGGGCCGTTCGGCCGGACGCGCCGGGAGGACCGGGAGGCTCCGGCCGCCCCCGGGAGGTGTGATGCGGCGTTCGCTGGCATTCGTGCTCGTCGTCGCGGGCGCGTTCCTGACCACGCTCGCCCCGCTGATCCGGTTCTACGTCTCGGACCAGGTCGTCCGGGCGCCGCTGAACCGGTACGAGCGGGTCCGGCTGGAGGCGCCGAACGCCAGCATGTTCGACATGGCCTCGCTGAAGCTCCGCCGGAACATGACGCTGGTCGCCGAGAGCACCATCCGCGGCGACGTGAAGGCCAACGGCGGCGACGACCGCATCGCCGTCTGGGACTCCTCCACCACCGTCACCGACAAGGCGACCGGCAAGCAGGTGAGCCTGCAGGCGTACCGGATGGCCTTCGACCGCCGCACCGCGCTGCTGGTGAACTGCTGCGCGGCCAACGTCGGCGGCGACGTCAACGTGCGGATGTTCGGCTACGGGCTGCTGTTCCCGATCGCGAACGTGCACCGGCGCGACTACCCGTTCTACGACACCACCACCCGCCGCACGCTGCCGATGAGGTACAGCGGTGAGGAGGAGGTCGCCGGGCTGCGGACCTACCGGTTCGTCCAGGAGGTCCCGCTGGTCAAGGTCGAGACGATGGGTGTGAAGATGCCCGGCGACATGCTCGGCCTCGGCAAGGACTCCTACCCGCAGCGCGTGGACCGCTACTTCGAGGCCGTCAACACCCAGTGGGTCGACCCGCGGACCGGCATCCCGGTGAAGCAGGAGCAGCGCATCACCCAGTCGCTCCGCAACCGGGACGGCACGGGCCGCCTCGTCGTCGCGGACGCCGACCTGGTGACCGTCCCCGAGGACCAGCGGCACCTGGCGGCCCTGTCGAACGAGTCGGCCACGCAGATCGCCTGGACGCGGATCTACGGTCCCGTCCTCGCGCTGCTCCTCGGCCTCGGGATGCTCTGCGCCGGATCGACGCTCACGCTGATGCGCCGCCGCGACGAGCCTCCGCCGCCCGTCGCCCCGCGCGGCCCGGACGGCCGGTTCGGCGGACTCGCCGCCGGTCCGCCGCCCGG
>NZ_QURH01000650.1 GCF_003428695.1 Actinomadura logoneensis
CCCCCGCCGTGCTCGGCCAGGTAGGCGGCCGCGGCCTCGGCCAGGCCCCGGTGGTCCCGGGTGGGCAGCGCCGCCACCCGTCCGGGCGGCGCCCCGGGGCCGTCCACCAGCGCGAAGCGCGCGTTGGTGCCGCCCACGTCGGCGACCAGCCACGGCGTCGTCATGTCCTCTTCCTCCTTGCCTGCGGGCGGCTCAGCCGAACACGCCCGCGCCGCGCTCGGCGGGCCCGACGGCCCGCCGGAACGCCCCGAACAGCTCCCGGCCCGTCCCGTGCACCGGGTCGGACGGCGGTGCGGCGGGCTCGCGCGCGGCGAACTCCGCGTCCGGCACCAGCACCTCCAGGAGCCCCTTGTCCGCGTCCAGCCGTACCACGTCCCCGTCGCGGACGCGCGCGAGCGGACCGCCGGCGGCGGCCTCGGGGGACACGTGGATCGCGGCGGGGACGGTCCCGGAGGCGCCCGACATCCGGCCGTCGGTGACGAGCGCCACACGGTGGCCCCGGTCCTGCAGGACGCTCAGCGGCGGGGTGAGCTTGTGCAGCTCGGGCATCCCGTTCGCGGCGGGCCCCTGGAACCGGACGACCGCGACCAGGTCCCGGCCGTCGAGCTCCCCGGCGGAGAACGCCGCCTGGAGCTCGGCCTGCGAGCCGAAGACCCGCGCCGGGGCCTCGACCGTGCGGCGCTCGGGCGCGACGGCCGACACCTTCACGACGGCGCGGCCGAGGTTGCCGTCCACCGTGTGCAGGCCGCCGTGCTCGTCGAACGGCTCGGCGGCGGGCCGCAGGACGTCGGTGTCGCCGGACGTCCGGGGCGCGTCCGTCCAGGTCAGCTCGCCGTCGTCCAGGGTGGGGACGACGGCGTACTCGGCCAGGGACGCGCCGCCGACCGTCCGGGCGTCGGCGTGCACGAGGCCCGCGCCGACCAGCTCGCGGATGAGGAAGCCGGTGCCGCCCGCGGCGTGGAAGTGGTTCACGTCGGCGGTGCCGTTGGGGTAGAGCCGGGTCAGCAGCGGCGTGACGCGGGACAGCTCGTCGAAGTCGTCCCAGGTCAGCTCGATCCCGGCGGCGGCGGCCATCGCGGGCAGGTGCAGCGTGTGGTTGGTGGAGCCGCCGGTCGCGAGCAGCGCGACGACGCCGTTGACGAACGCGCGCTCGTCCAGCAGCTCGCCGATCGGCGTGTAGCTGTCGCCGCGCGGGTCGGTCAGCTCGACGACGCGGCGGCCGGCCTCGCGGGTCAGCCGGTCGCGCAGCTCGGTGTGCGGCGGGACGAAGCTGGCACCCGGAAGGTGCAGGCCCATGACCTCCATGAGGAGCTGGTTGGAGTTCGCGGTGCCGTAGAACGTGCAGGTGCCGGACGAGTGGTACGAGCTGGCCTCGGCGGCGAGCAGTTCGTCCCGGCCGATCTCGCCGGTGGCGAACCGCTTGCGGATCGCGGCCTTCTGCGCGTTCGGCAGCCCGGACGCCATCGGCCCCGCCGGGACGAGGATCGCGGGCAGGTGCCCGAAGGCGAGCGCGCCGATCACCAGGCCGGGGACGATCTTGTCGCAGACGCCGAGCAGCAGCGCGCCGTCGAACATGTCGTGGGACAGCGCGACCGCCGTGGCCATCGCGATGACGTCCCGGCTGAACAGCGACAGCTCCATCCCGGCGCGGCCCTGGGTGATGCCGTCGCACATGGCGGGCACGCCCCCGGCGAACTGCGCGGTGCCGCCCGCCTCGGCGACGCCGGCCTTGAGCACGTCCGGGTAGTCCTTGAGCGGCGCGTGCGCGGACAGCATCTCGTTGTAGGACGAGACGATCGCGATGTTGGGCGCCACGTCCCCGCGGAGCTGGAGTTTCACCTCGGGCGAGCAGGCGGCGAAGCCGTGCGCGAGGTTGGCGCAGCCGAGGCCGCCGCGGGCGGGGCCCTGCGTGCGGGCGTCGGCGATGCGGGCCAGGTAGGCCGCCCGGCGGTCGGCGCTGCGTGCGGCGATGCGCTCGGTGACCCGTGCGACGACGGGGTGCACGGGGAGGGGCCCTGTGCTCATCGGAGACTCCAAGCCGAGAGGAGGGGACATCGACACACGCAACTTAGCGGGGATAGGTCATGCAAGTCATCAGACTTACGCAGTAATCTTTACAGAAGTTTCCCAGCTAGCGCCAACTCAGCATCCATAGGCGGCCCCTCAGACCACCTACGAACGCCCCCGCCCTCGCGCCGGCCCCCGTGCCGCAGTCCCCCACCGCAGTCCCTCACCGCAGGCCCTGCCCCGCCGGCCCGCACCGCGTGCGCCCGTTCGCCCGTCCGTCCGGGACAGGGGGACGTGCCCGCTCCGCCAGATCGATCCGGTCGCCCCGACCCCGTCCACGTGCTTGGATGATCCGATGCCCCACCGGCCCGTCTTCTCGCCCGCGCGACGCCCCGCGACCTGCGGCGACGTGCTGCGCCTCGTCCGCGAGGACGGCGTCGCCACGCGCGCCGAGCTGGCCCGCGCCACCGGCCTGTCGCGTCCGGCGGTCGCCGCCCGGGTGACCGAGCTGATCGCGCACGGGCTGCTCGTCGAGCACGCCGACGGCCCGTCCACCGGCGGCCGGCCGCCCGCGCGGCTCGCCTTCGACGCGGCGGGCGGCGCGGTCC
>NZ_QURH01000656.1 GCF_003428695.1 Actinomadura logoneensis
CGACCCGCGGGCCCCGGCGGCGCGGGAGCTGCGCGACGGGGCCGTCGTCGGGTTCGAGCGGCGCACGGCCGCGGCGACGGACCTGGCCGAGCCGTCCGGGCTGGTCGAGGTGCGGGTGGTCGGCGGGCCGGCGGCGGGCCCGGTGCACCGGGTCGGGTTCGGCACGGTCACCGTCGGGTCCGGGGAGCGCGCCGACCTCACACTTGACGATCCGTCCGTCCCGGAAGTGTCACTGCGGGTCACCGTCGGACGGGACGGCGCGGAGGTCGAGCCGTCCGCGCGCACGCTCGGCCACGCCGTCCTGGACGGCGCCGTGCTGGACGGGAAGCGGCCCTGGCCGGTGGGGAGCGTGCTCGCCGTCGGGTCGAGCGTGCTGATGCTGACCCGCAGCGCGGAGCCCGACACGCACCTCGAACCGCTGCCCGAGGGCGGGCTGGCGTTCAACCGCCCGCCGCGGCTCCGGCCCGCCGTGCGCAAGCGGGGCATCGACGTCCCGAAGCGTCCCGAGCGCGATCCGAAGGAGCGGCTGCGGCTGTTCGGCGCGCTGCTGTTCTCCGCGTTCGGCCTGGCCATGGCGTTCGGGATGGGCCAGTGGTGGTGGGCGCTGTTCGCGCTCGCGTGGCCGGTGATGACGGTCGGCGAGTGGATCGGCGACCGGCTGTACGGGCGCAAGTCGTACAAGAAGGCGCTGCGCGAGTACGAGGCGCGGACCGCGGAGTTCGGCGCGCGGCTGGCCGAGCTGCGCCGCGAGGACGAGCGCGAGCGGCGCGAGGCCGACCCCGACCCGGCCGAGATCCTGCTGACCGCGACGGGTCCGCGCCGCCGCCTCTGGGAGCGGCGGATGGCCGACCCCGACGCGCTGCACCTGCGGCTCGGCCTCGCCGACCTGCCCGCGCTCATCGAGATCCGCAGCGACGGCCCGCATCCGGGCCGTCCGTCGTCGAGCCTCAGCGGCGGCCTCGCCACCAGCGCCACCCCCCGTGCCGACGGCGGTCGTCCGTCCAAGCGCGGCGGACGCGGCACGGGTTCGGCACGCGGCACGGGCACGGCACGCGGCGGGCGGGGTGCGGGCCACGCGGCGGCGGCGGACGAGGTGGTGCCCGAGGTGCCGATGTCCCGGCTCGTCCCGGTCGCGCTGCCGCTGCCGGACGTCGGGGTGCTCGGCATCACCGGCCCGCGCGCGGCGTCGCGCGGGCTCGCGCGCTGGCTGGTCGCGCAGGCCGCGGCCCTGCACAGCCCCCGCGACCTGGCGATCGTCGTCCTCACGGCGGACGCCGAGGCGGGCGGGGAGTGGAACTGGGTGCGGTGGCTCCCGCACACGCGTCCGCGCGAGGGCGAGGAGTGCACGGCCCTCGTCGGATCGGATCCGGAATCGCTCGCGCACCGTATTACCGAACTGGCCATCCGGGTGAGCGAGCGCCGCCGCGCCGCGCAGGCCGCGCAGAGCTTCTTCGGGCAGGGCAGGCCGCCCGAGGCGGTCCCCTACAACATCCTGCTGGTGCTGGACGGCGCGCGGGCGCTGCGCCGCCAGCCGGGCATGCCGATGCTGCTCGCGCGCGGCGCCGAGTACGGCATCCACGCGATCTGCGTGGACGATGAGGAGCGGCTGCTCCCCGAGGAGTGCGCCGTCGTCGCGGCGTTCGAGGAGGACGGCCCGGCCGTCCGGCTGCGCGGGCACGGCCTGGACGCGATCGGCCCCGTGCTCGCCGACCGGGTGCCGGTGGCGTGGGCCGACCGGGTCGGACGCGCGCTCGCGCCCGTCCGGGACGTGTCGCGGCAGGACTCCGAGGACGCCGTCCCCGGCAGCGCCCGCCTGCTCGACCTGCTGGCGATGCCCGAGCCGGACGCCGACGCGGTGCTCCGCTCCTGGCAGCGGACCGGCGGGCGCGCCACCCGCGTCCCCATCGGGATCGGCGCGGACGGCCCGTTCTCCGTGGACCTGCGCTACGACGGCCCGCACGGGCTCGTCGCCGGGACGACCGGCGCGGGCAAGTCCGAGCTGCTCCAGTCGCTCATCGCCTCGCTCGCGGTCGCCAACCGTCCGGACGAGATGACGTTCGTGCTGATCGACTACAAGGGCGGCGCGGCGTTCGCCGACTGCGCGCGCCTCCCGCACACCGTCGGCATGGTCACCGACCTGGACGGCCACGCCACCGAGCGCGCCCTGGAGTCGCTGTCGGCGGAGCTGCGGCGGCGCGAGGAGATCCTGCTCGGCGCGGGCGCCAAGGACATCGACGACTACCAGGCGGACGGCGGCGCCGGGCTGCCGCGGCTCGTCCTGGTGATCGACGAGTTCGCGGCGATGGTGGCGGAGCTGCCCGAGTTCGTCGCCGGGCTGGTGGACATCGGACGGCGCGGACGGTCCCTCGGCGTCCACCTGATCCTCGCGACGCAGCGCCCGGCCGGGGTGGTGACGGCCGACATCCGCGCCAACACCAACCTGCGGATCGCGCTGCGCGTCACCGACCCGGACGAGTCCACCGACGTGATCGACGCGCCCGAGGCGGCGCAGATCGGCAAGTCCACGCCCGGCCGCTGCTACGTCCGGTCCGGCGTGGACGAGCCGCGCCTGGTGCAGACCGCGCGGGTCGGCGGGCGGCGGCCCGCGCCCGGCGCGCCGGCCGGC
>NZ_QURH01000653.1 GCF_003428695.1 Actinomadura logoneensis
GACCGGCGCGGACAGCCGCAGCTCCGCCGGGTCCGCCTCGGGCCGGGCGCCGGTGACGCGCTCGACGGCGGCGGCCGCGGCCGGCAGGTCGCCGGGATCGGCGACCACCACGTCCATGCGGTCGCCGCCCAACTCGGACTTCAGGCCCTCCGGCGTGCCGGACGCGATCACCCGGCCGCGGTCG
Organism: Actinomadura logoneensis; assembly: GCF_003428695.1. Taxonomy (GTDB): domain Bacteria; phylum Actinomycetota; class Actinomycetes; order Streptosporangiales; family Streptosporangiaceae; genus Spirillospora; species Spirillospora logoneensis. Next base: position 185 of record NZ_QURH01000653.1, read on the forward strand.
ATCACCGACACCTCGTCGGCGAGCCGGTCGGCCTCCTCCAGGTACTGCGTGGTGAGCAGCACGGTCGTGCCGCCGCCCGCCAGGCCGCGGACGGCCCGCCAGACCTCGGCGCGGGCGCGCGGGTCGAGCCCGGTGGTCGGCTCGTCCAGGAACAGCACGTCGGGGGCGAGCAGCATCCCGGCGGCCAGGTCGAGGCGGCGGCGCATCCCGCCGGAGTAGGTCCCGGCCGGGCGGTCCCCGGCGTCCGCGAGGCCGAAGGACTCCAGCAGCTCGTCGGCCCGGGCCCGGGCGGCGCGGCGGGACAGGTGGGCGAGCCGCCCGAACATCACCAGGTTGCGGCGGCCGGTGAGCACCTCGTCCACGGCGGTGTGCTGGCCGACCAGCCCGATCCGGGCGCGGACGCGGGCGGGCTCCCGCGCGACGTCGTGCCCGGCGACCCGCGCGCTGCCCCCGTCCGGCCGGGTGAGGGTGGCGAGGATCCGGACGGTGGTCGATTTCCCCGCGCCGTTCGGACCGAGCAGCCCGTGCACCGTCCCGGCGCGGACGGCGAGGTACAGCCCGTCCAGCGCGGCGGTGTCGCCGTAGCGCTTGCTCAGTGATCGGGCGAGGACGGCGGTTCCCATGGGGGCCTCCAACTCTGTACAGCGTACGAAGTACAGCATGGCACACTTTCCCGTACGCCGTACAAAGTTTTTCTCCGGACCCGCCGGCCTCTGCGAGGATGGGGACGTGACGACCGAGTACACCGGCGCCGGCGACCCGCGCCGCAGCCTGGAGCTGCTCTGGGGCGCGCGGGACCGGCCGCGCCGGGGCCCGCGCCCGAAGCTGACGCCCGAGCGGATCGTCGGCCGCGCGGTCGAGATCGCCGACGCGGACGGCCTGGAGGCGGTGTCGATCCGCCGGATCGCCGACGACCTCGGCGTCTCGCCCATGTCGATCTACACCTACGTCCCGGGCAAGGCCGAACTGCTGGACGCCATGCTCGACCGCGCGGTCGGGGAGATCACCCCGCCCGGCGACGAGGCGGCCGGATGGCGCGCGCGGCTGGCGCACGTCGCGCGGGAGAACTGGCGGCTCTACCACGCCCATCCGTGGCTGCTGCAGGTGGCGACGGCCCGTCCGCCGCTCGGCCCGAACCTGCTCGACAAGTACGAGACCGAGCTGCGCGCCGTCGAGGGCATCGGACTCACCGACGTGGAGATGGACTCCGCCGTCGCGCTGGTCAACGGGCTGGCCGAGAGCACCGCCCGGACGTCGGTGAACCGCGCGCAGGCCGAGCGGCGCACCGGCCTCACCGACCGGCAGTGGTGGGAGGCGACCGCGCCGTTCCTCGCGGAGCGGGTCGACGGCTCGCGCTACCCCCTCGGCTCCCGGGTGGGCAGCGCGTCCGCCGAAGAGTACGGCTCGGCCGTCGGCCCGGAGCACGCCTTCGAGTTCGGCCTGGCCCGCGTCCTCGACGGAATCGAGGCCCTGATCAGCGCCCGCGCCGACCAGGCTCCGACAGCCGATGAGCACCGCACCGCCGGGCAGTCGGACCAGCGGCGAGCAGGCGGACGAGCGGCGGACGGCCGGACCAGCGGCGGACGGCCGGGCTAGCGCCGGGGGTTGGCGCGGCGGGTCGCGGGCGCCTGCGTGGGGTCGTCCGGCCAGGGGTGGCGCGGGTAGCGGCCCCGCAGTTCCGCCCGGACGGCCCGGTACCCCTCCCGCCAGAACGAGGCCAGGTCGGACGTGACGGCGGCGGGGCGTCCGGCGGGTGACAGCAGGTGCACCACCAGCGGGACGCGGCCGTCCGCGACGCGGGGCGCGGCGTCCCAGCCGAACAGCTCCTGCAGCTTGACCGCGAGCACCGGACGCTCACCCGAGTAGTCCACGCGCACGCGTGACCCGGACGGCACCTCGACGCGCTCGGGGGCGAACTCGTCCAGCCGCGCGGCGCACTCCCAGGGGAGCAGGCCGCGCAGCGCCGAGGCCACGTCGATCCTCGCCAGGTCGGCGCGGCGGCGGGCCCGGGACGCGTCGATCCACGTCCCGGCGTGCTCGGCCAGCGCGGCGTCGTCCACGGCGGGCCACGGTTCGCCCAGTTCGCGGTGGAGGAAGGCGAGCCGTTCGCGCAGCGCCGTCGCCGCGTCCGTCCAGCGGAGCAGCGCCGGGCCCTGCGCGCGCAGGCCGTCCAGCAGCGCGGCGCGCACGAGCTTCGGATCGGGGTCGCGGAGCGGACGCGCCGCCAGCTCGATCGCGCCCAGCCGCTCGACCCGGCGCGCGACGACGTCGCCGTCCCGCCAGACCACCTCCTCGGCCGTGTGCAGCAGGGACGCGGCGGCGCGGCGGGCGACGTCCTCGTCGATCACGACGGCCTGCCGGACCCGCGCCGACGCCGCCCCGGCCGGACGGTCCGCCACGGCGACCGCCAGCCACTCGGCCCGCGCCCCGGCCAGCGCCGACC
>NZ_QURH01000662.1 GCF_003428695.1 Actinomadura logoneensis
CCGCCCGGGCGGGCGGCTGACGTCCCCGCCCGGGCGGGCGGCCGACGCGGCGCGGCGGCGCCGGCGATACGGTCGTGGCCATGCGGCTTCATGTGGGATGCGCGATGTGGACCCTTGCCTCCTGGAGAGGACGGCTGATCCCGCACCCCCTGCCGCCCGGCGAGCGGCTGCGCGCCTACGCGTCCTGGTGCGACGCCGTCGAGGGGAACACGACGTTCTACGCCACGCCGTCCGTGGAGACCGTGGCGTCCTGGGCCGAGCAGACCTCCCCCGACTTCCGGTTCCTGCCGAAGCTGCCGAAGGCGGTCACCCACGAGCACCGGCTCACGGGCGGCGACGAGGAGATGCGCGCGTTCCTGGCGGCCATGGAACCGCTCGGGCCCCGCGCGCACGCGCTGTGGGTGCAGCTCCCCGCCTCGTTCGGTCCCGGCGACCTGGGCGCGCTGGCGGCCTTCCTGCGCCGCCTGCCCCGCTCGCACCGGCCGGCCGTCGAGGTCAGGCACCGGGCGTTCTTCGAGGACGACCGCGCCGGGCGCATGCTCGAACGCGTCCTCGCGGCGGCGGACGCCGAGTGGGTGCCGTTCGACACCGTCACGATGTTCGTGGCCCCGCCGACCAGCGACGCCGAACGGGACGCGTGGCTGAGGAAGCCGCGGCTGCCGCGCCGCTCGCGGGCGCTGACCGACCGCCCGATCGTCCGCTACCTGGGCCGCGACGACGTGGACCGCACGGTCGAGGGCTGGCGGCACTGGGTGGACGTCACGGCGGCGTGGCTGCGGGAGGGCCGCTCCCCGACCGTGTTCGTCCACACGCCCGACAACGCCGACGCCCTGACGCTGGCCCGCCGCTTCCACGACGAGGTCCGGGCGGTCGTCCCGGAGGTCGAGCCGCTGCCCGAACCCGTCCCGGCCGAGCCGCCCACCCTCTTCTGAAGCCGCCTCCGGGCGGCGCGCCCGGGGCGTCAGGCGCGGGCGCCCTCCGGTTCGCGGAGGGCGCGGAGGCTCAGCTCCAGGCGTTCACGGCAGGCGGGCACCGGGTCGGTCTCCCGCTGGGACGCGAACAGGTCGAGGGCCAGCCGGAGCCGCGCGACCGCCTGCTCGTGCTCGCCCAGCTCCTGGTGCGCGTAGCCCCACTGCTCCTGGAAGTAGGCCACGCCCAGGACGTTGCCGATGCTCCTGTTCAGGGCGACGCCCTCGGCGCACAGGGCCGGGATCGGGTCGTGGCGTCCGGCGGCGGCGTAGATGCGGACGAGGCTGTCCAGCACGATCCCCTGGTAGGCGGGCTCGCCGAGTTCGCGTCCGATCGCGAGGGCGCGCTCGGCCGAGGCCACGGCGCGCTCGTGGTCGCCGAGCTTGCCGAGGGCGAGGCCGAGGACGCGCAGCGAGCTCAGCTGGGCGTGCCGCTCGCCGGTCAGCTCGGCCAGCTCCAGGCCGCGCTCGGCGTCCCGGACGGCGTCCTCGGGCCGGTCGAGGGCCTGCCGGCAGAACGCGCGCAGGCTGAGCACGCGCGACAGGTCCCGGTGGTCGCCGGTCCGCTCGAACACCTCCGCCGCCTCGTCCACCATCGGGACCGCCTCGGCCGGACGGCCCCGGTCGCCCGCCAGGACGGCCGCGCACCGGAACCGCGCGTAGGCGGCCGTCTCGGCGTCCCCGGCGTCGGTCGCGGCGCGCGCGACGAGCCGCCACAGGTACTCCACCTCGAAGTGCTTGCGGTGCAGGTGGGAGTGGGCGGCCAGCCGCATCACGATCCCGGTCGCGAGCCGGTGGCGACCGGCGACGCAGGCGACCTCCACGATCGTCCGCAGGTTGGCCATCTCGCTGTCGATCCACGCGGCCGGGTCGGCGGCGACGAGCCGTCCCACCAGGTCCGGATCGACGACCGCGCAGCGCCGGAACCGGGCCGGGGCGGGGAAGTACGGGTCGCGCGGGGCGCGCTCGTCGGCGGCGTCCACCAGCTCCAGCCACGCGACGATCAGCCGCTCCAGCGCCGGCTCGGTGTCGGGGTCGCCGCGCAGCCGCTCGGCGGCGAACTCGCGCAGCAGGTCGTGCATCCGGTGCCGCGGCTGCCCGAACCGGTCCACGCCGCTCGCGATGAGCAGGCAGCCGTCCACCAGCTCCGCCAGCACCGCGCTCGCGTCGGGCGTGTCGAGCAGCGCCCCGGCGACCCACGGCGCGAACGGGTGCGGCCCCGCCAGGGACAGGATCCGGAACGCCCGCCGGGTCCGCTCGTCGAGCCCCGCGTACGCGTGCTCGATGTGCGCGCGGACGGCGGTGTCCCCCGCGACCATCTGGTCGAGGCGGCCGGGGCCGTCGAGCAGTTCGGCCAGATGCGACAGCGGCCAGGCGGGACGGGCCGCCAGCCGCGCCCCGGCGATCCGCAGCGCGAGCGGGAACCCGTCGCAGGCCGCGGCGATCGCCTCGGCGGCCGTCCGCTCCCGCGCCACCCGGTCCCGGCCGACGATCCCGGCGAGCAGTTCCACGCCCTCGCCGGGCGGCAGCGGCCGGACGTCCACGACGTGCGCGCCGTCCAGCCCGAGGTGCCGCGGACGGCCGGTGACCAGCAGCGCGCTGCCCGGCTCGCCCGGCAGCAGCGGCCGGACCTGCGCCGCGTCCGCCGCGTCGTCGGCGAACACCAGCA
>NZ_QURH01000660.1 GCF_003428695.1 Actinomadura logoneensis
ATCCAGCCGACGCGGCCGGCTCCGTCCGCCGGGGGCCGGCCGCCGCTCTGGCGGCCGGCGTGGCGGCCGGGGTCCGGACGGGCGGTCAGGACTTCAGCAGGCCGTTCATCTCGGTGATCTCCGCCTGCTGCGCCTTGATGATGTCCGCCGCCAGGGCCTTGGCCTCGGCCGCCGAACCGGTCTTCTGCTCCTGCTGCGCCATGGTGACCGCGCCCTTGTGGTGCTCGATCATCATGGTGAGGAACATCCGGTCGAGGTCCTTGCCGGACGCCTTGTTGTAGTCGGCCATCTGCTTGTCGCTCATCATGCCGTCCATGCCGTGGCCCATGTTCGCCATGGAGTCGTCACCCGCGCCCGGGACGGGCTGCCCCCACGCCTTCAGCCAGCCGGACATCTTCTCGATCTCCGGGGCCTGCGCCTTCTCGATCCGGCCCGCGAGGTTCTTCACCTTCGGGTCGCTGCCCTTGGCGAGGACCGTCTTGGCCATGTCCACGGCCTGCCGGTGGTGCGGGATCATCATCTGCGCGAACATCACGTCCTGACCGTTGTGCCCGGCCTGGGACGACGCCGTTCCGGTCGAGCTCGGCATGGACATGCCGCCGTGCCCGGACATCTTGTCGTCCTTCTTGTCGTCCCCGCCGCAGGCGGCGGTGCCGAGGCCGAGGAGGACCGCCATGCCGACGGCCAGGATCCGCTGCTTCTTCATCTGTCGTTCTCCGTGCTCTGTGGTGGTGATTCCGTGCCGTACCGAGGTCGCGGGACCTCTACAGCCGGAGCACGCAGAGCCGGTGGAGATCGGGCGGACGGGCCGGAGGCGGTCCCCGGCGACGCGTCCAGCGGACGGCGGAGGGGAGCCGCGCGGGCAGCAGGGCGACGGACCGTCCGACCAGGGCGGCGGCGAGGACGCCGAACACGAGCAGCGCCAGGCAGACCGTCCCGCCGAGGCATCCGCCCATGTCATGCCCCAGGCCGGAGCAGACGGCGGAGACGACGCGGGCGGGCGCCCCGCCCGCCATGTGCCGCACCGTCGTCATGTCATCGGCCGCCATGCCGGACGGACGCTCGACCGTCATGCCGGACGTCGCGTCCGCCAGGTGGTGGCTCGTGCCGGGGGCCGCCACCGGGACGGGGTCGGCGAAGTGGATCGGGGACGGGCTCGCGGCCATCCCGTGCATCAGGAACAGGCCCGCGAGCAGGGTGCCGAGAAGCAGCGTCAGCGCCGCTCCCCGATATACCCCCCGCCCGTTCATGGGACGATCCTACCCACCCGCGGGAGGGGCGGCGCACCGGTCTCGAGGGGTGGGTCAGGAGACCGGCGCGCCGCTGATCGGGGCGTCCGCGCGCACGGGCGGCGGACGCAGGGTGCGGTGGCCCGCGAGGCAGACCACCAGGGCGAGCAGGCCGCCGAGGCCCGCTCCGGCGAACGCGCCGGGCACGCCCGCGAGGTGCTCGCCGTATCCGGCGACGAACGAGCCGAGGGCGCTGCCCGCGCCGATCGCGGCGACGATCCAGGCGAACGCCTCGGTGACGGTGCCCGCCGGGGCGAGCCGGTCCACGAGGGAGAACGAGCAGGCCAGGGTGGGCGCGAGGAACACTCCGCTGACGAACGCCAGGACGGTCATCACCGGCAGGCCGGGCGCCCAGGTGAGCGGCGCGTACCCGGCGGCGAGCAGGAGCAGCAGCCACGGCAGCCGGACGTGCAGCTCCCCCGGCCAGGACCGCGCGCCGTAGACGAGTCCGCCGACGAGCGCGCCCGCCGACATCGACGCGAGCAGGATTCCCGACGCGGTCTCGGAGTCGAGCCGTTCGGCGTAGGCGACGACGGCGACCGCGTAGACGCCGAGCGCGATGCCCGCCATGCTGAGCGAGGCGAGCAGGACGCGCAGGCCGGTGGAGCGGAGCGGCCCGGCCCAGTCCCCCGCCCGGGGCTCGCCGCGCCAGCGGCGGGACGGCCCGGAACTGACCACCACCAGCGTCCCGGCGATGCCGAGGGCGCCGGTGAGCAGCAGCGCGACCGGGGTGTTGACCGCCGCGGCGGCGACGACCAGCAGCGGGCCGACGGTGAACAGGATCTCCTGCGCGGCGGCGTCGAGGGCGTACGCGGCGTGCACCTTGTCGGGGCCGTCCAGCACCGACGGCCAGAGCGCGCGCAGCCCGGCCTCCAGCGGCGGCGTCGCGAACCCGGCGACGACCACGGCGAGGACGGTCACCGGGAGCGGGTCGGCGCCGAACGCCGCGAGCAGCGCGAACCCGGCGGCGGACGCGAGCGCGCCCGGCAGCAGCACCGGGGCCTGGCCGAACCGGTCCATGGCGCGGCCGAGGACGGGCTGCCCGGCGGCCGTGGCGAGCCCGAGCACCGCGCCGAGCGTCCCGGCGAGCGGGTAGCCGCCACCGGAAGCGCGCACGTGCAGCACGACGGCGAGCATCGCCATCCCGTTGGGGAGCCGCCCCAGCAGCGTCCCGCCGAGCAGCCGTGCCGCGTGCGGGGTGCGGAGGAACTCCACGTAGCCGCGCATCACACTCCGAGAGGTTGGGTCATACGTATTACTACGAGCCTTCATCATACGTATCACGTAGGCTGCCGCTGACAAACCCGGTGCCGACCGGGGCCGCCGCCAACCGGCGCGCCCGGGCCGTCC
>NZ_QURH01000658.1 GCF_003428695.1 Actinomadura logoneensis
ACCGCGGCGGGCGCGCCGATGTCGGCCAGGTAGGCCGCGATGCGGGCGTGCGCGGCGAGCCGCCAGCCCGCCGCCGCGGACCCGTACGCGGCGTGCCGGACCAGCGGGTGCCGGAACCGGAACCGCCCGGCGCCGGGCCGCACGATGTCGCGGGCGACCAGCTCGTCCAGCGCCGACAGCGCGACCGGGTCGGACACCTCGGCGGCGACGGCCGCCAGCGCGGGCGCGAACTCGTCGGCGGCGACCGCCGCGCCCTGCGCGACCCGCAGCGCGTCGGGGGACAGGCCGCTCAGCTCCATGTGCAGCGCGGCCCGGACGGCCGGCGGGAGGTCGCCCTCCTGCGGGCCCTCGGCGAGCGGCTCGTCGCTGCGGGCGAGCGCCTCCAGGTAGAAGGGGTTGCCGCCGCTGGCCTCGAACAGCTCGCGGCAGCGGCCGGCGGTGACGTCCGGGCCGAGCAGCTGCGCGACCTCGTCCTCGGTCAGCGGGCGGACCCGGACGCGGTGCCCGCAGCCGCCCTGCAGCGACGCCTCGACGAGCGAGGCCAGCCGCGCCGACGCCTGCGCCGGGCGGAACGCCACCGCGATCACCACGCGGGCGCGCGGCGGGTGCCGGACGAGGTAGTCGAGCAGTTCGATCGTCGCCTCGTCCGCCCAGTGCACGTCGTCCAGGATCAGCACGAGGCCGTCCTCGGCGGCGAGCTGCTCCAGCAGCCGCCGCACCGCCCGGTACAGCTGGTAGCGGGCGACGGGGGTGTTGCCGGTGACCGTCGGCATCGTGCCCTGCACGACCGCGGCGAGCGCGGGGAAGACGGGGACCAGCAGCTTCACGGTCGCCGGGCCGAGCTCGGGCAGGTGCTCCTCGAGGTGGTCGTCGAGGGCGTCCACGACCGCGCCGAACGGCATCTCCTGCTCGAACTCGGCGGCGCGTCCGGACGACACGGCGAGCTTGCGCGCGACCGCGCCCGCCGTCAGCTCGCCGAGCAGCCGCGTCTTGCCCGCGCCGGGCTCGCCGGCGAGCGCGACGAACCGGAACATCCCGGCCGCCGCCTCGTCGAGGCTCTCCTCCAGGACCTGCAGGACGTCGTGCCGTCCGACCAGCGGCGGCTGCCCGGGGCGGGTGCCGGACCGCTCGGACGGGACGCCGCCCGGGGCGGGGTACGGCGCGTTCGCGGGCCGCGCGTTCGGTCCCCCCGCACTCGAACCCCGCGCGCTGGAGACCGGCGCACTCGAACCCCGCACGCCCGCGCCGCGCGCGTTCGAGGCGCGCTCGTCCGGACCGCGCTCGTCCGGACCGCGTCCCGGTGCCGGGCGGCCCGGACTGTGCCCGGCCGGGCGCGGACGGTCCGCGCGCTGCTGGTCCGTACGACCATCCATGTCCACACCCCACCAGAGACAGGCGGTCGATACGCCGTGTTGTTACTCTTGTCGCGAATGCGTCGATCGCGGGGGCCACTCTACCGAGTGGACGGTCGGCTCGAGTGACCTGCACCCCCCGATCGCCACAGTGCTATCAACCGTCCTCAGGGCACGGGTGTCAACAGTCTGAAGTGGACCGTGCCTTAGTCGTCATCTTCCTCCGTCCGGTACCGACAGGGTTCACCCGGACGCTCCGTCCTCCCGCGGACGCGCGACGACCAGGCCCGATTCGCCCGGCACGAGAGTGACGTTCTTCAGCCGCCGCTTCTCCGCCTCCGGACGCGCCGCCGTCAGCGTCACGCGCCGTAGCACTTCGGCGAGCACGACGCGCATCTCCAGGAGTGCGAGCTGCGCGCCCGCGCAGTACCGGCGCCCGCCGCCGAAGGGAAGCCACGAGCGGTTCGCCCGCGCGACCGCCTCCGGCGACGTGGCGCCGGGCAGGAACCGCTCCGGACGGAAGCGCTCCGGCTCGGGGAACACCTCCGGATCGGTCAGCACCAGCGGGATCGACGCCGACAGGTACCAGCCCGCCGGGATCTCGTAGCCGCCGATCTTCGCCGTGTCGTCCAGCAGCCTCGGCGCCCCGAGCACGACCGGACGCGCCCGCATCCCCTCCTTCACGACCGCGTCCAGGTAGGACGTCCCGCCCCGGGCGGCCGGCGTCCCGGCGTCGAGCTCGGCGACCAGCGCGGCCATCGCGCCCGGTGTCCGGACGAGCCGCTCGAACGTCCAGGCCAGCGAGGTCGCGGTGGTCTCGTACCCGGCCACCAGCAGCGTCATCAGCTCGTCCCGGATCTCCCGGCCGGTCAGCGCGGCGCCGTCCTCGTCCCGCGCGGCGACCAACTGCGACAGCACGTCGGACGGCCCACCCGCGTCGGCCGATCCGTCTGCGTCGGCCGATCCGCCCGCCGTGTCCGGCTCGGCGCGGCGGCGCGCGATCTCGACGTACAGGATCGCGTCCACCTCGTCCCGGACGCGGACGTACCGCGTGGTCGGCAGCGCGCCCGCGCGCAGCAGCAGCGGCGAGGCGAGCGCGCGCTCGCGGACGTTCGGCGGGACGCGCACCAGCGCCGCCGAGCCCGCGATCCGCATCAGCCGGGGCAGCAGCGCCCGCAGCGCGCCGAGCCGCCGCGCGTCCTCGATGCCGAACACCACCCGCATGATGACCTCGAGGGTGATCCGCTCCATCGCGGGCCGCACCGGCATCGGGACGCCGACCGGCCAGCGCGCGG
>NZ_QURH01000657.1 GCF_003428695.1 Actinomadura logoneensis
CGCCCTCGCCGCCTCGCGGCGCCTGGTGGCGGACGCGCTGGCCCTCTGGGCGGGCGATCCGCTGGACGGCCTGCCGGGCCCGTTCGCGCGGGGCCAGCGCGCGCGGCTCGCCGAGTGGCGGCTCGTCGCGTCCCAGACCCGGTTCGAGCTGGACCTCGCGCTCGGCCGGCACGAGGACGCCGTGCCGGAGCTCGCGGCGCTGGCCGCCGCGCATCCGCTGCGTGAGGGGTTCCAGCGGCTGCTGATGCTCGCGCTGCACCGCTCCGGGCGGCGCGCCGAGGCGATCGAGGTGTTCGAGCGGTCCCGGTCGCTGCTGGACGCCGAGCTCGGCCTCGACCCGAGCCCCGGCCTGGTCGAGCTGCGCCGCGCCATCGCGGCCGGGCGTCCCACGGTGTCGGCGGGGCCGTCCGCGATGTCGGCCGAGCGTCCCGCCGCGCCGACCGGGCATCCCGCTGTGCCGACCGGGCATCCCGCGGGGTCGGCCGGGCGTTCCGCGGGGTCGGCCGGGCGTTCCGCGGGGTCGGCTCGGCGTTCCGCGGGGTCGGCCGCCGCGCAGCTCCCGACCGACCTCATCGACTTCACCGGCCGCGACGAGCAGGTCGCGCGCCTGGTCCGTGCCCTGTCGGCGGGGCCCGCGCACGCCGTGGTCGGCGGGCCGGTCGGCGTCGGGAAGTCGGCGCTCGCGGTGCACGTCGCCCATCTCGTCCGGGACGCCTACCCGGACGGCCAGCTCTACGCGGACCTGCGCCGCGACGACCCCGACACCCTGCTCCTCGATTTCCTGCGCACGCTCGGCGCCGAGGCGGGAGGCGTCCCGGACCGCGCGGAGCGGGCGGAGCGCTCGGCCCTGCTGCGCTCCGCCCTGCGCGGACGGCGGATGCTGATCGTCCTGGACAACGCGCGGGACCCGGGGGCGGTGCACGCCCTGCTGCCCGGCGGGGACTGCTCGGTCCTGGTCACCTGCGGGGGGCGTCCGCCGTGCGTCCCGGACGCGGTCGAGCTGGCCGAGTTCTCCGCGCGCGAGGCAGAGGCCCTGTTCGCGCGCGTCGCGGGGCCGGACCGCGCCGCCCGCGAGCCGGACGCCGTCGCCGAGGCCGTCGCCCTGTGCGGACGGCTCCCGCTGGCCGTCCGGATCGCCGCCGCGCGGCTGGCGTCCCGGCCGGGCTGGACGGCCCGGTCCCTGGTCCGCCGCCTCGCGGACGAGCGGCGCAGGCTCGCCGAGCTGAAGGTCGGGACGCTCGACGCCGAGGCGGTCTTCGCCCGCGAGTGCGACCGGCTGGGCGCCGAGCAGGGCCGCGCGTGCCAGGTCCTCGCGCGCTCCGGTCCGGCGTCCTTCTCGGTCGAGGAGGCCGCCGCCGTGCTGGACCGGCCGCGCGCCGAGACCGAGGCCGCACTCGCGGCGCTGACCGCTTCCGGCCTTCTCGCCTCGCCGTCGCCCGACCTCTTCCGGTACCCGGACCTGCTCCGCCTCTACGCCCGCGGGCTGCCCTGGTGAGTGCCCTCGCGAGTTCCCTGGCGAGTCCCCGGGTGGGCGCCGGCCGGGGCGGGCGGGCCGCAGGCGTCCAGCAGCGCCCGGACGTCGTCGGCCTCGGGAGCGGCCAGGTCGTCGAAGGCGGCCAAGGCCGTCCGCCACTCGCGGCGCGCACGGGCCGGGTCGCCGAGCGCGGCCCACGCCCGGCCGAGGACGACCCGGGTGCGGGCCTGCTGCCACTCCCCGCCGATGACGCGCGCGACCGCCAGGGACTGCGCGGCGGTGTCGGCGGCGTCCCGGAACTGGCCGAGCGCGAGCCGCGTCTCCGCCATCCGCATCAGCACCTGCGCCTCGCGCAGCGGAAGCGAGTGCGTCCAGCAGACCGCGAGCGCCTCGTCATAGGCGGCGAGCGCGTCCACGTGCCGGTCCAGCGACTCCAGGATCTGCCCGACCAGGTAGAGCGCGTAGGCGACCGCGACCGGCGCGTCGGCCCGGCGGGCCAGCGCGAGGCCCCGGTACCCGGCGGCGAGCGCGGACGCCCGGTCGCCCATGCCCAGGTGCAGCTGCGCGATGTTCGCCAGCCGCGTCGCCTGCCCCCGGACGTTCCCCATCCGGACGTCCAGGGCGAGCACCTCCTCGCAGCGCCGCAGGCTGGCCGCGTGGTCGCGCCGGTAGTACGCGTCCAGCGCGAGGACGCTGAGCGCCTCGGCGAGCGCGGGCTCGTCGCCCAGCTCGCGGCCGAGCTCGGCGGCGCGGGCGACCAGCGCGGCGCCGCCGGGCCGCTTCGCGCAGTGGATCAGGTGGTAGCCGAGGACGAACGAGGCGGCCATCTCGGCGCGCCGGTTCCGCGCCGCGAGCGCCGCGTCCAGCAGCGCGCGGGCCGCGCCGACCAGCTCGGTCCAGCGGGGGCCGTCGTCGAGCTGCTGGGCGAGCGCCAGGGTCAGCTCGGCGACGCCGTCCAGCGGCAGGACGGGATCGGCGGCGAACCGGGTGACCAGCGCGATCAGCTCCGAGAGGTGGTCGGACGTCCACTGCGTCGCGGCGCTGGCCGACGGGAACCGGGGCGGACCGGAGAGCGGCGCGCCGGCGCGGCTCTCGCCGAGCAGGGCGAGGGCCTCGCGCTGCGCCTCCAGGTGGTGGGCGAGCAGGCGGGCGAGCGCGGCGCGCCGCTCGGCCGGTCCGCGCTCGCCC
>NZ_QURH01000659.1 GCF_003428695.1 Actinomadura logoneensis
CGCGCCGGTGAGCACGTCGCCGCCCGGGGCGGCCACGGCGTCCGCGTACTCCCGGGTCCGGCCGGTCAGCACGAGCGGCCGGGACGCGGGCCAGCCGGTGGAGTTCAGCGCGGCCAGGACCACCGGCCGCAGCGCCTCCGGCTGCTCGTCCAGGCCGTCCAGGACGGGCAGCACCAGGCCGCGGCCGACCAGCTCGGCCGGCGCGTCCCGGCCGACGTCGGCGGCGAGCAGGCTCGGGCACTGCTCCCCGACCCGGCGGGCCAGCCACGGGCCGAGCGGCTCGGCCGCCGGGTCCCAGCCGGTGAGCGGCAGCAGCACCGGTACGGGCTCGCCGGGCTCGGGGTCCTCCAGCAGTTCCCGGACGAGCAGGACGGCCAGCGTGGTCTTGCCCGCGCCGGGGCCGCCGGTGATCATCAGGCGGCGGCGCGGCAGCGCGCGGAACCGGGCGGCGAGTTCCGGGATCCGGTCGCCGTCGCCCACGATCCCGCCGTGGAACGGGCCGCCCGGGCCCGCCGGACGCGGCAGGGCGTGCTCGGGCCGGTCCATCGGGCCGGACAGCCGCCACCGGACGGCGAGCGGCGCGGGGTCGTCCAGCCGCCGGACGGCCGCCTCGGTGCGCCACTGCACGAGCACGGCGGCGGCGAGCCGTTCCCGGGCGCGCTCGACCTGCTCGGGTGTGGGCGGCGCGGGGGGCGCCGACCGGGCGACGCGGCGCGTCCACAGCAGGCTGCCGGTGAGCATCGGGGCCAGCGCGACCGCGATGGCGATCCAGTCGGTGCTGTGCGAGTCGTGCCTGCCCCACTCGCGCGCCGCCTCGGCGAGGCTGACCAGGACGGCCGCGCCGAGCGGCAGGGCGGTGCAGGCGGCGGCGAGCACGCGGAGCGCGACGCGTTCGGGTTCGGTCACGGGCGGCCCCCTCACCGGTGGTGGCCCCAGGGTGGATCCGGCGGGGGAACCGGTCAACCGCTTCGCCACTTACGGAGCGGGGCGTGACGCGGTACTTTTCTTTTGAGGTCAAACGATGGTTATGCGACCTCATAGCATGTATGCGGCCTTTGGGTGCAGTTGTGTCAGCGATGGAGGTGGCATGAGCGGCGGGATGGACCAGGCGCTGGGTTCGCCGTGGGGCGACGAGACGGCCGTGGTGGACGCGCTGCTGGAGTGGGCGCGGCGGCGGGTGGTGCGGTCGAGCGACCCCAAGACGACCGCGCGGCCCGCGTCGGAGCTGCGGGACGCGGCCGGCAAGACCGTCACCCCCTCCGGGATCGGCGCGCGCGAGGCGATGCGCGTGTTCGAGGAGGTGCTGCTCCCCGCCACCCGCTCGATGGACGACCCCCTGAACCTGGCCTACATCGCCGCCGCCCCGTCCCGCACGTCCATGGCCTTCGACTGCGTGGTGGGCGCCGCGAACGTGTTCGGCGGCCTCTGGGAGACCGGCGCCGGCGCGATCCACGCCGAGAACGAGGCCATCGGCTGGCTCGTCGAGCTGCTCGGCTGGCCGTCCACCGCGGGCGGGACGTTCGTGTCCGGCGGCACCGTCGGCAACCTGTCCGCGCTCGCCACCGCCCGCGAGAACGCGCGCCACCGGCTCGGCGGACGCCCCGAGGGCGGCTGGCGGCTCGCCTGCACCGCCGAGGCGCACTCGTCCATCAAGTCCGCCGTCCGGCTGCTGGACGCCGACGTCGTCGAGGTCCCCGACGAGCGCGGACGGCTCACCGGCGACGCGCTGCGGACCGTCCTGGCGGCCGAGCGGGACGCGGGCCGCACGGTGTTCGCGGTCGTCGCGACCGCCGGGACGACCAACGGCGGCCTGATCGACGACCTCGACGGGATCGCCGCCGTCTGCCGCGAGTTCGGCGCCTGGATGCACGTGGACGGCGCGTACGGCGGGGCCGGGCTCGCCGCGCCCTCCGTCCGGGACCGGTATCGCGGCATCGAGCACGCCGACAGCTTCATCGTCGACCCGCACAAGTGGCTGTTCTCCACCTACGACTGCTGCGCGCTGATCTACCGCGAGCCGCGCCTCGCCCGCGCCGCCCACACCCAGCACGCCGGGTACCTGGACGAGATCGACCGCGAGCAGTGGAACCCCGCCGACCTCGCCGTCCAGCTCACCCGCCGCACCCGCGGCCTGCCCTTCTGGTTCGGCCTCGCCACGCACGGCACCGCCAAGTACACCGAGGCCGTCGAGACCACCCTCGCCACCGCCCGCCGCGTCGCCGACCACATCCGCGAGTCCGGGCACCTGCGCCTGCTCCAGGAGCCGACCCTGTCGGTCCTGCTGTTCGAGCGGATCGGCTGGACCGAGGAGCAGTACTCGGCCTGGTCGCGCCGAAACGCCGTCGAGGGCGTCATCCTCTGCGTCCCGACCAAGTTCGAGGGCCGCAGCGTCCTGCGGCTGGCCTTCGTCAACCCGATGACCCGCGCCGACAAGGTGATCCCCATCCTCGACACGCTGGTCTGACCGCACCGCCCTGCCGCCGCCGCGTCCCGGCGGATGCCCACCGGGACGCTCTGGCCCGGCCAGCCGCCGGGACGCGCACACCGAACGGCGCGCGCGCCTGCCCGGGCGATCGAGAGCCGCCGGGGTCCGCGGGTGCCGGACGGTCGTCAGGACCGCTCAGTTCGGCTCGGCGGGGCCCGGACGGCCCGCTCCGGAGCCGCCCAGGCC
>NZ_QURH01000661.1 GCF_003428695.1 Actinomadura logoneensis
GCCCCGCGGCGGCGGCCGGGACCAGCGCCGCGAAGGCGCCGAACCCGATCCGCCGGCCGGGGTCGACCAGCGCCGCGCGCCCGCCGAGCCGGGCCGCGTGGTCGCGGGCGGACGTCAGTACCGCCCTGGTCACGGTGGGCTCGGCCAGCGTCCCGGGACCAGCTTCTCCGTCAGGCATGGGGTGAACGTACGGACCCCGCCCGGGCGGCCACATCCGCAGAACTGTGTAGGTGGGTGTGTAGCTCATCAGGACAGCCCCGCCCGCTGCAGCAACGCCCGGCGGCGGACCCGCCCGGACGGGGACCGCGGGATGAGGTCGACGACGTGCAGGGCGACCACCCTCCGGTAGGACGGCACGTGGCCGTTGACGTAGGCGAGCAGTTCCTCCCGCGACACCGGACGCGTCGCGACGATGAAGGCGTGCGGCGCGAGCCCGACCTCCAGGTCGGGGACGGGCACGATGACGGCGTCGGCCACGGCGGGGTGCGCGGCGAGGACGGCGTCGGGTTCGGCGGGCGGTTCGGGGCGGGCGGCGCCGAGCCGGCCGAGGATGTAGACGCGGCCGTGCTCGTCGGCGAACGCCTGGTCGCCGGTGGTGAGCCAGCGCACCGGGACCGCGGCCGCCGAGGTCATCGGCAGCCGCAGGCACAGTTCGCCCGGTTGGTAGGCGGGCTGGTCGGTGCCCGTGGCCGGGTCGACGACCCGCCAGGCGACGCCGAGCAGGCCGCGGCCGACCGAGTCGAGCGTGCCCTCCTCCACCCCGCGGGGGTTGAGGTGGGTGATCCCGGCGGCCTCCGCCGTCCCGTACGCCTGGCGGACGGGGCAGCCGAGCCGGTTGGCGCAGGCGCGCGCGGCCTCGGCGGACAGCGGTCCGCCGGTGCTGACGACGGCGCGCAGCGAGCGCAGGTTGTAGCGCGGGACGGACCGGTCGTAGGCGAGCACCTCGACCAGCCGCGGCGGCGCGAGCAGGACGGTGACGCGGTGGTCCTGGATCGCGCGGAGCAGTTCGTGGCGGCCCGCCCCGGCGAGGGTGACGACGGTCGCGCCGAGCCGCAGCCCGGGATTGAGCAGGCCGTTCAGCGCGATGGGGTCGGCGAGCGGCAGCGCCGACAGGGCCACGTCGGACGGTCCGACCAGCCCGGCGTCGGCGACGCGGGTGAGCCCGGCGACGACCTCGGCGTGGGTGAGCCGGACGGCGCGGGGCGGGACGCCGTCGCCGCGGGTGCAGGCGATGAGCGCCGCGTCGCGGGCGGGGTCGACCGGGACGTCCGGGGCGGCGGCGCCGGTGTGCAGGGCGGTGACGGACTCGACGCCGGGTTCGTCGCCGAAGCAGAACAGCCGCCGGACGGGCCGTTCCCGGACCGCCGTGCGGGCGATGTCCAGCAGGACCGGCCAGGTGATGAGGACGCCGGCGTCCGCCTCGGCGAGCAGGGCGGCGAGTTCGGCGGCGGGGGTGGTGGGGCGTACCGGCATGGGCGTCGCGCCCGCCGCCGTGACGGCGTGCAGCGCGACGACGAACTCGGGGCTGTCGGGCAGGTGGAGGGCGACGACCGTGCCGGGGCCGATGCCCTCGCGGGCCAGCCCGGCCGCGAGGGAGCCGACGGCCGCGGCCAGCTCGGGGTGGGTCATCACCCGGTCGCCCATCGCGTCCACGACGGCGAGGCGGCCGCCGCGCAGCTCGGTCACCGGGTCGGCCGCGGGTGCCACGCCGAACACCGCACGGGACACCGTGACCGCCGGGTGCCCGGCGGCCGCGTCCACACGCATGCAGATCATGGGGCTGACGCTACGGTCGGCGTCCCCGGCCGCACATGCACACGATTGTGCACGTACGTATGTAACTCAGCGGAGCCGCGGCTGTGTACGCGGCGGCGCGGGCGGGCTCGCCGAGGGCACGGGCGGGCGCGGCGGGGCGCGGCTCAGCGGAGCTGCGGCTGGTCGGCGAGCTGGTGGTCCACGGCCCAGACCGCGATCTGGGCGCGGGAGTTGAAGCCGAGCTTGGTGAGGATGTTGGCGACGTGCCGCGCCGCGGTGGCGGGGCTGATCACCAGTTCCCGGGCGATGCCCTTGTTGCTGAGGCCGCGGGCGATGAGCTGCGCGATCTCGCGTTCGCGCGCGGTGAGCGTGCTGGGCGGGGTGACCGGCGCGGACGGTGCGGCGACCGGTCCGGTCGTGGTGGCGGCGCTCCCGAGCTCGCGGGCGCTCCCGGCCGGCGTCCCGGCGGGGGCGGCCGGGTGCTCCGTGCCCGAGACGTCCATGGAGAGCGTGCGGGGCGATGGTCGCGGCGTCCCGGCGCCGGGGGCGTCCTCACCGGTCGCCGTGCCGGGCGTCCCGGAGGCGGCGGGGGCGGAGGGCGCGCCGGGCGTCCCGGCGGACGCTGCGGACGGTGTGCTCCAGAGCTCGGCGTCCTCGTCCTTCGCGGCGGCCTCCTCGTCGCCGAGGGCGAGGACGATGGCCTCGTCCGGGCCGAGCGCGCTGCCCTCGCCGAACCACTGCGCGACGACCGGCTCGCCCATGGCGCGCCGGATGGGCTCCAGCATCCGCTCGACGCGCGCGCCGTGCCCGGGCGTGCGGGTCACCGGCGAACCGGACGCGCCGGACGGGTGCGCCGGTCCGTCCGGATGCGGGGTGTGGCGGTGCGCGGCGGCCTCGCGCAGCCCGGCCGCGGCGCCCGCGAGCAGC
>NZ_QURH01000668.1 GCF_003428695.1 Actinomadura logoneensis
GGGGCCGACGCCCGCACCGCCCACGAGGCCGCCCGGCGCGCCGCCCGCGCCGGCATGACCCGCATCGACCGCCGCCGCGCCGAACGCGACCGGATGCTCGCCGAGGTCGGCGACCCGCCCCAGCCGTGGATCTACCTCATCGTCGCGACCGGCGACATCTACGAGGACATCCCGCAGGCACAGGCCGCCGCCCGCGAGGGCGCCGACGTCGTCGCCGTCATCCGCTCCACCGGGCAGTCGCTGCTGGACTTCGTCCCCGAGGGCGCCACCCGCGAGGGCTACGCCGGCACGTACGCCACCCAGGAGAACTTCCGGCTCATGCGCGCCGCCCTGGACGACGTGTCGCGCGAACTCGGCCGGTACGTGCGGCTCACCAACTACGCCTCCGGGCTGTGCATGCCCGAGATCGCCACCCTCGCCGGCCTCGAACGCCTCGACATGATGCTGAACGACTGCATGTACGGCATCATCTTCCGCGACATCAACCCCCGCCGCACCTTCATCGACCAGCGGTTCTCCCGGCAGATCCACGCCCGCGCCGGCATCGTCATCAACACCGGCGAGGACAACTACCTCACCACCGCCGACGCCGTGGACGCCGCGCACACCGTCATCGTGTCGCAGCTGCTCAACGAGCGGTTCGGGCACGAGGCGGGCCTCGCCGACGCGCAGCTCGGCCTCGGCCACGCCTTCGAGATCAACCCGAGGATCCCCGAGTCGTTCCGGCTGGAGCTCGCGCACGCCCAGCTCGTCCGCGAGCTGTTCCCCGACGCGCCGCTGAAGTACATGCCGCCGACCAAGCACATGACCGGCAACATCTTCGCCGGGTACCTGCTGGACGCGTTCTTCAACCTCGCCGGCGTCATGACCGGCCAGTCGATCATCCTCATCGGGATGATGACCGAGGGCATCCACACCCCCTGGCTGTCGGACCGCGACCTGGCGCTGGAGAACGTCCGCTACGTCCGCGACGCGGCCGGCGGCCTCGCCGAGGACTTCGTCCCCCGCCCGGGCGGGTTCGTCGCCGAACGCGCCCGCCGCGTCCTCGCCGAGTCCGTCGAGCTGCTGGAGAAGGTCGAGCGGGACGGCCTGCTCACCGCGATCGCCGAGGGCACCTTCGGCGTCACCCGCCGCCCCCCGGACGCGGGCAAGGGCCTGGACGGCGTCGTCGAGCGCGCCGACGGGTACGTCAACCCCGCCATCGAGATCCTCGACAGCGAGACCCGCACGCCGCGTCCGCACCGCAGGAGGTGACCGCATGACCATCGACCCCACCGCCGGCTCGGCGACCGGCCCGGCGACCGGCACCGACACCCAGGCGCCCGCCGAACCCGCCGACACCCGGCAGGTCATCCGCCCCTACGGCGACACCACCGGCGACGGCCTGGTCCAGATGTCGTTCACCCTGCCCGTCCCCGCCGGGCCCCGCGCCGACGCCGCCGCGCTGCAGCTGGCCGGGAAGATGGGCCTGGACCCGGCCAGCGTCGTGCACGCCAAGCCGATGGGCCCCGACTTCACCTTCTTCATCGTCTACGGCCGCACCAACCACCTCATCGACTACGCCTCGATCCCCGTCCCCGAGGGCCGCGAGTACCCGCTGCTGTCCGCGCCGGAGATCAACCAGGCGATCCGCTCCGGCCTCGGCCGCCGCCTGGTCGTCGTCGGCGCCTGCATCGGCACCGACGCCCACACCGTCGGGATCGACGCGATCCTCAACGTCAAGGGCTTCGCGGGGGAGAAGGGCCTGGAGTACTACCGCGAGATCCAGGTGGTCAACATGGGCGCCCAGGTCACCGTGGAGGAACTCGTCGCCCGCGCCAAGCAGGCCGACGCCGACGCCGTCCTGGTCTCCCAGGTCGTCACCCAGCGCAACGCCCACCTGCACAACACCAAGCAGATGGCCGCCGCGTTCCACGCCGAGTACCCCACGGCGGTCGCCGCCGGGATCGGCCGGCCCCTGCTGGTCGTCGGCGGCCCCCGCTTCGACACCGTCACCCCGTCCGACCTGGGCGTGGACCGCATCTTCGGCAAGGGCACCACCCCCTCGGAGGTCGCGTCCTACCTGGTCCACGCCCTGCTGCCCGCCGCGTCCGGCACCGAGGAGACCCCGTGACCGACCCGACCACCGCCCCCGCCCCCGCCCCCACAGTCGGAGCCACAGTCGGAGCCGCCGGGGCCACCGGAGCCACCGGGGCCGACCCGCGGCAGGGCCTGACCGTCACCCACCGCCGCTACGTCCCCTACTCCCACGCCCACTACGCGGGGAACCTGGTGGACGGCGCCTACGTCCTCGGCCTGTTCGGCGACGTGGCGACCGAGGTGTGCATCCGCACCGACGGCGACGAGGGCCTGTTCGCCTCCTACTCCGACGTCCAGTTCCGCGCGCCGCTGCGCGCCGGGGACGTCGTGGAGGCCACCGCCGTGGTCACCCGCGTCGGCCGCCGCAGCCGCACCCTGGACCTGTCGGCGCGCGTGGTGTGCCGGGGCCGGCCCGACAAGGGGGAGTCGGCCGCCGAGGTCCTCGACGAGCCGATCACCGTCGTCACCGCCACCGGCACCGTCGTGGTGCCCTGACCCCACCACCGCCGCACCTTCCGCGGGGCGCGCGCCGGGCGCACGCCCGGCCCGTCCGCCGCGTCTGTGACACGACGCGGTGGACGGGTCCCCGCGCGCCCGCCGCGACGCGCC
>NZ_QURH01000663.1 GCF_003428695.1 Actinomadura logoneensis
CGCGGGCGGCCCGCCCGCGCAGTCAGCGCAGTCAGCGCAATCCGCGAAGGCAGCGCGGTCCGCGCAGCCCGCGGGGGCCACGCCGACCGTGAAGCCCGCGCCGTCCGCGTCGGCCGGGCAGGGCGGGAAGCCCTCGCGGCCCGCGGTGGACTCGTCGCCGCGGACGCGCATCGAGTACAAGGCACCCGCACCGGCATCGGCCGCCGAATCCTCCGGCGGCTCGTCCCCGAGCCGGTCGGCCGAGCCGTCGGCCTCGTCGCCCAGGTCGTCGTCGCCGGGAGCGTCCTCGCCCGGTTCGTCCTCGCCCGGTTCGTCCTCGCCCGGTTCGTCCTCGCCGGGGTCGTCGTCGCCGGGGCGGTCGATGCCCGAGCCACCGCACGTGCTCGGCGTGAACTGCAAGAACCACCACTTCAACGATCCCCGGGCGCGCTACTGCGCGGTCTGCGGGATCTCGATGATGCAGGCGACGCTCGCCCCCTTCAAGGGGCCGCGTCCGCCGCTCGGCATCCTGCTCGTGGACGACGGCCAGACCGTCCCGCTGGCCGCCGACCTGCTGATCGGCCGGGAGCCGCGGCGCGCGCCGGAGGTGGCCGAGCGGCGCGCGATCCCGATGCGGCTGACCGACGAGGACGGCTCGATCTCGCGGCGGCACACCCTGGTCTCGCTGGACGGCTGGCAGGTGCGCCTGGTCGACCTGGGGTCGGTCAACGGCACGGCGGTCAGGCCGCCGGGCGCGGCCGACTTCGAGCGCATCCCGCCGCACACCCCGGTGAAGCTCGTCCCCGGGACGGCCGCCCGCATCGGCGCGTCCAGAACGTTCCGATTCGAGTCGAACCGGGAACCCTGATCACGCGTCCGATCTTCGTCCCTGACCGAACCCCCGGCACGCGCCGCACCCCGGTGCGCGCCGCCCGGCACTTCCACGCATTCCGCATCTGGCCATCCCCCCGAGTCCGGAAGGACGACCCCACGCCATGCGAGCACGCTCCACGAGCGGCCCTGCCTATGCCCACCCCCCCTTCTTCTGGGGCGGCTTCGTCGCCTGCGTCGCGGGGGTGCTGCTGCACCTGCCGATGTACCTGCACGCCAAGGACATGCACTACCACCTGGCCGGCATGCCCATGGACACCCCGATGATGATCGGGATGGTCCTCATCGTGGTGGGGCTGGTGGCCGTCGGCTACGGCCTGGTCCCGCGCGACTTCCTGAAGAAGGCCCCGCCCGCCGAGCTGCGCGTCCGCGCCGAGGACGGCACCGGGCTCCGGCCCGCGCACATCGCGCTGATCGCCGTGCTGACGGCGGCCGTCACCATCGACGCCATGAAGCCGATCTCGCTCGGGTTCACCGCGCCGGGCGTGGCGAAGGAGTACGGGCTGAAGTCGGCCCTCAACCCGCACGGCGACCTGCCCGTGGCGTGGCTGCCGTTCTTCGGGCTCACCGGCACCGCCGTGGGCTCGTTCCTGTGGGGGTGGCTGGGCGACCGCATCGGGCGGCGCGCGGCCATCCTGTTCGCCGGGGTCCTGTTCGTGACCACGGCGACGTGCGGCGCGATGCCGTCCTTCGGCTGGAACCTGGCGATGTGCTTCCTGATGGGCGCGGGCGCCGGGGGCATGCTGCCGATCACGTTCTCGCTGCTCGCCGAGACGATCCCCGGACGGCACCGCGGCTGGGTGATGGTGCTCATCGGCGGCACGCTCGCGCTCGCCTACGTGGTGACGAGCTGGCTGTCGGCCGAGCTCGTCCCGACGTACTCGTGGCGCATCCTGTGGCTGGTGGGCATGCCGACCGGCGTGACGCTGATCCTGCTGAACCACTGGATCCCCGAGTCGCCCCGGTTCCTGCTCTCGCACGGCCGTGAGGAGGAGGCCCGGACCGTGATGGCCCGCTACGGTGCGTCCCTGGTGGAGGTCACCGAGCAGGAGGCGGAGCCGGACGCCGAGGCCGACGCGGGGGCGCACGGCGGTTTCGGACGGCTGTTCCGGCCGCCGTTCGCCGGGCTCACCGTCGCGGTCGTCGTGCTCGGGCTCGGCATCGGGCTGGTCACCTACGGCTTCCAGCTCTGGATCCCGTCCAACCTGCAGAAGCTCGGACTCCCCCAGGCCACCGCCGACCGGGCGCTGCGCGACTCGGCGCTGCTGGGCCTGCCGCTGGTGTTCCTCGCCGCCGCCCTCTACGGCCTGTGGAGCGCGAAGAAGACGATCCTGCTGTTCACCGCCCTGGTCGCCGTCGCGCTCGGGGTGCTGACCTTCGCCGGGGACGACCTGGCCAAGCACCGCGACTGGCTGTACGTGCTGCTCGCGGGGCCGATCGTCGGGACGAGCGTCATCGCGTCCGTCCTGGCCGCCTACAGCTCCGAGATCTACCCGACGCGGATCCGCTCGCGCGGCTCGGGCCTGTCGGCCGGGGTCGGCAAACTCGGCGGCGTGCTGGTGACGATCTTCCTGGTGGCGGGCATCGCGGCGCCGTCCATCGGGCTCACCGCGCTGCTCGGCGTCGTCCCGCTCGGCCTCGCGGTCGTGGCGGTCGCGGTGTTCGGCGTCGAGACCCGCAAGAGCGCGCCGAAGGTGACCGCGAGCGTCGCCGCGGCCGAGACGTAAAGACCTCCGGAAGCCGTTGGACGGCAGAGCGAACGTCGTCCGTGAACGGCGAGGGCGGCGGTGCGGGGCCCCGTGGTGGACGCCCCGCACCGCCG
>NZ_QURH01000666.1 GCF_003428695.1 Actinomadura logoneensis
CGCCGAGGCCGCGCGCGCCGCGCTCGCGGAGGCCGCCGAGGCCACCGGCGGCGCCGCCGCCACCCCCGACGCGATCCTCAGCTACCACCTGAACGACTCCGCACCCGTTCTCTACCTGGCGCGGGAGCTGGGCCTCGCCGAGATCGGCTGGCACAACGAGATCTACGGCGGCGGGACGCAGAGCGCGTCGATCCTTGCGGACGCGGCGATGCTCATCGACGCCGGGCTCGCCCGGACCGTCCTGGTGTACCGGGCGCTGAACGGGCGCTCCGGAAAACGCATGAACGCGCTCGGCCTCAAGCTCGGCGAGGGCGCGGAGGAGCAGTTCACCCATCCCTACGGCATGGCCGGTCCCGTCCACCAGTTCGCCCTGGCCGGGCAGCGGTACCTGCACGACACGGGCCTGACCGACCGGCACCTCTACGCGGTCGTCGCGCAGTCCCGCGCGCACGCGGTGCGCAACCCGCGCGCCCTCCAGCGCCACCGCCTCGCCCGCGCCGACTACATGAACAGCCCCATGGTCGCCTCCCCGCTGCGCCGGGTGGACTGCTGCCAGGAGACCGACGGCGCGTGCGCGCTCGTCCTCACCCGCGCCGACCTCGCGCCCGACGCCCCGCGCGTGCACACGGTCGTGCGCGGCGGCGGCCCCGGCGCGTCCGCGATGGACAAGGCGGACGACGTGACGCGCCTCTTCTCGTCCCACCTGGCCGAACCGCTGTACCGCGCGGCCGGGATGAAGCCCGAGCAGATCGACGTGGCGCTGCTCTACGACGCCTACTCCTGGCTCGTCCCGCGCCAGCTCGAGGACTTCGGGTTCGCCGCGCGGCCGGACCTCGGCGTCCTGCTCACCGCCGGGGAGATCGCGTGGAACGGCCGCCGCCCGGTGAACCCGCACGGCGGCCTGCTCTCCGAGGGGTACGTGCACGGCCTGAACAACGTCGCCGAGGCCGTCCGGCAGCTCCGCGGCACCGGCGTCAACCAGGTCGCGGACGCGTCGGTCGCGCTCTGCACCGGCTTCGGCGGAAGCTACGGCAGCGCCGCCATTCTCACCCGCCCCTGAGGCCCGCGCCCGCGACGACGTCAGGGACCGGACGCAGGCCTCTCCGGGGGCGGTCACGGCCTCACCGGGATGCGCGAACGCGCCGAGCCGGTCGGTGGAACCCTGACCGCCGCCCCCGAGCCGGACGGCGGGTTCCGCGTCGCGGCCGTCCTCCCCGCGGACCCCGCCGGGCCGCCGGGGACTCCCGGGGGAGTACTCCGCCCGGAGTAGGCGCGGCGGGAAGGTGTCTCCGGCCACCGGACGCGCCGGACGCCTTCCGGACGCGACTCTCGTGCCATGACGACGAAGACCATCTCCCCGGACGGCGCGCTCGCGCGCCTGGCCCGGCTCTGCTACCGGCGGCGCCGGATCGCCCTCCTGCTCTGGATCGCCGGAGCGGTCGCCATCATGGCGGTCGGCTTCTCGCTCTCGGCCGAGGCGTCCAACTCCTTCGGGGGCGGCGGCTCGGACTCGGGCCGCGCGCAGAAGATCCTCGACGCGCACTTCCCGAAGGCGGGCGGGGACAGCATCACGCTGGCCGTCCAGGCGGACCGGGACGTGCGCGACCTGGCCGTCCGGGCACGCGTGCAGCCCGCGCTCGACCGGCTCGCGCGGACCCCGCACGTCACCGCCGTCTCCTCGCCCTACCAGGGGCCCGGCCGCATCTCGGCGGACGGCCGGATCGCGTTCGCCACGGCGCAGCTCGACGTCCGGGCCGGCGACATGCCGGCGGCGGAGGTCACCAAGCTGGTCTCCGACGTCCGGGGCGACAGGGACGGGGTGCGGCTCGCGGTCGGCGGCAGCGCGGTGGCCGCCGCCGAGACGCCCGGCGGCGGGCCGTCCGAGGGCATCGGCGTGCTGGCCGCCATGTGCATCCTGCTGGTCGCGTTCGGCTCCGTGCTGGCCATGGGCCTGCCCATCATCACCGCGCTGTTCGGCATCGGCACCGCGCTCGCGCTCATCGGCCTGCTCGGCCACCTGCTGCCCGCGCCCTCGTTCAGCCCGATCGTCGCCGCGCTGATCGGCCTCGGCGTCGGCATCGACTACGCGCTGTTCATCGTCACCCGCTACCGCGAGGCGCTGCACGGCGGCGAGGACCCCGAGACCGCGACCGTCACCGCCCTCACCACCGCCGGACGCGCCGTGCTGTTCGCCGGGACCACCGTCGTCATCGCCATGCTCGGACTGCTCGTCATGGGGGACAGGCTGCTCGCCGGGGTCGCGGTCGCCGCGTCCACCACGGTGCTGATGACGATGGTCACCGCCGTCACCCTGCTGCCCGCGCTGCTCGGCTTCACCGGCCGCGGCATCGACCGGTTGCGCGTCCCCGGCCTCGGCCGCCGCACCGAGCGGCCCCTCGCCGAGCGCTGGGCGGACCTGGTGCAGCGGCGCCCGGTCCCGTCCGTCCTGGCCGCCGCCGGGCTGCTGCTCGTGCTCGCCGTCCCGGCGCTGTCGATGCGGCTCAGCCTGCCCGACTCGTCCACCCAGCCGCACGGCCACAGCGCGTACGCGGCGCACGAGATCGTGGCGCGCGGCTTCGGCCCGGGCGTCGAGGCGCCGCTGGTGATCGTCGCCCGGGGCGGCGACGCCGCCGCGGTCGCGGACGCCGTGCGCGCCACCCCGGGCGTCGCGGGCGTCCAGCCGCCGCGCCGCAGCCCGGACG
>NZ_QURH01000667.1 GCF_003428695.1 Actinomadura logoneensis
CGCGGCGGCGAGGGCCGCGGCCACGAGGCTGGCCCCGGCGGCGACGGCGACCCCGCCGCCGACGGTGCCGGTCAGGCACAGCGCGCGGGCGGAGTCGATGCCGTGGCTGACGGGGTTGAACCGGGCGATCCAGCGCAGCCATCCGGGCAGGCCGCCGGCCGGGACGAAGGCGTTGGACGCGTACATCAGCGGGAACATCACCAGGCCGGTGACGGCGTGCAGCGCCTCGGTCCGGTCGATCCAGCAGGCCAGGGCGATGAACAGCCATCCCAGGCCCCAGCCCACCGTCAGCGAGAGGCCCGTGGCGGCCAGCACGCCGACCGCCCCGCCGGACGGACGGTAGCCGAACAGGGCGCAGGCCAGGACCAGCAGCGTCCCCAGGCGCAGCGCGCCCCGCGCCAGCCCGGCGACGCTGCGGGCGACCAGCACCGCACCGGGCCGGACCGGCATGGACCGCAACCGGTCGAGCAGTCCCGAGCGGGCGTCGTCGACGATGCCCATCCCGGCCTGGACGCCGCTCTGCAGCGCGGTGGTGAGCAGCAGCGCCGGCAGCAGGAAGTCGATGTAGCGGACGTGGGCGGGGAAGCCGGGCGCGTAGGCGAGCCCGGACAGGACCTGCCCGAAGGCCACCAGCATCACCAGGGACTCGGCGAGGCTGATGAGCAGCAGCCGGTAGTCCAGGACGAGGGCGCGCAGCGAGCGGGCGGTGAGCACGCGGATCTGCGTCGCGGTCCGCGCGCCCTGCCAGCCGCCGGTGCCGGCGAACCCGAGGACCTTGTCGCGGTGGCCGGCGGCGAGGGCGGGCGGCGCGGTCATCGGGCCTCCGTCCGGCGGTGGCCGGTCAGCGCCAGGTACACCTGGTCGAGGCCGGGCTCGGAGAGGGTCAGGCGGGTGGGCCGGACCTCCGCCGCGTCCAGCGCGCGGACGACCGCGGCGAGGTCCTCGTCGTGGTCGAGCGCGACGGTCACCGTGCGGCGCTCGTGGTCGCCGTCGGGACGCAGGCCCGCCCCGGCGAGGGCCCGGACGGCGGTCGCGGTGTCCTCGGCGGTGGCCAGTTCGGCCGTCGCGCTCCGCCGTCCGATCCGGCGCTTGAGGTCCTCGGGCGCCCCGGTCGCGACGATCCGGCCGTCGGCGAGGACGGTGACCACGTCGGCGAGGCGGTCGGCCTCCTCCAGGTGCTGGGTGGTCAGCAGGACGGTGGTGCCGAGGTCGGTGAGGTGGCGCACCATGTCCCACATGTCGAGCCGGCTGGCCGGGTCCAGGCCGGTGCCGGGCTCGTCCAGGAACACCACGTCGCTGCGGCGGACGAGGGTCATCGCCAGGTCCAGGCGGCGCAGCATCCCGCCGGAGTAGGTGCGGGCGGGCCGGTCGGCGGCGGCGGCCAGCCCGAACGCGTCGAGCAGTTCCCCCGCCCGCGTCCGCGCGGCGCGGCGGCCCGCGCCCAGCAGCCGGGCGGTCATGAGCAGGTTGCCGCGCCCGGACATCGTCAGGTCCAGGGTCGTCCGCTGGCCGGTGAGGGCGATGCGGCGGCGGACCCGCTCGGGGTGCCGCAGCGCGTCGTGGCCCGCGACGCGGACGGTCCCGCGGGTGGGCCGCACCAGGGTCGCGAGGACGCCCACCAGCGTGCTCTTGCCCGCGCCGTTGTGGCCCAGCAGCCCGTGCACGGTGCCCCGCGGGACGGTGAGATCGACGCCGTCCAGCGCGGTCACCCGGCCGAAGCGCTTGCCGAGTCCCCCGACCTCGATCGCCGCCTCCGCCCCCGCGTCCGGCGCGCGCCGCGTGCACGGCGGGGACGGCGTGGACGGCATGGACGGCGGGGACGGCTCGGCGGACGCGGTCATGACGGGGTTCCCGCGTGCAGCCGGCCGAGGACGGCGGTGGTGGCGCGGTCGAAGCCGCGCAGCAGCACCGAGGCGGCGGCGAGTCCGGCGGCGAGCGTGGCGCAGCGGCCCGCGAGACCGGTCAGGACGCCGCCGGACTGCCCGCCGACCAGCGCGCCGGCCAGGGCGAGCGCCAGGAACAGCAGGTTCCGCAGCAGCACCGGGTAGCTCATGACCGCGCTGCGGTCGCCGAAGCACCCGCACTCGGCGAAGACCCGGCCGCGGACGGCCCGGAACACCACGCCGATGAACAGGACGAGCAGCGCGGCGGCGAGCCACAGGCCCGCGCGCGCGGTGGCCGGGACGGCGACGAGCGCGGCGGTCACGGCCTCGACGACCGCGAACACGGCGGCGATCGCGGTGGGGGCCGGGCCGGAGAGCATCGTCAGCTTCCGGACGGTGATGGCGAACCGCCCGAAGTCCTCGGCTCCGCGCAGCTTGCTGAACGCGGCGAGGGCGAAGATCCCGGCGACCAGGCCCTGCAGGGCGGCGGCCGCGACCTCCACCGGTGTGATGACCGGCACCGTCACCGCTCCTTCCGGGCCGGGCCGGTGCGCAGGGCCGGCACCGTCATGGTCTTGTGGAACAGGCTCATGTCGCCGGGCTCCCCGACCGCCGCCCCGTCCGCCTCGACCCACGCGTGGGCGCGGAAGGGCTCGAGGCGGATCCCGGTGCACCAGTCCGGCCAGGACCCGCTCATCCGGCACAGCAGCGCGACGGCCACCGACCGCCGCAGGCAGCCCTGCCCGGCGCAGCGCACGCTGACCGCGACGACCGCCTGCCGCGCGGCCAGCGCCTGGGCGGCGGTGGCGGGCCGGGCGC
>NZ_QURH01000665.1 GCF_003428695.1 Actinomadura logoneensis
AGCCGCAGCGCGCCGCCCAGCGCCGACAGCGCCAGCGTGGCCAGGCTCGCCAGCGCCAGCGCGACCGCCGTGCCGGTCAGCAGCCAGGTCGCGGTGCGCGGGGCGAGCCGCTCGGACACCGGCCGCGCGGCCAGCGCCGCCACGACCGGGAGCAGCAGCGCGAGGTAGGTGTCCGGATCAGTCACCGCGGCCTCTCCTCACCGTGGCCTCTCCTCACCGCGGCCTCTCCTCACCGCGACTCTCCTCGGCGCGGCCCCTTCGCGCCGCGCTCTCCTCGCCGGGGCGGAGATCATTCCGGGCGTCCTTCGAGGAGGTCGCGGAGGAGGCGTTCGTCCTGGTCGGAGAGGGTGTCGACGAAGCGGGCCAGCACCATGTGCCGGTCGGCGCGCTCCTGGAGGGCCTGGTGCATGCGGCGCGCGACCAGGCCCGGCTCGTCGCTGACCGGCGCGTAGTGGAACGCGCGGCCGGCCTTCTCCCGCACCAGCAGGCCCTTGTCGTGCATCCGGGTCAGGATCGTGACGACCGTGGAGTAGGCGAGGTCGTCGGAGAGCAGCCGTTGGACGTCGGAGGTGGAGAGGGGCCGTCCGGCCCGCTGGAGCACGGTCATGATCTCGGTCTCCAGCGCACCCGACGCGCGCCGTTCGTTGCCACCCGCCACCGCGGCCACCTCCCCGGGATCTCCGCGTGCTCGCCGTTTCAGTCTGCCACGCGGTTCCGGCGGTGATACCCCCTCGAAATCCGGTGATCCTCTCCTGGCCGCCGGCCTGCGGAAGGGCTCCGGGCGGCGGGAGGGCGGGCTTCGGCGGTGCGCTGGTCCGGGGGAGCGCGGACGGGCATGATGGAGGCGGTCGGGGTCGTCGCGCCGTCCCCCCGAGTGCGAAGGGTCTGACGCGCCATGCCGCTGCCGGGTCCGCTGCGCCGGCGCTGCCGGGAGTTCCTCGGCGGCGAGGTGGAGATCCGCTACGTGTTCCCCGCGCTGAGCCACGCCGGCGGCGCGGGCTTCCTGTTCGTGGTGACCGGCGAGCGGATCACGGTGCTGTGCACCGGGACGTTCAGCCGGACGCGTCCGAGCGGCGTGTGGGGGAGCTACCCGCGCGAGCGTCGGATCGGCCCGGTCTCGACCGGCGCGGGCGCGTCGTTCGAGTTCGCCGGGACGGTCTTCGAGGTGGACGACGAGTACGTCCCGGTGATCAACGCGGCCGACGCCGAGGTCTTCGATCCCGGCAGCCTGCCTCGCGACCCGCTGCCCGACCTGTAGCGCTTCCTCTGCCGCCGGGAGCCGTGGCGCGGGTCAGGCGGAGGCGGCCGTCTCGGGGGCGGGCTGCGCGGGGGCCTTCTTCGGCGGGCCGCCCTGCGGACGCAGGAAGAAGGCCATCACCACGACCAGGTACAGCGCCCACATGATCAGCTGCAGCGCGGTGACCTGCGGCGTCACGTTCAGGACGCCCTGGAAGGCGGTCTGCAGCCAGTCGCCCGCCGAGCCGAACTCGGCGAAGAACTCGTGCGGCTCCAGCCACACGGTGTGCAGGCCCGGCAGCACGTCCGCCTCCTGCAGGTCCTTGAAGCCGTAGCCGAACACCCCGGCCGCGACCACGATCAGCGCGCCGCCCGTCCAGGCGAAGAAGCGCTTGAGGTTCAGCTTCAGCCCGCCCCGGTACAGCAGGTACCCGAGGACGACCGCGCAGGCCAGGCCGAGCAGCGCGCCGACGATCGGCTGCGTCGAGCCCTCGGACGAGCTGGTGATGTTCGTCCACAGGAACAGCGCGGTCTCCAGGCCCTCGCGGCCGACCGCGAGGAACGCGACCGTGCCGAGCGCGACCGGCCCGACGCTCAGCGCGCCGTCGAGCTTGCCCTCCAGCTCCTTCTTCATGAACCGGGACGTGCGGCGCATCCAGAAGACCATCCAGGTCACGAGCCCGACCGCGATGATCGACAGCACCCCGCCGAACAGCTCCTGGGTCTTGAACTGCATCTCCGAGGACGCGGCGGTCAGCGCGAGCCCGAACCCGACGGCCGTCGCGACCGCGACCCCGATGCCGATCCACACCGGCAGCAGCGCCTCGCGCCGCCCGGTCTTCACCAGGTAGGCGATGAGGATGCTCACCACGAGGGCCGCCTCGAGCCCCTCCCGGAGTCCGATGAGGAAGTTGCCCAGTAGCATCGCCACGCTCCTCGGGGATCGGGCCACGGGACGGGTTCCCTGCGGCGGAAAGGATGCTTAGGCAAAGCTAACCTAAATCGCCGCGTGTCCCAACAGCCGACCCCTGTGATGTGGCCCGGAGGCGACCCCGCCCCCACCCAGGAATCCGCCGCACGCCGCCGCCCGGGCTCCTGCCCGGTTCCGTCTCAGGCTTCCGCAGAGGCAGGGGGAGCCGGAGGCGGGGGCGCGGTCCGCGGACGGCTCGGCGGAGCGGCCTTGGAACGTGCCCCCGGCGTGCGGCTCAGAGCTCCGACCAGGTCCTGACCAGCGGCGGGACGACGAGGCCGATCTGCCATTCGCGCGCTCCGAGACCGCGCAGCGCGTCCGAGATCGCGTCGGCGTCCACGGGGCCGGGCGGGGGCGACCACGACAGGCGGCGCACCGCGTCCGGCTGCATCAGGTTCTCGGCCGGGACGGTGTACTCCTCCGACAGCGTCGTCACGACCGCGCGGGCGGCGGTGAGCCGCGCGGCGGCGGCCGGGTCGCGCTCGGCCCAGCGGTGCGCGGGCG
>NZ_QURH01000664.1 GCF_003428695.1 Actinomadura logoneensis
CGCGGCGGCGGCCTCGTCCTCGGTGGTGCCGGCCGCCGTGCCGTTCGTGGTGTCCGCCGTGCCGTCGGCGTCGGCCGGGTCGCCGGGGTCGGCGGCCTTCGCGGCGCTGCGGGCGCGGGTGGTCTTGGTGGCGGTGCCGGCCGTCGTCGGCGTCTTCGCCGTGCGCGTGCCCCGCGCCGTCTTCTTGGCGGCCTTCTCGTCCTCGCTGGCGAGGCTGATCCCGGCCTCGGACAGCTCCCGCAGGATCGAGCGGCCCTGGCCGGGGCTGATCCCGGCGGCCTCGAACGCCCGGCGCACCTCGTCGAGCGAGAGGCTCCCTTGGGCATGACCACGCTCGAGGAGGTCGTCGAGGGCAGGGCTCGTCGACTCCGTGAGCGGGGTCTCTGCGGCGGTTCGCGGCATGGGGACACCCCCCTCCCTTCCGTGGTGGCGGCGCGGAGGCCTGCTCCCTGGTGCTTGCCCTCTGGTGACGCGCGCATTAATCGGAACGCCGGAAGAGGGGGTGGTTGTTCCCGACGCCCCGGTTTCCCGGGCCTCGCCGGTCCCGCCCGTCCCGCGCCCGCGGAGGTGGAACACCGCAGGTAGAAGCCTCCCTACCCAACCTTACTGCGTAAAGATCGCGACCTGAAACCGCCATAGACAAAACGTCTTCTACATCACGTCTCCGACGTGGGGGAGGCTCCCTCGGCCGGGTTCTGTGGGAGGGTTCGACCGTATCGGGCGATGACCCTGCGCCGGAGTTCCGGATCGTCACGGGGGACGGGCTCGAGGAACACCTCGTTGATCTCCTCGTGCGCCCGGCGGAGCTCCTGGGCCATCCGTACGCAGGCGCGCTCGACGTCGGCGGCCCCCAGGTGGTCGCGGAAGTCCAGGCGGGCGCAGACCAGCACCTGGCGCGCGCCGAAGGTCATGGTCACGATGTCGACGACCCACTCGACCTCGGGGGCGGCGCCCAGGCGGGACCGGACGCCCTCCACCAGCCGGGGGTCGGCCTGGTTGCCGACCAGCAGGTTGAGGTTGATGCGGCCGAGGATCACCGCGACCGCGGTGAGCAGGGCGCCGATGAGGACCGAGCCGATGCCGTCCCAGGCCGAGCTGCCGGTGAGCTGGTGCAGGCCGAGGCCCGCGAAGGCGATCACCAGGCCCAGCAGGGCGGCCGAGTCCTCCAGCAGCACGCTGACGGAGGTGGGGTCGTCGGTGGCGCGGATGTACTCGGACATGGTCTGCCGCGCGTCGCGGGCGTCCTGGCGGACCTGCCGGAACGCCTGCCGCCAGGAGATCGCCTCGAGGACCAGGGAGACGCTGAGGACGATGTAGCCGGCGGTCGGTGAGGCTTCCTGGGGGTGGCCGCTGAGGGTCTCGTAGCCCTGGTAGAAGGCGAACAGTCCGCCCATTCCGAAGATCGCGACGGCGACGAGCAGCGTCCAGATGTAGCGCTCCTTGCCGTAGCCGAGGGGGTGGGCGCGGTCGGCGGGGCGCTCGGAGCGGCGCAGGCCGACGATGAGCAGGACCTCGTTGAAGGTGTCGGCGACGGAGTGGGCGGCCTCGGCGGCCATGGAGGCCGATCCGGTGGCGGCAGCGGCGATGATCTTGGCGATGGCGATGCCGAGGTTGGCCAGCAGGGCCAGGACGACGGTGAGCGTGCTCTCGCCGCCGCCCTTGGCGTCCTCTCCAGCGTCCTCTCCAGCGTCCTTACCGGCGTCTTCTCCGGCGTCGTCGATCTCGCCGCTCGGGTCGGCCGGGTCGCCGCTGGAGACGTCCGTGCCCGCGGTGCGGGCGTCGGCGGACGGGTCGTGGTCCGCGTTGCGGTGCATGGGGCCCCCTTCTCGCTCGTCCGGGCGGGTGGTCACGGACGGCTGCGGGGGGTTTACCCGGCGATGGCGGAGACAAGCGCCTGGTGTGGCGAGAGAGGGGTGGCGTCAGGGGGCGGGGTGGCGGAGGGCCGCGCGGTCGGGCTTGCCGGAGGGGAGGAGGGGGAGGGCGGCGCGGAGGTCGAGTTCGCGGGGCGCGGCGTGGGCGGGCATGGTCTCGCGGACCCAGGCGCGCAGGTCGTCGAGGGTGGGGGCGGGGCCGTGGGGGACGACGACGGCGGTGACGCGTTCGCCCCATTCGGGGTCGGGGCGTCCGACGACGACGACGTCGGCGACGCGGGGGTGGTGGGCGAGGCGGGCGGCGACGTCGCCGGCGACGACCTTCTCGCCGCCGGTGTTGATGATGTCGTCGACGCGGCCGCGGATGCGCAGGCGTCCGCCGTCGAGGGTGCCGAGGTCCTGGGTGAGGTACCAGTCGCCGTCGCGGGTGCGGGCGGTGAGGTCGGGGTCGAGGCGGTAGCCGGTGAACAGGACGGGTCCGGCGATGCGGACGCGGCCGTCGGGGGTGAGGCCGAGGGTGACGCCGTCGAGGGGGAGGCCGTCGTAGGCGCAGCCGCCGCAGGTCTCGCTCATGCCGTAGGTGGTGTGGACGGTGGCGCCGTCGGCGCGGGCCTTCTCCAGCAGGTCGGGGGGTGCGGCGGCGCCGCCGAGGAGGATGGCGCGGAAGCGGGTGAGGTCGGTTCCGGCGTCCATGAGGCGGCGGAGCTGGGTGGGGACGAGGGAGACGAGGGTGGCGTCGGTGGTGGCGGTCTCGGCGGGGTCGAAGCGGGGGTGGATGCGGGGGGCGGTGCCGGTGAGCAGGGCGCGGACGAGGACCTGGATGCCGGCGATGTGGCTGGTGGGCAGGCAGCAGAGCCAGC
>NZ_QURH01000669.1 GCF_003428695.1 Actinomadura logoneensis
GCGTCCGGGCCCGGGGACGGCGGGGGCGACGCCGCCGCGGCGGCCCGCGCGCTGCGCGACCGCGCCCTGCTGGAGCTGCTGTACGGCTCGGGCGCGCGCATCTCCGAGGCCGTCGGCCTGGACGTGGACGACGTGGACCTCGGCGAGGGCTTCGCGCGCGTCTCCGGCAAGGGCGGCAAGACCCGGATCGTCCCGATCGGCGAGTACGCGCGCCGCGCCGTGGAGGCGTACCTGGTGCGCGCGCGCCCCGAACTGGCCCGCACCGGACGCGGCGGACCGGCGCTGTTCCTCAACGCGCGCGGCGGGCGGCTGTCGCGCCAGGGCGCCTGGATGGTGCTGCGCGCCGCCGCCGACCGCGCCAAGCTGACCGACGTGTCGCCGCACACACTGCGGCACTCGTTCGCGACCCATCTGCTGGACGGCGGGGCCGACGTCAGGGTCGTCCAGGAATTGCTGGGACACGCCTCGGTCACGACCACTCAGGTCTACACTCTGGTCACGGTTCAACTGTTGCGCGAGGTCTACACCACGTCTCATCCGCGGGCTCGCGGCTGACAAAACGCGACGCATCGACCGCGAGTCGAGTTGAGACGGCGGCGGCGGGGTCATAGAGTCCCCGGACTGGTAGGCATCTTCGGCCGCCGGGGAGGGATCTGGTGACCAGCACTGAGGCTGCGGACGGCATGCTGTCCTCCGCCACCATCGAGACCGATCCGAGTCGTGCCCTGGGGCCGACGCAACGTCCCGTCCCGGTCTTCCCGGAGCCCGAGCCCCTCGCGGAGCACGGGCCCGCGCGGATCGTGTCGATCTGCAACCAGAAGGGCGGCGTCGGCAAGACGACCACCACCATCAACCTGGGCGCGGCGCTGGCCGAGTACGGCCGCCGGGTGCTGCTGGTCGACTTCGACCCGCAGGGGGCGCTGTCGGTCGGCCTCGGCAAGGGCGACCCGCGCCAGCTCGAGGTGACCATCCACAACCTGCTGCTCGAGCGCGACACCGAGTGGGAGGACGTCGTCATCGAGACCGGCGTCGACGGGATGGACCTGCTGCCGTCCAACATCGACCTGTCCGGCGCCGAGGTCCAGCTGGTGCACGAGGTCGGCCGCGAGTACATCCTCGCGGGCGCGCTGAAGTCGGCCGTGCCGCACTACGACTACATCCTCATCGACTGCCAGCCGTCGCTGGGCCTGCTGACCGTCAACGCGCTGGCCGCCAGCGAGGGCGTGCTGATCCCGCTGGAGTGCGAGTACTTCGCCATGCGCGGCGTCGCGC
Organism: Actinomadura logoneensis; assembly: GCF_003428695.1. Lineage (GTDB taxonomy): Bacteria > Actinomycetota > Actinomycetes > Streptosporangiales > Streptosporangiaceae > Spirillospora > Spirillospora logoneensis. Next base: position 1,273 of record NZ_QURH01000669.1, read on the forward strand.
TGCTCATGGAGACCATCGACAAGGTCCAGCAGCGCATCAACCCGTCGCTCGCCATCGACGGGGTGCTCGGCACGATGTACGACTCGCGCACCCTGCACACCCGCGAGGTGCTCGGCCGCATCGTCGAGGCGTTCGGCGACAAGGTCTTCCACACCGTGATCAACAGGACCGTCCGGTTCCCTGACGCGACCGTCGCGGGCGAGCCGATCACCTACTTCGACCCGTCCTCGATGGGCGCCAACGCCTACCGGAGCCTGGCCCGCGAAGTGCTCGAACGCTGGAATCCGGAGGACTGAGCGGGCCGCGGCGTCCGTTACCGTTACTCCCTGTGCACCCGCCCGCCCCCGCGCCGACCCAGGCCGACGAGAAGGCCGACCTGATGGCCGACGCTCCCGACGACACCGCCGTCCCCGGCGGCACCGCGGGCGCGCCCACCGGTCCCACGGGCGAGGGCCCGGCCGACAGCGCCGCCGAAGGCACGGGTGGGAGCGCCGAAGGCGCGAGTGAGGGCGCCGCCGACGGCACAGGGGAAGGCACCGGCGAGGGCGCGGGCGAGGAGGACGGCGGCAAGGGGTTCCGGGTCGAGCTGGAGAACTTCCAGGGGCCGTTCGACCTGCTGCTCGGCCTGATCTCCAAGCACAAGCTCGACATCACCGAGGTGTCCCTGCACAAGGTCACCGACGACTTCATCGCGCACATCCGCGCCCACGGCAGGGACTGGGACCTCGACCAGGCCAGCCACTTCCTGCTGGTGGCGGCCACCCTGCTGGACCTCAAGGCGGCCCGGCTGCTGCCGTCCGGCGAGGTGGACGACGAGGAGGACCTCGCCCTGCTGGAGGCCCGCGACCTGCTGTTCGCCCGGCTGCTGCAGTACCGCGCCTACAAGGAGGTCGGCAAGTTCCTCACGGCGCGGATGGCCGAGGCGTCCCGCCGGTTCCCGCGGCTCGTCCCGATGGAGCCGCGGTTCGCCAACCTGCTGCCCGAGGTGCTGATCGGGCTCGGCCCCGACCAGTTCGCCCGGCTCGCCGCCAAGGTCTTCGCGCCGAAGGCCCCGCCCGGCGTGAACGTCGAGCACATGTACCAGCCGAAGGCGAGCGTCCGGGAGCAGGCCGAGATCGTCGTCGCCAGGCTCCGCGCGCTGCGCCGGGCCACGTTCGAGCAGCTCACCGACGACGCCGAGGGCACCTTCGAGATCGTCGCCCGGTTCCTGGCCCTGCTGGAGCTGTACCGCGAGCGCGCCGTGGCCTTCGAGCAGGACGAGCCGCTGAGCGTCCTGACGGTCACCTGGACCGGCGCCGACGACGGGGAGATCGAGGTCGGCGACGACTACGAGGGCTCCCGCGAACCGCAGGCCGGGCCGTCCGGCGAGACCGAGGAAGGCACCGATGACTGACCGCCCCGAGGACCACCCGGCCCCCGAGGCCGCGCCCGCCCCGGCGCCCGACCCCCGCCCCGCCCCGCCGCC
>NZ_QURH01000677.1 GCF_003428695.1 Actinomadura logoneensis
GTCCGGGCTTCGGCCCGGGCGGCCCCCGAGGGCGCGGCCGGGGACGGGGCGGCGGACGGCGCACCCGGCGCGGCAACGTCCGGGCGGCGCTGCTCGCCCTGCTGGCCGAGCGTCCGATGCACGGCTACGAGATGATCCAGGAACTCGACGAGCGCACCGGCGGCGTCTGGCGGCCGAGCCCCGGCTCGGTCTACCCGACGCTGCAGATGCTCGAGGACGAGGACCGGGTCAGCAGCGAGGAGCAGGGCGGCAAGCGGCTGTTCTCCCTCACCGACGCCGGCCGCGAGGAGGCGTCCGCGCAGACCTCCGTCCCCTGGGAGGAGGTCACCGAGGCCGCCGGGGAGAACGTCCTGCACTCGCGGGAGGCGATCCGGCAGCTCATGGGGGCGCTGCACCAGGTCATGGCCGTGGGCAGCCCGTCCCAGCAGTCCCGCGCGCTGGACGTCGTGAACGACGCCCGCCGCCGCCTCTACGGCATCCTCGCCGACGACCCGGAGGCGGACGACTGATCCGGCGTCCGCCGCCGCACGCCCGTCCGTTGGCGAAGGTCCGCGGATGCGGCGCGAGAAGGCGAAGGGGCCGTCGCGACCAGGTTCGGTCGCGGCGGCCCCTTCGTCGTGCGCGGGTCCGGTCAGCGCGGGAGCGGCGCCTCCTTCGCGTCCTGGTCTCCCATGTAGAGGCGCTTCCAGATGAACAGGCGCAGGTCGCCGGTCTTCAACTGCTTCTCCACCGGGACGTCCACCGTCGCGCGGACGAGATACGCCGAACCGGGCGGCATGTACTTGTCGTCGCCGTCGCCCGCGACGAGCTGCCCGCCGCGCAGCGACCGGACGACGTCGCTGTGCGTCGGCGGGGTGCACATGTCCTCGGGCGCGCCGACCTGCGGCATGCAGCGCGCGCGTCCCGAGCTCTCCACGCGGGAGCGCTTCACGAACACGTCGCCGGGGAAGTCGAGCAGCACCTTCTCGCGGCCGGGGTTCGACAGGACGTACTCGACGTACGCGAACCCGTATCCGCTCGGCGCGGTCGTCTGCTGCGTGGCCGTGCCCTCGGACGTCCCGGTGTCCACGACGCCGAGCTGGTACCGGTCGCCGTCCGCCGTCGCCACGGACACGGTGGTCCCGGTCTTGGGCATCGGGCCGGAGCGCGTCGGGACCGACCGGCTCGCACCCGCGGACGGGTCGCCCTCACCCTTGCCTCCGTCCGAGCCGGGCATCAGCACGAACGCGCCCACCGCGGCGGCGAGCACCACGAGCAGGCCCGCACCCGCGAGCAGGCCCTTGCGCCGTCCGGCACGGCCGCGCTGCTCGCGCCGGATCCGGTGCCGCTCGCTGCGCGACGACGCGATCCGGACATCGACGCCGCTGGTCTCCCGCACGCCCAGCTCGTCCGAGGTCCGTGCCGGGAAGGACGGCTCCGGCACGTACCCGCCCTGCGGCTGCTGTGCCTGCACGGGCTGCGGCGCGACAGGCTGCTGCGGCGGAGCGGACTGCTGCGGCGGGACGGGGTGCTGCGGCCGGCCGTAACCGGGCTGCGCGGGGACGTTCTGCACGGGCACGCTCTGCGCGGCGGCGTTCTGCGTGAAGGGGTGGCCCCCCGAGCCACCCACCGACTGGACGGTCGGGAACCCGCCGGACGCGTGCGGCTCGGCCGGATACGCCCCGGGCTGCGCCTGACGCTGCGGCGGCGCCTGCGGTGACGCCGGGAGCGGCTGCTGCGGTTCCGCGTGCGGGTGCGGCGGTTGCGGGTGCGGCGGTTGCGGGTGAGGCTGTTGCGGCGGGACGGGGATGCCGGAGGTCGGGGCGCCCGAAGGATCGCGGGACGTCTCGCGCGGCCCCGCCGGCCGCTGCGGGATTCCGGGTCCAGTCTCCACGTCAGCGCTCCCCACCTGTTCTTCTCCCGGCCGAGACCCCACGTCCGCCGGGCGCAGCGAAATTACCTTATCTTTGCGTAATCGCTCGCCGGACTCCTACCTGCCCCACCCTCATCGTCGGTCCCGGCCGTCCGGGCATGCCGAAAGCAGCGGTCGGCGGCGTCCCGCGCCACCGGCCGACGGGGGACTCAGACGGGCGGCAGCAGCGTGTCGAGGAAGGCGACGACGCCCTCCGGACCGTCCACGACCAGGTCGGCGCGTTCGGCCAGCGCGGTGACCTCGGCGGATCCGCTGCACAGCTTGAACCCGGGGACGCCCTCGGCGCGCAGCGCGTCCACGGCGTCGAACGCGGCGAGGTCGCCCAGGTCGTCGCCCGCGAACAGCAGCATCGACGGTTTCCCCGCCTCGGCGACGAACTCGCGCAGGGCGACGCCCTTGTCCATGCCGGGCGGACGCAGCTCCAGGACGAACCGTCCGGGCTCGACGACCAGGCCGTGCCGTTCGGCCAGCGCGTCCATGACGCCCCGCAGCCGGTCGAGCGCCACCTGGGGTTCCGCGCAGCGCCGGGTGTGGACGGCGAGGGCGCGGCCCTTGTCCTCCACGAACGTCTCGGTGGGCGCGCCCGCCGCCTCCAGGACGCGGGGCAGCTTGGCGCGCACCTCGGCGACGCCGGGCGGCGGCTCGGGCGAGGTCAGCACGCCGGCCTCCCAGCGCTCCGCGCCGTACTGGCCGAGGACGACCAGTTCGTCGATGCCCTCGAAGCCGCCGTACTCCACCGCGGCCGCCGCCGGACGCCCGGTCACGACGACCAGGGACCGCACCCGCGGGGCCAGCGCGGCGAGGGCGGCGGCGGCGCGGGGATGCGCGCGCGCC
>NZ_QURH01000670.1 GCF_003428695.1 Actinomadura logoneensis
CCGCAGCGACCGGGCGAGGGAGCGGCGCGCGGCGGGCAGGTCCCCGGCGGCGAGCGCGACCCGGCCGAGCCCGGCGAGCGCGCGGGCCAGCTCGGGCCGCGCCTGGATCTCCGTCAGCGGGGGCAGCGCCTCGGTGTACAGGGCGCGCGCGCCCGCGACGTCCCCGCGCAGCTCGGCGATCCGGCCGAGGCCGATCAGCGCGTGCGCGGCGCCCCACAGCTGCCCGATCCCACGCATCACCGCGAGCCCCGACTCGTAGACATGGGCGGCCTCGCGCGCGCGTCCGGAGCGGGCGAGCATGTAGCCGCGCGCGATCAGCGCGTAGCCCCGGTTCCACTCCTGGCCGGGGGCCTCGGCGAGGGCGTCGGCCTCGTCCAGGCGGTCGGCGGCCTCGGCGAAGCGGCCCGCGCGGGTGTGGGTCTCGGCGAGGGTGATCAGCGCGGCGGCGGCCATGAACCCGTCCCCGGCGCGGCGGCACGGGTCGAGGGCCCGCTCGGCGAACCCGGAGGCGCGCGGGAAGTCGCGGGCGCTGAGCGCGAGCTGCGCGCGGCCCGCGAGCGCCGGGCCGAGGACGATCGGGGGCAGGCCGCGGCTGCGGGCGAGGAACCGGTCGGTCCACTGGGCCCACTCGGGGACGCGTCCGCGCGCGATCCAGTACGACCGCAGGGCCGTGCAGATCCGCAGGCCGCCCTCGACGTCCTCGCGTTCCAGGGCCCAGGCGAGCGCGGCGCGGATGTTGCCCAGCTCCACGTCGCAGCGGTGGAACAGCGCGACCCGGTCGGCCCACTCGCCGGGGGCCTCGGCGAGCGCGAGCTCGCCGTCCCGCTCGGCGGCCTCCAGCACGCTGTCGCGGTGCCGGTCGCGGATCGCCTCCTCCTCGCCGGCCTCGGCGAGCCGTTCGGCGGCGTACTGCCGGATGCTGTCCAGCAGCCGGAAGCGGGTCTCCCCCGCGACCTCGTCCCCCACGACCACCAGGGACTTGTCGACGAGCGCGGTGAGCAGGTCCAGGACGCCCCGGCGCGGCAGGCCGCCGGCCGGGGGCTCCGGGTCGCCGTCCAGGTCGAGTTCGGGGAGGTCGGGCAGGTCGGGCGGCAGCTCGGGCAGGTCCGGGAGGTCGGGCAGGTCGGTGAGGTCGGTCAGATCGCCCAGGTCGTGCGTGTCGCCGAGGTCCGCGGCGAGGTCGGCGGCCAGGCCGGCCGGGTCGGCGCAGACGCGCTCGGCCTCGCCGAGCGTCCAGCCGGTGAACACCGACAGGCGGCGCAGCAGGGTGCGCTCGCGGTCGTCCAGCAGCTCGTGCGACCAGTCGATCGCGGCGCGCAGCGTGCGCTGCCGGTGCGGGGCGGTGCGGGCGTTCGCGCCGAGCAGCCGGAACCGGTCGGCGAGCCGTCCGGCGATCTGCTCGACCGTCAGCACCCGCAGCCGGGCGGCGGCGAGCTCCAGCGCCAGCGGGACGCCGTCCAGGGCGCGGCCGACCTCCGCGACCGCCGCGTCGTTCTCGGGCGTGAGGGCGAAGTCGGGCCGGACGGCGCGGGCCCGCTCGGCGAACAGCCGCACGGCCTCGCCCGGGTCGAGCGGCGGGACGCGCCAGACCGTCTCGCCCTCGGTGCGCAGCGGCTCGCGGCTCGTCGCGACCAGCCGCAGCCGGGGGCAGACGGGCAGCAGCGCCCCGGCGAGCTCGGCGCACTCGGCGACCACGTGCTCGCAGTTGTCCAGGACGAGCAGCACGGCCCGGTCGCCGATCGCGTCGGCGAGGGTCACGGCCAGCGGCCGGCCCTCCTCCTCGGACGCGCCGAGCACGGTCGCGACCCGCCGCGCCACGACGTCGGCGGGGCCGCCCGGCGCGATGTCGGCCAGCTCGACGAACCAGACCCCGCCCGGGTGCGCGGCGACGACGCCGTGCGCCACGTGCACGGCGAGCCTGGTCTTGCCGATGCCGCCCGCGCCGCACAGCGTCACGGCGCGGGTCGTCTCCAGCAGCCCGCGCAGGTCGGCGACGTCCCGCTCGCGGCCCACGAACGCGTTGGGCTCGGCGGGCAGGTTCGTCCTGACCGGCGGTGCGGTCGGCGGGTGCGGCGGTGTCATGCCCAGCGGCCTCCACGACCTCCGGCGGCGCCGGATCGGCTGCCCTCGGAAAGGATTGTCCCTGGTCCGGGTCGTCCACCGCGAGTGTTTCACCCGGCCGGTCACCGCGTCCCCGATTCGCCACGGAGAACTATCTTCCGCTGCTTTACCCACCGTCCGTAACCGGCCCAAGCGCCGCACACGGAGCGCTCCGATTCCACCCTCGGCGCCTCGGAGCCTTACCGCAGATCGCCGTGTCCCACCCGTGCGATCCGGCGCCGTCCGCGAGGTGTTCGCGGAGCCGAACCGGCTGCTACCGGTCGTCGTTCACGTCCGTGGTCGGGCTGATGGTCGTGCGCCGGATGAGGCTGGACGGCGGACAGTCCGAAATGCACCGGTTGCTGGCGCTGGAGCGGCTGAACGTCGCCGACGCGCGGATGACGCCCGAGCAGGCACCTGGCGGGGGCGGTTTCGGCGGGCCGGGCGGTGGGCTCCCGGGACGGGTTTCCGAGAATTGATGAGGTGATTGCCGGGGGCGAGGATCGGCTTGCCCGGGATGCCGGTAGGTCCCCCCTCAGGGGGTGATCGGCGGTGTTCTGGACGCGGCTCCGGCGGCGGCCGTTCGCCGCGGACCTCGTCTCGCGGCTCCGGCCGCTCACGGTGGCGTCCGGGACCGGGGGGCGCGGGTTCGGGCCGCGGCGCCGCGCGGCG
>NZ_QURH01000672.1 GCF_003428695.1 Actinomadura logoneensis
CCAGCCCTGCCCGTCCAGCCCTGCCCGTCCGCCCCCCGCCGAGGGGCGGGGGGCGGACGGCGGGGTCAGCGGCGGTAGCGGCCGGCGCCGGGCGGGAGGTCCGGATCCTCGTCCGAGGGACCGGCGTGGTCCGCGCCGAGGCCGCGGTGCCGTCCGGAGCCGGAGCTGTAGGGATCGGCGTCCGGCATCGCGTACCCGCCCGTCCCGTACGGTCCGGACGACGCGGGGCTCTCGTCCGGGAAGGGGTGCGGCGCGGGATCGGGCCGCTGCGTTCCGGGTGCGGAGGGGGCGCCCCCGGCGGGGTCGGCCGGACGGCCGTAGCCGAGCCCGATGACGTCCTCGCCGTCCCGGTAGTAGCCCCCGCCCTGCGCGCCGTAGTTGCGCTGGTGGGCCTGCCGGTGCGGCGGGACCTCGAACGGGTCGTAGCTCGGCGGCGTCTCGCGCGCGGGCCGGTGCTGCTCCCGCCCGTACCACGGCGCCTCGAACGGGCCGGACGCGGAACCCTGCGGCGGCGGGACGGGCGTCCTCGCACCGGACGGCGCGGGCCCCGACGCGGCCGGCCCCTGAACCATCGAACCGGGAGCCATCGGCCCGGAGGACATCGGCCCCGAGGGCATCCCGCCCGCGCCCATCGGCCCGGACGACGCCATCCCGTGCGGCGCACCACCGGGAACCGGCCCGGGCACCGACCCGGCGGCGAACGGGTCAGGCGCGGACCCCGAGGGAACCGGGCTGTACGGAACGGCTCCGGACCCGGCAACACCAGAGGCCGCTGCTCCGGGTGCCGGAGGCATCGGCGCGCCGGTCGGGGCGGGCACCGGGTACGGGACGGAGATCCGCGCGGGCGGCGGCTGCTCCAGCAGCAGCTTCAGCTGGCTGCGCCGCCGTCCGTAGCCGAGGTACAGCACCATTCCGGCGGCCATCCAGATGCCGAAGTACGCCCACGTGCGCAGCTCCAGGCTCAGCATCAGCCACGCCACCAGGACGATCGTCAGCACGGCGGTCAGCCGGGGCGCCGGGACGCGGAACGGGCGGTGCAGGTCCGGGCGGTCGCGGCGCATCCGCAGCACGGACGCCGAGACGAACAGGAACGCGAACATCGTCCCGATGACGACCATGTGCTCCAGCGTCAGCACGTTGATGGTCTGCGACATCAGCACGGCGGCGGCCCCCGCGACCAGCGTCGCGCGGGACGGGACGCGGTACCGGCCGACCCTGGAGATCGAGCGCGGGAGCAGGCCGTCCCGGGACATGGAGAACAGCACGCGGGTGAGGCTGATCAGCACCACCAGGATGACCGTGGTGAGCCCGAGCACCGCCCCGACGTCCACGATCTTGCCCATCGAGCTGGCGCCGACCGCGCCGAAGGCGTTGCTGAGCGCGGGCTTGGCCGGGTCGAGCCTGCTGTACCGGACCATGCCGAGCATCGCCACCGCGACGCCGAGGTAGAGCACGACCGCGATGCACAGCGAGGCGAGCATCCCGCGCGGGATGCGGTGCGGGGCGTCGTCGGTCTCCTCTGCGGCGGTCGCGATCAGGTCGAAGCCGATGTAGGCGAAGACGATCGCGGGCGTCGCGGCGAGGATGCCCCAGACGCCGAAGACGTGCGGGGAGCCGCCGGTGACCGCGCCGATCAGCGCGTCCAGCACCGTCTGCGCGCTGTCGTCCGGCGCGGCCTTCGCGGGCGGGACGAACGGCGTGAGGTTGTGCGGGGCGAAGAACTTCAGCCCGGTCGCGATGAGCAGCCCGATCACGATGAGCTTCGCGAGCACCATGAACCACAGCGTCCGGATGCTCATCCGGCCGCCGACCGCCAGCATCGCGACGATGAGCACCAGGATGCCGAGCGCGAGGACGTCGAAGCCCTTCTCCTGCCCGATCACCCCGGCCAGCGCGCCGGGGATCGGGACGCCGAAGTCGTGCAGCGTCTGGGTGGCGAACAGCGACCAGGCGCGCGCGATGACCGACGCGGCGAGCAGCAGCTCCAGGATCAGCGACCAGCCGACGACCCACGCCCAGACCTCGCCGAACGCGACGTAGCTGAACGAGTAGGCGCTGCCCGCGACCGGGATGACCGACGACAGCTCGGCGTAGGAGAGCGCGGCGAGCAGGCACACGATCCCGGCGACGACGAACGAGACGATGACGGCGGGACCGGCGGTCTGCGCGGCGAGCTGTCCGGAGATCTTGAAGATGCCGGAGCCGACCATCACGCCGAGGCCGAGCACGATGAGGTCGCGGGTGCGGTACACCACGCGCAGCCGGTGGCGGCCCCCGTGCGTCTCCCCGGTCGCGCGCTCCACCGGGAGGCGCCGGAACATGTTGTTGGGCATGGCGAAGTCCCAGGTCTTAGGCAATGTTTCCCCAGGGCCTGAACCCGCGCCGCTGTTCGCGAGACAGCACTGCTTGAAGCGCCCACAATTCCCCAAGAGCAGGTAAAACCGCAACGATTTCCCCGAGATTCGTGCGGCGCGAGAGCAGTCGGACCGGGACGGACCGGGCACGCGGGGACGTCCGGGGTCGGTCGGGACGCTGGCATTCGGGCGAGATCGGTGACACGGTTGGGGACGCCGGTACCGGAGGAGGTCCAGTGTCGTTCCCCGCGCCGTCCCGTCGCCGCGTCCGCCCACGTCCGCGCCGCACAACCGGTGTGCCCGAGGCCCCGGGCCGCCCGCGCAGAGCCCCCGCCGCGGGCGTGTCCACCGCCCGTCCCGCCGTCGTCCGCGCCGTCCGCCCGGCCCTGCGCGGAGGCGTCGCCGTCACCGCCGTCGCG
>NZ_QURH01000674.1 GCF_003428695.1 Actinomadura logoneensis
CCGGCTGCGGCGACCGCCGCCCGGCGCGGCCGGCGGCTCCCCCGGACGGCCCGGCGCCTACCTGCGCGAACACGCCGCCGGACGGACCGAGCCCCTCAGCAGCAGGGCCACCCGGCAGCCCCTCGCCGCCGGCGACGCCCTGATCATCGAGACGTCCGGCGGCGGCGGCCACGGCCCGCCGGAGGAACGCGCACCCGAGGCGGTCGCCCGCGACCGCGTGGACGGAAGGACAGCATGAAGTTCGGCATCCCGCTCGGCCTCGTCCACCCCGCCGCCTGGAAGGACCTCGCCGTCACGGCCGACCGTGCCGGCTTCGAGTCCGTGTGGCTGGCCGAGCACCTCGTCTTCGCCACCGACCTGTCGACCGACACCTACCCGTACGACAACAAACCCCGCCTGAACCCGGCGACGCCGCTCTACGACGCGCCCGCCTACCTCTGCGCGCTGGCCGCGCTGACCACGCGCGTCCGGCTCGGGACGGCCGTGTACCTCTACGCGCTGCGCCACCCCCTCGCCGCCGCCCGCACCTTCGCCACGCTCGACCAGGTCTCCAACGGCCGCGCGGTCGTCGGGGTCGGCGCGGGCTGGTACGAGGGCGAGTGGCGCGCCGCAGGGCTGGACTTCGCCACCCGGGGACGCCGCCTGGACGAGGCGATCGCCGTCTCCCGCCGCCTCTGGACCGAACCGGCCGTCGAGCACCACGGCGAGTTCTACGACTTCCCCGAGGTCGCCTTCGAGCCGAAGCCCGTCCAGCCGCGCCTGCCGGTCCTGGCGGGTGGCGAGTCGCGCGCGGCGCTGCGGCGCGCCGCGACCCTCTGCGACGGGTGGATCTCCATGCCCCAGACGCTCGACGGCATCCGGCCCAGGATCGAGGAGCTGCGCGCTCTGCGGGAGGAGGCGGGCCGCGCCGGCGAGCCGTTCGAGATCACCGCGCACGCCTACGCCCTGGCGGACCCCGGCGAGGTGGCCGAGTGGGCGGCGCTCGGGGTGGACCGGCTGATCGTCCGGCCGTGGCGGCGGTCCCGCGAGGCCGTCGAGAGCCTGGCCGAGTTCGCGGAGACCTATGGCCTCTCCGCCGATTCGGTGGGGGCCGACCCGGCGCTCTGACAGGCGGCGTCGTCCGCCGGTCGGGCGGCGGCGCCGTCCGTCAGATGATCGCGGACCCGTACGCCTCGGCGAGCGGCCCCAGCTCGGGATCGCCGAAGCGCTCGCGCATCGCCTTGAACGCCAGCGCCTTGTCCTCGCCGAACCGCCCGACCTTCTCCGTGTAGGTGGGCGCGGAGACGAACACCGGGGGCGTCGACTTGCTGTGGAACTTGTCCGCGTACATGACGACCGCCTCCTCGTCCGTCTCCGCGAGGTAGTCGGCCACCGGCAGCGGCAGGCCCTGGTCGCGCACGTCCGCGCAGGTCAGGCCGACCCCGGTGTGGTGCGAGCAGAACCGGCACAGCGCCTCGGGCAACCCCTCCCCGCGGAGCAGCTCCTCGCCCAGCACGCCGTGCCGGATGTAGTCGGCGGAACCGAGCCGCCCGTCCGGTCCGTAGAGCCGGTAGACGCCGATGTCGTGCAGCAGCGCCCCGGCGCGCACGAGCGGGCTGCCGCTGAACTGGGCCGCGATCCGCGCCACGATCTCGCAGTGCGTGAAGACCAGCTCGAACGCCTCGGCCGAGGGGGCGTGCTTCTCGTGCAGCCCCCGGATCTCCTCATCAGACGGAACCCGCATCCCGGAATTTTAGGCGACGCGCGCCGGCCCGCCGACCGGTCTCAGACGGCGTGCAGGAGCTCCAGCAGGAAGCGGACGGTCAGGTCCGGGGGGAGCGCCACGTCGGCCAGCTGCTCCACCCGCCCCAGGTACGCCTCGACGTCGGGTCCCCGGTCGAGGTAGAGGGCCGTGGTCAGGTGCTCCAGGTAGACGACGTCCGGAAGGTCCGCCTCCGCGAAGCGAAGGACGGTGAACGGGGGGCTCGCGAGGACCGGCCGGCGGGCGGCGAACGGGACGATCTGCACCGTCACGGTCGGCACGTCCGCCATGGCGACCAGGTGGCGGAGCTGGTCGCGCATCACGTCCCGGCCGCCGACCGGGCGGCGCAGCACGGCCTCGTCGATGAGCGCCCACAGGACCGGCGCCCCCGGCCGGGCGAACCGCTCCTGCCGCGTCATCCGCACCCGGACGCGTCGCCGGAGGTCCGCCTCGGAGGCGTCCGGATGCTGCAGGCGGAGGACGGCCCCCGCGTATCCCTCGCTCTGGAGCAGTTCGGGCACGCAGTGGACGTCGTACGTGCGGACCAGGGCGGCGGCCTCCTCCAGGCCGAGGTAGGTCTCGAACCAGCTCGGCAGGACGTCGCCGTAGTGGTGCCACCAGCCGGGGGAGTTGGCCTCGCGCGCGAGCTCCAGCAGGCCGTCCCGGTCCGCGGGGTCGGTGACGCCGTACAGCGTCAGCAGGTCGGCGACGTCGCGCTCCTTGAAGCCGACGCGGCCCAGCTCCATCCGGCTGATCTTGGAGTGCGAGCCGCGGATCACCCAGGCCGCGTCCTCGGTCGAGATCCGCTTGTCCTCCCGGAGGCGGCGTAGCTGCGAGCCCAGCAGGATGCGCAGTGCGGTGGGCCCGCCCCGGCGGCGGTGCAGGACGCGCGGGTCGCTCTCGGAGGACGGCGCGCCGACGCCCCCGACGCCTCCCACGGCCGCGACACTCCCGACGACCGCGTCGTTGGGGAGACGCATCGCCATCTCCGCCGGGAGCGCGGCCCCGCCCGTCGCGTCCGGGCTCGCCGAGCCCG
>NZ_QURH01000673.1 GCF_003428695.1 Actinomadura logoneensis
CGGCAGGGCTCGGCGCCCGCCCCGCAGCCCGCCCGCCGCCCCGGCGCGTTCGCCCGCGCCCTCCGCGCCGTGCGCACGTTCTCCGGCACCGCCGGCGCTCCCCCGCTCTGGCGCGAGCTCGTGCTGATCGCCCTGTTCTACACGGCCTACACGCTGACCCGGATCATCCTCGTCCAGGACGGCACGGGCCCGGCGTTCCGGCACGCGCGCGACATCCTGTCGCTGGAGCGGACCCTCGGGATCGACGTGGAGCTCGACCTCAACCGGTGGCTGCTGGAGCTCCCCGCCCTGGCCAAGGCCGCGAACCTGTTCTACGTGAGCATGCACTTCGTGGTGACGCTGAGCCTGGTGGTGTGGCTGTACCGGTACCGGCCGCTGGAGTACCGGTGGCTGCGCGCCGCCGTCATGATCGCGACCGGGCTGGCCCTGGTCGGGTTCTGGCTGTACCCGCTGGCCCCGCCGCGCTTCCTCGGCAGCGCCGGGTTCGTCGACCCGGTGACCGCGCTGCACTTCTGGGGGCTGTACTCCGGCGACTCGGCCGGGACGATGACCAACCAGTACGCGGCGATGCCGTCGATGCACGCCGGCTGGTCGCTGTGGTGCGGGTTCGTCCTGGTCCGGCTGGGGACGCAGAAGTGGGTGAAGGCGGTCGGCGTGGCCTACCCGGTGACGACCGTCCTGGTGATCCTGTCCACCGCGAACCACTACATCCTGGACGCGGTGATCGGGAGCTCGCTGATCGTCGGCTCGCTGGCGCTGTCCTGGGTGCTGTACCGGCGGCCCCCGGAGGTCCTCCAGCGGGCCCGCGGCCGGGCCGGATCGGCGGTCCGGACGGGTCGCTCGAGGGTAATGGTTCGGCTTCGGACCGTGGCCGGTGCCAGGTCGGCGGAGCGCGTCTGACATGCTCGGGACATGGCCAGGACGGCGGACTCCCGAGGCACCGGTCCGGGCCCGGCGGAGTACCGCGGGACGGGCGCCGGGTCCGCCAGACCGCGCCTGTGGACCGAACTCGCGATCGTCCTGATCTGCTACCTCGGCTACGAGTTCACCCGCAACCTCGTCCCCGCCGAGCGCGCCCTCGCCCTCCGGCACGGCCGCGACCTGCTGCTCGCCGAGGCCCGCGGCGGCCTGGACGTCGAGTACGCGCTGAACCGGCTGTTCGTCGACAACTCCTGGATCGCCGTCCCGGCGAACTACTTCTACTCGACCATGCACTTCGTCATGACGGTCGGCGTGCTGGTCTGGCTGTACTGGCGCCACCCCGGGCCGTACCGGGTGTTCCGCGCCGCGCTGTTCTTCCTGACCCTGGTCGGCCTGCTCGGCTTCTGGCTCTACCCGCTGGCCCCGCCGCGCATGCTGGCGGGCTTCACCGACACCGTGATCAGCTTCGGCACCTGGGGCATCTACACCACGGGCCCGACCGCCTCGGTCTCCAACCAGTTCGCGGCGATGCCGTCCATGCACACCGCCTGGTCGCTGTGGTGCGCCGCCGCGGTCGTCTCGCTCACCCGCCGCCGCTGGGCGGTCGCCCTCGCCGTCCTGTACCCGGTCGCCACCATCATGGTGATCATGGGGACGGCCAACCACTACCTGCTGGACGCCGCGGCCGGGGCCGCCACCTCGGCCCTCGGGCTGGCGCTGGCGTTCGGCGGCGCGCGCGTCCTGGTCCCGTCCCGTCAGCCCGCGCCGTAGAAGACGCGCTCGACGACGCCGCGGGCGCGGCGGGCGTGCCGGTGGTAGTCCTCCAGCAGGTCGCCCGCCGCCGGGTAGCCGAGCACCCGCGCGACCGCGCTGCGCTCGTGGTGGTGGTCGGTCGGCAGCAGGTCGGACGGGCGGCCCCGGACCAGCACGATCGCGGACCGGATCCGGGTGGCCAGGCACCACGCCTCGGCGAGCTCCGCCGCGTCGGGCGCGTCCAGCAGCCGGGCGGCGACGGCGGCGTCCAGGGCGGCGAGGGTGCGGGTGGTGCGCAGCGCCGGGATCTCGTGGGCGTGCCGGAGCTGGACGAGCTGGGCCACCCACTCCACGTCCGACAGCCCGCCCGGGCCGAGCTTGAGGTGGAGCCGGCGGTCCGCGCCGCGCGGCAGCCGCTCGGACTCCATCCGGGCCTTGAGCCTGCGGATCTGCCGGACGGCGTCCTCGTCCACGCCGTCCTCGGGCCACCGGACGGGATCGATGACCTCGCGGAACCGCTCGCACAGCCCCGGATCGCCGGCCAGCGGGTCGGCGCGCAGCAGCGCCTGGCTCTCCCACGGCTCCGACCAGCGGGCGTAGTAGGCGGCGTAGGACGCCAGGGACCGCACCAGCGGGCCGGACCTGCCCTCCGGACGCAGGTCCGGGTCGATCTGCAGCGGCGGGTCGGCGGCGGGCAGCGCGAGCAGCCGCCGCAGCTCCGCGACGACGGCGGACGCGGCGGACCCGGCGTCCCGCTCGTCCGCGCCGGGCTTCGGGTCGTGCACGAACATGACGTCGGCGTCGCTGCCGTAGCCGAGCTCGTGGCCGCCGAACCGGCCCATCGCGACGATCGCGACGGCGGTCGGCAGCGGGCCGCGCCGCTCCAGCTCGATCTTGTCCACGGCGGCCTCCAGCGCGGCCCCAAGGGTGACGGCGGCGATGTCGGTCAGCGCCTCGCCGACGGTAACGGGGTCGAGCCGGCCGAGCAGGTCGGCGGCCGAGACGCGGAACAGCTCCCGCCGCCGGACGCCCCGGACCGCCGACACCGCGTCCTCCGCGGACGGCCCGTCCCCGGCGCGCCGCCGGACCGCCGCCAGGGCCTC
>NZ_QURH01000675.1 GCF_003428695.1 Actinomadura logoneensis
CCCGCATCCGCCCCCGCCCCCCTTCACGCCACCACGAGCTTCGACCCCCGGAGGTCCAGATGGACGTTTTCGCGCGCCTGGAATCGGAAGTCCGCGGCTATTGCCGAGGCTGGCCCACCGTGTTCACCACCGCACGCGGCAGCCGGCTCACCGACGAGAACGGTCGCACCTTCCTCGATTTCTTCGCCGGCGCCGGAACACTGAACTACGGGCACAACGACCCCGCCCTGAAACAGCGGCTGCTGGACTATCTCGCCGCCGACAACATCGTCCACTCACTCGACATGCACACCGCCGCGAAACGCCGCTTCCTGGAACGTTTCGACGAGCTCGTGCTGAAGCCGCGCGGACTCGACTACAAGGTCCAGTTCCCCGGCCCGGCCGGGAACCACTCGGTCGAGGCGGCGCTGAAACTGGCCCGCAAGTACACCGGCCGCGAGACGGTCGTGTCGTTCACCAACGCCTTCCACGGCATGACGCTCGGCGCGCTGGCCGTGACCGGCAACTCGATGAAGCGGACCGGCGCGGGCGTCCCGCTGGGGCACGGCGTCGCCATGCCCTACGACAACTACCTCGACGGCCGCACCCCCGACTTCCTGCTGTTCGAGACGATGCTGGACGACTCGGGCAGCGGCCTGGACAAGCCGGCCGCGGTGATCGTCGAGACCGTCCAGGGCGAGGGCGGCATCAACGTCGCGTCCCCCGAGTGGCTGCGCGGGCTGGCCGATCTGTGCCGGCGGCACGGCATCCTGCTGATCGTCGACGACGTCCAGATGGGCTGCGGCCGGACCGGTCCCTTCTTCAGCTTCGAGGAGGCCGGGATCACCCCGGACATCGTCTGCCTGTCCAAGTCCCTGTCGGGCTACGGCCTGCCGTTCGCGGTCACCCTCATGCGCCGCGACCTGGACGT
The DNA here is from genome assembly GCF_003428695.1 of Actinomadura logoneensis. GTDB lineage: Bacteria > Actinomycetota > Actinomycetes > Streptosporangiales > Streptosporangiaceae > Spirillospora > Spirillospora logoneensis. The sequence goes on from NZ_QURH01000675.1 coordinate 911, forward strand.
CTGGGAGCCCGGCGAGCACAACGGCACCTTCCGCGGCTTCAACCCGGCGTTCGTCACCGCCGTCGGCGCGCTGGAGGACCACTGGACCGGCGAGGGCCTGGAGAAGCAGACCCTGAAGAAGGGCCAGCAGATCAAGCAGGCGCTCGACGAGATCGCCCTGGAGCACGCCGGGGCCGTCGCGGACGTGCGTGGACGCGGCCTGGTCTGGGGTATGGAGACCCGTGACCCGGAAACGGCCGCCAGGATCTGCGCCGAGGCGTTCCGGCGCGGTCTGCTGATGGAGACCTCCGGGCCGAACGACGAGGTCGTGAAGATGCTGCCGCCGCTGACCACCACCTCCGAGGAGCTGACCGAGGGGCTGGAGCTGCTGGGCGAGTCGGTCGCCGCCGTCCGCACCGCCGTACCCGCCTGAACCGTCCGGAACCGAACCGGAACCGACCCCGAGGAGCAACCGAATGATCGTCCGATCGCTGAACGAGATCGTCGGCACCGACCGGGACGTCCAGGCCGAGACCTGGGCGAGCCGCCGCCTGGTGCTGGCCAAGGAGAAGGTCGGCTTCTCGCTGCACGACACCGTCCTGTACGCCGGGACGGAGACCCGGATGTGGTACGCGAACCACATCGAGGCCGTCTACTGCATCGCCGGCGAGGGCGAGCTGGTCAACGAGGAGACCGGCGAGAAGCACCGGATCGAGCCAGGCGTCATGTACCTGCTGGACGGCCACGAACACCACATGCTGAGGGCCTTCACCGACGTCCGCACGGTCTGCGTGTTCAACCCGCCGTGCACCGGACGCGAGGTCCACGACGAGAACGGCGTCTATCCCCTGATCACCGAGCAGGAAGGAACGCACGCGTGAGCGTGATCGAGACCCATCCGAGCATCGACGACGCGTATCCGACCCGCAAGTGCGGCGAGGCCGCGCTGCTGTACCGGCAGGACCCGGTCGTCTACGGGTCGGCCGGGGACGGCCCGATCGACGCGGCCACGCTGGAGGGCTACGACGCCGACGGCTACCTGACCGTCGACCGGCTGCTGGAGCCGGAGGAGGTCGAGACCTACCGCGCCGAGCTGCGCCGGCTGGCGTCCGATCCGCGGATCCTGGCCGACGAGCGGACGGTGACCGAGCGCGGCACCGACGAGGTCCGGTCGATCTTCGAGGTGCACCGGATCAGCGAGGTGTTCGCCGAGCTGGTGCGGGACGAGCGGGTGGTCGGCCGGGCCCGGCAGATCCTCGGCTCGGACGTCTACGTCCACCAGAGCCGGGTGAACTACAAGCCGGGCTTCACCGGCAAGGACTTCTACTGGCACTCCGACTTCGAGACCTGGCACGCCGAGGACGGCATGCCGCGCATGCGCGCCGTCTCGATCTCGATCGCGCTGACCGAGAACCACGTGCACAACGGCGCCCTGATGATCATGCCGGGCTCGCACCGGACGTTCGTGACGTGCGTCGGCGAGACCCCGGAGGAGCACTACCGGGAGTCGCTGAAGAGCCAGGAGATCGGCACGCCCGACCAGGGCAGCCTGTCGATCCTCGCCGACAAGCACGGCATCGAGCTGTTCACCGGCCCGGCGGGCTCGGCGACCATGTTCGACTGCAACTGCATGCACGGCTCGAACGGCAACATCACGCCGTTCCCGCGCTCGAACGTGTTCGTGGTGTTCAACAGCGTGGAGAACGTCTGCGGGGAGCCGTTCTCCGCGCCGTCGCCGCGACCGTCGTTCATCGGCGCGCGGGACTTCACACCGGTCCGCTGACCCGCGGCCGGCGACCGGTGTCCCGAGCGAGGACCCCACCCGGTCGCCGGCCCACCGGTCACCGGCCCGCTGGTCGCCGGCCCGCCGGCGGCCGGCCCGCCGGGCCGCGGACCCACCGGCAG
>NZ_QURH01000684.1 GCF_003428695.1 Actinomadura logoneensis
CCGCGCGTCGCGCCCGGACCGGCGGGCGGGCCGCGCGCGGGGGCGCGTCCGGGCAGCGCGCGGGATGCGGTCCCAGGGGCGCTACCTGGGGCGGACGGCGTGTCCGACCTGGGGTTGATCCGGCGCCGACCGGCGCGTACGTACGCTGGCGGCATGGTCGGCAGGCTGTGGGAATGGTGGCGTGGCAGGCGGGCGCTGGTGGACGCCGCGTTCCTCCTCCCGCTGGCGTTGCTCCAGCTTCTCTCGACGCCCGCGGTGCTGGACGACCCGACGAAGGCCTACCGGCTCTCGCCGGTGGCGCTGGCGGCGCTCTCGGCCGTCCTCCTCCTGCCCATGGTCTGGCGCAGGTACCTGCCCCGGCTGACGTTCGCGGCGGTCGCGCTGGTGAGCTTCGCGCAGTGGCTGAACGGCACCCAGGTGCTCATCGCGAACGGCACGGTCCTCGTCGGGCTGTACACCGTCGCCGCGTACTGCGCGTTCCGCTGGGGTGTGGCGGCGCTGGCCATCTGCGTGCTGGGCGCGGTCCTGGAGGCCTACCAGCAGTGGCACGGCGACCTGCCGGGCATGCGCGGACCGGTGTTCGTGTTCGTCGTGGCCGTCCTCGCCGTCTGGGTGCTCGGCCTGCACATCCGGACGCGCCGCGCCTACCTGCGGGAACTCGAGGAGCGCGCGGAGCGCCTGGAGCACGAGCGGGACAGCGAGATCCGGATGGCCCGCAACGCCGAACGCGCCCGGATCGCCCGGGAGATGCACGACGTCGTCGCCCACAACGTCAGCGTCATGGTCGTCCAGGCGGACGGGGCGGGCTACGCGCTCGACAGCGATCCCGGCCGGGCCCGGCAGGCACTGGAGACGATCTCCGCGACCGGCCGGACCGCGCTGGCGGAGATGCGGCGGCTGCTCGGCGTGCTGCGCGACGAGGCCGCGAGCGGCGCCTACGCGCCCCAGCCGGGCCTGGACGAGCTGGACGAGCTGGCCGAGCAGGTCCGGGCGGCCGGGCTGCCGGTCGTCCTGGAGCGCACCGGTTCCCCGGCGGCGGTCTCGGAGGGGCGCGCGCTGGCGATCTACCGGATCGTCCAGGAGGCGCTGACGAACACCCTGAAACACGGGGGACCGCGCACCTCGGCGCGGGTGACCCTGCACTACGGTGACGACGAGGTGACGGTCGCGGTCGTGGACGACGGACGCGGCGCCGCCGCCCCGGACGACGGCCACGGACACGGCCTGGTCGGCATGCGCGAGCGCGCCGCCGTCTACGGGGGCGAGGTGACGGCCGCGCCCCGGATGGGCGGCGGGTTCGCGGTCACCGCCCGCATCCCCGTCCGCGAGGAGGCCAGGGCGTGACGGCACTGATGCCCGGGGCGTGACGCCGCCAGGGGCCGCCAGAGGCGTTGCGAGGAAGACGGGCGGCATGACACCGCCGGGAGCCCGGGCGGCGGGCGAAGGCGGGGCGGACGCCTCGTCAGGGCGAGGGCGGGACGGCTGACGTGAGTGAGGAGAGACGGGTGGACGAGCCGATCGGGGTGGACGAGCCGATCCGGGTGCTTCTGGTGGACGACCAGGAGCTGGTGCGGGCGGGCTTCACGATGGTGCTGGACGCCCAGCCCGACATCGAGGTCGTCGGGGAGGCCGGGGACGGCGCGGCGGCCGTGGAGGCGGTGCGCGCGCGTCCGGCGGACAGCCCGGTCGAGGTCGTCCTGATGGACGTGCGGATGCCGCGCATGGACGGCATCGAGGCGACCCGGCGGATCGTGGCGGCCGGCGGCCCCAAGGTGATCATCCTGACCACGTTCGACCTGGACGAGTACGCGTTCGCCGCGATCAAGGCGGGGGCCAGCGGGTTCCTGCTCAAGGACGCGGGCCCGGCGCAGCTGGTCGAGGCGATCCGGGCGGTGCGGTCGGGGGACGCGGTGGTCGCGCCGAGCACCACCAAGCGGCTGCTGGACCGGTTCGCGCTGCACCTGCCGGACGGCAGCCGGACCAGGGCGGACGAGGCGCTGGCCACCCTCACCGAGCGCGAGACCGAGGTGCTGCACCTGGTGGCGCGCGGGATGTCCAACGCCGAGATCGCCGAGCGGCTCTACGTGTCGGAGGCGACGGTGAAGACGCACATGGGCCGGATCCTGATGAAGCTCGGGCTCCGGGACCGGGTGCAGGCGGTGGTGTTCGCGTATGAGACAGGTCTGGTCAAGAGCGGCCAAAGCGACAACTGACCGTCACGGCGCGATTACCCAATGGTGACTTTTCCTTCTCATTCACGAGTTTGCGGTTCCCTTACGCATTGGTAGCTGAATAACTACCGTACGTGAATGTCGCCGGAAGGTTCGGCGGCGCACGTCATGTTGGTCAGGCCGCCCCGGCGTGCTCCCACGCGGGCGGCGGCCCCACGTACGGGAGGTACCGCATGTTCAAGAGGCTCGCCCTCACCGGCGCTCTCTGCGCCGCCGTCTCGGCCTCGGTCCTGGCCGTCCCCGCGAACGCCGACATCCGCACCGACGGCTCGGGCGGGGTGCTGTCCGGCAACCAGATCATCGCGCCGATCTCGATCCCGATCGACGTCTGCGGCAACGCCGTGAGCGTCCTCGGCATCGCGGGCGGCGGCTGCAAGGGCGGCGCCGCCGTGGGGAACGCCATCGGCTGACCGGCCGTCCGTCCGGTGACACCCCCGTGAGTCCCCGGGCGGAGCCCCGCCGATGACCGTGCGAGCGCCGGAGCCTTCCGAGGTTCCGGCGCTTCCGCATGTCGGCACGTCCTCCGGGGCCCGCTCGCCGCGGTCGCGGGCGTCGGTCGGACGGCGCCCGCTC
>NZ_QURH01000671.1 GCF_003428695.1 Actinomadura logoneensis
GCCCGCACCGGCGCGCTGAAGGACTGGCTGGCCGAGAGCGCCCCGGTGCCGGTGGACCGGGCCGCCGGACTGGACGCCGCGCGCCGCGCCGTGCGGGTCACCGGCGACCTGCCCGCCTTCCCCGCCGCGCCGCTCGTCGTCCAGCTCGCCGCGGACGGCAACATCGCGGTCGGCCCGACGCCGTGGGGCCTGTGGGCCTGGGCGGCCGACGCCGTCCGGGCCGAGGGCACCCCGGAGGAGGTCGGCGACGTGCTGGAACGTGCCACCGGGCGCGGTCTGGTCGTGGTGCTGCGCGACGCGCACCGGCACGCCGGCCAGCGTGAACTGGCGACCGCGCTGCTGGCCGCCCGTCCCGACGCGGTGCTGGTGGACATGGGCCTGCCGATCTGGCGTCCGGAGGGCGCGGTCCACGTCGCGACCTACGGCGCGGCGCAGGCCAACGCCCTCGCGGCGGCCGAGGTCCTCGGCCTCACGGGCTGAGCCTGGCGAACCCGAGGGGCGGGCGCCGCGATCCGGCGTCCCGCCCCTTCCGCTTTCCCGGCTCCGGATGCTCCAGGGGAGCCGCTACCGCCCTCCCGGCGGGACGCTGTGGAGCCCTCGAACCGTCCGTTCACGGCGTGGATCGGGGGCTAAAGCCCAACCAGTCCGATCGGCAAGGGATAATACGTTCATGCGATTGTCCGCCCGGGTCGACTACGCGCTGCGGGCCGCCGCCGAGCTGGCGGTGGCCGGGAGCAAGCCCGTGACCGCCGTGCAGCTCGCGGAGGCGCAGCAGATCCCGCCCAAGTTCCTCGAGAACATCCTCGGCCAGCTGCGCCGGTCGGGTCTGGTGCGCAGCCAGCGCGGTCCGGAGGGCGGCTACTGGCTGGCGCGCCCGGCCGACCGGATCGCCCTGGCCGACCTGATCCGCGCCATCGACGGCCCGCTGCTCGGCGTCCGGGGCGAGCGCCCCGAGCACGTCGGCTACGAGGGCCCGGCGGCGTCCCTGCAGGACGTGTGGATCGCGCTGCGGGCCAGCGAGCGCGCCATCCTCGAGCAGGTGACGCTGGCGCACATCGCGTCGGGCGAACTGCCGGAGCAGGTCCGCAAGCTGACCGAGGATCCGGCCGCCTGGGAGAGCCCCACCCTGATCTAGGCCGATGCCCGAGGGCGACACGATCTTCCTGGCCGCCCGGCGGTTGCGCGACGCGCTCGCCGGGCGGCCCCTCACGCTCTCGGACTTCCGCGTCCCCCGGTACGCCACGCTCGACCTGCGCGGCCGGACGGTGGACGACGTCGTCCCGCGCGGCAAGCACCTGCTCGCCCGGATCGAGGGCGGGCTGACCGTCCACACCCACCTGAAGATGGAGGGCGAGTGGCGGATCCGGCCCGCCGGGCCGCCGCCGCGCGACCACCGGGTGCGGCTCGTGCTGGCGAACGCCGAGTGGATGGCGGCGGGCTACTCGCTCGGCACGGTCGAGGTGCTGCGCACCGACGAGGAGGACCGGGCGGTCGGCGGTCTCGGCCCCGACCTGCTCGGCCCCGACTGGGACGCGGAGGAGGCCGTCCGGCGCCTCACCCGGGAGCCCGGACGTCCCGTCGGCGAGGCGCTGCTCGACCAGACCGCGCTCGCGGGCATCGGCAACGTCTACAAATCGGAGATCCTCTTCCTGCGCGGGGTGCATCCGTGGACGCCGGTCGGGGCCGTCCGCGACCCGGAGACGATGGTCGGGCTGGCGCGGCGGCTGCTGGACGCCAACAAGCTGCGGCACGGCCATGTCACGACCGGCGACCTGCGGCCCGGACGGCGGCACTGGGTGTACGGGCGGGCGGGCCGCCCGTGCCTGCGCTGCGGCACCCGCGTCCGGCGCGCCGACCAGGGCTCGGTCACCGGCGAACGGGTCACCTTCTGGTGTCCCCGGTGCCAGCCCGAGCCCTGAGCCGCGTCCGGCGGCGCGGTCACGCGGTGGCCGCGGTGGAGCCGTCCGGGACGGCAGCGCACGATTCGGCGTTCAGTTCGGCGTTCGGTGCGGCGTTCGGCTCGGTGTGCTGCTCCACCGCCCGCTCGGCGCGGGAGAGCAGGGCCGTTCCGGCGGTCATGGCGACCGCGCCGAGCCCCACGACGACCGCCGCGCCCAGCAGCGTGGCCGGCAGGCCGAGCACGCCGGTCACGGCGCCGAAGGCGAACGGGGCGACGGCCGCGCCGGTGAACAGGCCGAGCTGCACCTGACCGCCCGCGCGCGCCCCGTCGCCGGGCAGCACCCGCAGCACGGCGGCGAACAGCAGGCCCGTCCAGCCCCAGCCGCCCGCCACGGTCAGCACGGCGCCGACGACGAAGCAGACCGGGTTCCCGGCGGCGGTGACCAGCAGCCCGGCGCCGCCCGCGAGCATCATGCCCGCGACGATCGCGGGGTTGCGGCGCGGGGCGCGGTCGGCGGCGACGCCCGCGGCGAGCCGGACGCCGACGGCCAGCAGCCCGGCGACCGACTGCATGATCCCCGCGAGCCCGGTGGACAGGTCCGAGCGCGTCCCGATCTGGATGAAGTAGGAGGCCATGGCGTTGGAGCCGATCGTGGCCAGGGCCGCCGCGACCGTCCAGAGGACGAGCACCACGCCGATCCCCCGCAGCGGCGGACGGGCCGCGGGCCTTGGGGCGACGGCGGGACGCGGCGTGTTCGCGGGGGCCGGTACCCGGGCGAGCGGGGTGGCGGCGAGGCCGAGCACCGGGCTGACCAGCGCGGCCCAGAGGGCGGCGCGCCAGCCGTGCGGGCCGGCGACGAGCCCCGCGAGCAGGCCGGGCAGCAGCGGGCTCACGCCGAGGGCGGCGCTGACC
>NZ_QURH01000676.1 GCF_003428695.1 Actinomadura logoneensis
CAGCGCGCGGCCGCCCGGACGGCCGCCGCCGGGCCGACCCGCCCGGCCACCCGGCTGAACGGCTCCGTGCCGGTGAACGCGGAGGTCAGGGCGGCGGTGGCGTATCTCGGGCAGGTCATGGAGCCCGACCGCGTCCGGGACGCATGGGTGTGCGCCGAGCGGGTACCGAAGCCGGACCCCACGGTCGATCAGCGGGAGGCGCGATGACGCTCGGCTCCATGGCCATGCCGGACGTGGCGGACGCGCCCCTGCCCCGGGCACGCGGTCCGCTGTCCGAGACGGTGCTCGACGTGCTGGCCACGCCGCCGGAGAGCGGCGCCGCGTCCGCCGCCCTGGAGGCGGCCCTGACCGCGACGCCCTGGGAAGCGGTCGATCCGTACGGCGACGATCTCCAACTGGCGCTCTATCTCTGCTACGAGCTGCACTACGCCGGTCTCGCGGGCGTGGACCCCGCCTGGGAGTGGGACCCCGCCCTGCTTCGGCTGCGCGCCCGCATGGAACGTGCCTACCTGGACGCGCTGCGCGCCGACACCGGGGAGATCGACGGCCCGGCGGCGCGGGACGTCCTGGCCGCCGAGCTCGACGCCCTGCTCGTCGAGCCCGTGGACGGCGAAGGCGTCTCCCACTACCTGCGGGACGAGGGAACGCGCCGGGAGATGCGCGAGTACGTCGTCCACCGGTCGGTCTACCACCTCAAGGAGGCCGACCCGCACTCGCTGCTGATCCCCCGGCTGCGCGGCCGGGCCAAGGCCGCCCTGGTCGCGGTCGAGTTCGACGAGTACGGCGGCGGACGCGCCGAGGCGATGCACTCGCGGCTGTTCGCCGACCTCATGGAGGGCCTCGACCTCGACCCCGGGTACGGCCGCTACCTGGACGCCGTCCCCGCGCCCGCGCTGGCCGTCGTCACGATGATGTCCCTGTTCGGCGTGCACCGCGCGCGGCGCGGCGCGATGGTCGGGCACTTCGCCGCCGCCGAGATCACCACCGCGCCCAGCGCGGCCCGGATCGCGCGGGCGATGCGGCGGCTCGGGGAGCAGGAGCGCTGCGCGCGCTTCTTCACCGAGCACATCGAGGCGGACGCCGTCCACGAGCAGGTCCTGCGCCGCGAGGTGATCGGCGACCTGCTGCGGCAGGAGCCCGACCTCGCCGCCGACGTCGTCTTCGGCATCCGCGCCACCAACCTGCTGGAGGAGCACCTCGGCGAGCACCTGCTGTCGAGCTGGCGGGCGGGACGCACCTCCCTGCGAAGGCCCCTCCCGGCCGACGGGGCGTCGCTTCCCTGACCGGTCGTGCGGATCCGTCCGGCGGACGGCTGACGCACCCGCGACACCGCGTCCGCCGCCCGTGACCTTCGGCGGTGGCGGGACTCGCCTCAGGTGCCGGCGATCCAGCTTCCGTGCAGCCCGAGCGGGATACGGCTCGGCAGGTGGACGCGGGCGATCGGCTTGCCGGTGAAGTCCTGTGCCGACAGGACCACCAGGTCCGAGGCGTTCCGGTCGGGGTTGTGGACGTAGGACAGGACGTAGCCGTCGTCCTCGGAGCGGGCGCCGGAGCGCGGGACGAAGACCGGCTCGCTCGCGCTCGCGTGCCGCGGGAACCGGTGGAACTGCGACCGTCCGGTGTCCAGGTCGTGCTTGACCAGGCCGTTGCCGAACGCCGAGTCGGGGGTCGAGCCGTGCCCGTACGCCTTCAGGAACTCGGCGGTCGCGGCGGTGTAGCCGTACCGGTGCCTGCGGCTCACGCGAGCGTCCGGGACGCGGGGGAACTCCTGGGGGCGGTCGTCGAGCTGGGTCCGGCGGACGCTGCCGCGGGTCCGGTCGACCGTCCAGCGCACCAGCGCGGGCGGCGCGCTGGTCGACAGGCGGTCGGCGCTGAACGGCGCGGGGAACTCCACGAAGTCGACGACGATGGCGTCGCCGTCGTCGTAGGCGTTGAGCGTGTGCGAGATGTAGGAGGGCGGCACGGTGATCCAGGTGACCGCTCCCCCGGCGCGCGGGAAGTACCCGACCCGGTTGGGGCGTCCGGTGTCCCAGACCCAGGGGATCTTCTGCCCGTGCTCCATGGCGTCCAGGTCGAACAGGATCGGCTGGTCGTACAGGACGACGTACTTCCCGGTGAGGGCGAAGTCGTGCATGAGGAGCGTCCCGCCCATCGGGATCGTCCGGGTGGACCTCACCTTGCCCGCCGCGCTGATCACCACGTACTGGACGTAGTCGGTGCTCTCGTCGTAGCTCACCGAGTGCAGTTCGCCGGTGGCCGGGTCGAGCTTGGTGTGGGCGGACATGGTCCCGGCCCAGGTGCCGTCGAAGTCGCAGGGGCCGACCGTGTAGAGCTCGTCGGTGAGTTCCTGCGGCCGGGCGGTCCCCTCCTGCAGCGCGAGGGTCTTCCCGCGGAATCCGATCACGTTGATGTTGGAGGGGAAGTCGGTCTCGGCGGGGACGCCGCGCACCGGCTCGCCGAGTTTCTCGGCGGTGCCCTTGGCGCGGACCCAGCGGCTGCGGTACCACTCGGCCCTGCCGTCGCGGAGCCGGACGCCGTGGACCATCCCGTCGCCGGCCAGCCAGTGGTGGGCGAGCGGGTCCTCCAGCCCGAGCACGTTGGGGCCGTTGCGCAGCAGGCGGCCGGTCAGGTCCTTCGGGACCGTGCCGGTGACCGGCAGGTCGAACTCGGTCACCTCGAACGGGACCGGCGCGAACGGCCCTTCGAGGAAGGGGTTGCCGCCGTCGCCCTTGCGGGGGCCGGGCGGGGCCGCCATGGCCGGCCCCGCGCCGAGGGCGGCGGCTCCGAACGCGGTGCCGGTGGCCAGGCCGGCG
>NZ_QURH01000678.1 GCF_003428695.1 Actinomadura logoneensis
CCGCCGCCGCGGCGAAGCCCGGCGGTGGGTCAGGCCCCGGGCCGGCCGCGCGGGCGGGCGCGGGCGGACCGGGGTCCGGGGGTGGGATCGCTCCAGTCGCGCCGAGCGGGGGTCCCCACGCGATGGAACGGCTCGTAGGTGGTGAAGCACCCCGACGTTAGATCAGGCGTTCGGTGTGACGCGGGACACTTGGGTAAGGAGTGAGTAAAATCACTTTGTGCCCCTTTTGCGTGACCCTGGGTCCCGCTCGGCCCGGGTCGCGGACGGGTCGTCGTCGTGCATCAGGGCGGCGGCCCGCAGCGTCACGTCCAGGGCGAACCGGGTCTTCGGATCGCCCAGGCTGTCGCCCAGGTAGTGGTCGAGCTGCCGCAGCCGGTACCGCACGGTCTGCGGGTGGACGCGCAGGCTCTCGGCGATGTCCACGGCCGTCCCGCGGGTGGTCACCCACTCGGTCAGCGTCGCGGTCAGCTTCCGCCGGTGCCCCGCCGTCAGGTCGGCGAGCGGGGCCAGGTGCCGCCGGGCCATCTCGTCCGCCAGGACGGTGTCCGACAGCAGCCACAGCGTCGTCAGGTGCTCCTCGCATGGGATGAGCGGGCCGCTCGGGACGACCCCCTCCCGGGCGAGCGCCAGCAGCCGCGTCGCCCAGCGCAGGCTGTGCGCCACGCGGCCCAGCGGCAGCGTCAGGCCGAGCACGCTGTCGGCCTCCTCCAGCGCCGCCCCGAGCATCGCCGCGCGCGCCGGGGTGAACGGCCCCGGCACCAGCAGCCGCGGCTCGCCGTCGTCCAGGTCGACCAGGACGTCGCCGTCCAGCGCCGAGCGGGTGACCGGCGCGCCGGGCGCGACCGCGACGGCCGTCGCGACCTCCGGCAGCGGCCACCACGCGGCGTCCCGGGCCAGCTCCTCCACCGCCTCGGCGGACGCGGGCGGCTGCTGCAGCAGCGTGCGCAGCAGCTCCCGGCGCACCTCGCGGTGGTGCAGGTCGGCGTGCTTGAGCGCCTCCCGGTGCCCCACCCTGGACGCGGCGACCGCCTCGTCCATGTAGACGATCATCGCCTCGACCAGGCCGGTGAGCTGCCCGCCGGGCACGCCCTCGCGCTCGGCGACGGCGGCGGTGCGCCGGTAGCAGACGTGGAAGGCCGTCCGGTAGGCGGCCTGCAGCAGGTCCAGGCTGCGGCCCTCGATGGCCTCGAAGTGGCCGAGCGCGCGGCACGTCTCGTCCCGTTCGGCGAGCCCGGGGCCGTCGCCGGCGACCTGGTCGACGAACGCGGTGAGCAGCTGCTCCACCCCGACCCGGAGGATGCGGCCGTAGGCGGAGTCGGCCGGCCGGTCGTACTCCGGGACGGTCCGCCGGATCTCCGCGTCCACCTCGTCGATCGCGGCCGGCAGCTCCTCGCGCATCAGCCCGGCCAGGCGCCGGGACACCCGGATGTCGAGCGGTCCGGAGAACTGGTCCAGCGTGTCGGTCAAGACCTCACCACCTCGGACGAGAGTGATTCGCAGCACGCGTGTGATCCAGGGCACGCGGAGCTTAGGCACGCGCCCGGTGCTGGACAAGGGTCCCAGCCGAAGATGCCTCGCCAGTACTACACGGATGACAAGTCTGTGCGATGTCGTTACTCGTGTTCTGACAAACCCGGGTGCGCGGCGGGTGCGTGAAATCCGGTTACCGGCCGGTACTAACTTCGGGTGGATTCTCCGGGCCCAAAGAACTCATGCGATGACAACCGGTCCGTAGAGTTGCCGATTCGATGCATTCGACTATTGAGTTCTCCGCAGTTCCCGCCGTACGGTCGCCGCCACGGCAACAAACATTCGACTCAGGTTCGCTGGCGGTGGTTCGTGGGAATTGAGGTCGCCGTCGAGGGACTGACGAAATCCTTCGGCACGCAGACGATCTGGCGGGACGTCACCCTGACGCTTCCCGCCGGAGAGGTCACCGTGCTGCTCGGTCCGTCCGGCACGGGCAAGACCGTGTTCCTCAAGTCCCTCATCGGGCTCATCAAACCGGAGAAGGGCACCGTCCTGGTGGACGGCGTGGACATGGTGAACGACCCGGACCGCCGCGTCTTCCGCGAGCGCAAGCGGTTCGGGCTCATGTTCCAGGACGGGGCCATGTTCGGCTCCCTGAACCTGTACGACAACATCGCCTTCCCGCTGCGCGAGCACACCCGCAAGACCGAGGCCGAGATCCGGCGCATCGTGCTGGAGAAGATGGACACCGTCGGCCTGGCGGGGGAGGAGAAGAAGGTCCCCGGGCAGATCTCCGGCGGCATGCGCAAGCGCGCCGGTCTCGCCCGCGCGCTGGTGATGGACCCCGAGGTCATCCTCTGCGACGAGCCCGACTCGGGCCTGGACCCCGTCCGCACCGCGCACCTGTCCCAGCTCCTCATCGACGTCAACGCGCGGATCGACGCGACGATGCTGATCGTCACGCACAACATCGAGATCGCCAGCACCGTCCCGGACAACATCGGCATGCTCTACCGGCGCGACCTGGTCGCGTTCGGCCCCCGCGAGACCGTGATCGCCTCCGACGACCCGGTGATCGCGCAGTTCCTGCGCGGCAGCCCGGAGGGGCCGATCGGGATGAGCGAGGAGAAGGACGCCGCGCTGCTCGCCGAGGAGGCCGCCCGCGCCAGGAACCGGCCCCGGCCGATCGCCCGGCCCATCGAGATCCCGGCGCAGCTGCGGCCCAGCCCCGGCGAGCCCGAGCGGTCCGCGGAGCTGCGGCACGCCGCGCGGGTGGACGCGATGCTGCCGTCCCTCCCGCCCGAGGCCGTCGCCGCCATCCGGCGCGGCCGGGCAGCGACCGCGGAGGCCGCC
>NZ_QURH01000679.1 GCF_003428695.1 Actinomadura logoneensis
CGGACGCCGTGACCGCGCTCGAGCCGCGGCGCGTCGCCGGGCGCTCGGCGGACGGACTGCGCGTCACGCCCGCCGACCGGGACACGACGGTCGGCGCGGTGGACGTGTGGAGCGACCCGTCCACGGGCGTGCCGCTGGAGGTGCGGGTGCTGCCGCGCGGCGCGACGCGTCCCGCGCTGACCACGCGGTTCCTGGAGTTCGCCGCGGGGCGTCCGGCGGAGTCGGAGATCGCGCCGCGTCCGGCGCGCGGGCTCGTGCGGTCCACGGTGGACGCGCCCGACCTGCTGTCCCGGCTGGTCGCGTTCACGAACCGGAGGCTGCCCGACCGGCTCGCCGGACGTCCCGCGCTGCCGGGCACCGCGTCGGTCGCGAGCATCCGGGGCTACACGGGCGGGTTCTCCTCGCTCGCGGTGGCGCCGCTGCCGCCCCGGTACGGGCAGCGGCTGGTCGCCACGGCGCAGGAGGCGGGCGCGGCGGTCACCCCGCTGCGCGTGGGGGGCGGGCCGGGGCGCGGCGAGTTCCTGATGCTGACGACGCCGCTGCTCACCGCGATGCTGTTCCACGCGGACACGGGGGTGACGTTCCTGCTGGCCGGGGCGGTCCGGCCGGAGGTCCTGCGGGGCGCGGCGGCGGAGCTCGCGGCGTGATCGCGACGCGCGGGCTGACCAAGCGGTACGGGCGGGTCGTGGCCGTCCGGGACGTGGACCTCGCGGTCGGCGAGGGCGACCGCTACGGGCTGCTCGGCCCGAACGGCTCGGGCAAGACGACGCTGGTCCGGATGCTGCTCGGGCTGGTGTTCGCGACGTCCGGCGAGATCGAGGTGATGGGCCGGCCGATCCCCCGCCGCACCGGCGAGGTGCTGCCGCGGATCGGCGCGATGGTCGAGGGGCCGGGCGCGTACGGGCACCTGTCCGGGCGCGCGAACCTGGCGCTGCTCGACGCGTCCGGGCCGGGGCGCGGGTCCCGCCGGACGCGCCGCCGCCGGGTGGAGGAGGCGCTGGAGCGGGTCGGGCTCGGCGGCGTGGACGACCGTCCGGTCCGGGCGTACTCGCTCGGGATGCGGCAGCGGCTCGGGCTCGCCGCCGCGCTGCTGCACGAGCCGCGGCTGCTGGTCCTGGACGAGCCGACCAACGGCCTGGACCCGCGCGGCATCCGCGAGATCCGCGACCTGCTGCGCGCGCTGAACGACGCCGGGACGACGGTCCTGCTGTGCAGCCACCTGCTCGGCGAGGTCGAGGAGCTGTGCACCCGGGTCGGCGTGATGGACCGGGGACGGCTCGTCCTGCAACAGGACATGTCCGACCTGCGTGCCCCGACCGGGCGTGTCGAGGTGCGCAGCCCGGACGCGGCGCGCGCCGCCGCGCTGCTGGACGGCCGGGTCGAGCACCGGGACGGCGACCGGCTGCTGGTGCGGGCCGCCGACGCCGCCGAGCTGAACGCGCTCCTGGTCGCGGACGGGCTGCGGGTGACCGGGCTCCGGCCGCAGCGGCACACCCTGGAGGAGATCGTCCTGTCGGTGACCGGCGCGAGCGCCGACCGCTTCGACCGCCCGCCGCCCGCGTCCGGCGGCGGCCCCTCCGACCGCTCGGGCCGGTCCGAACGCCCGGGCCGGTCCGGCCGCCCGGCGGGGGCGCCGTGATCCGGAGCGAGCTGGTGAAGATGGTGCGGCGGCCCCGGACGTGGGTGTCGCTGGCGCTGCTGTGCGGGCTTCCGGCGATCGTCGCGGGGTTCCTCGGCGTCACCAGGGTCGCGCCGCCCGCCGGCCAGGGACCGGCGTTCCTGTCGGCCGTCCTGACGAACGGGACGCTGTATCCGGCGGCGGCCCTGGCGATGGTGCTGCCGCTGTTCCTGCCGGTGTCGGTCGCGGTCGTCGGCGGCGACGCGGTGGCGGGCGAGGCGGGCTCGGGGATGCTGCGCTACCTGCTGCTGCGCCCGGTCGGCCGGACCCGGCTGCTGGTCGCCAAGCTCGTCGCGCTCGTCGGGTTCGTCCTGCTCGCGGTGGTCGCGGTGACGCTCAGCTCGTACGCTGTCGGGGTCGCGGTGTTCGGCGCGAAACCCGCGTCGGCGCTGACCGGGGCGAGCCTGGTCACCTCGATGTCCGGGACGGGCCTGAGCACCCCGCAGGTGCTGCTGCGGCTGGCCTGCGCGACGCTCTACGTCGGCGTGTCGATGCTCGGCGTCGGCGCGGTCGCGCTGTTCCTGTCCACGGTGACCGACTCGGCGCTCAGCGCGGCGCTGGGCGCGCTCGCCGCGCTCGTGACCAGCCAGATCCTGGTGTCGCTGGACGCGGCGGCGGCCGTCCACCCCTACCTGCCGACGCGCTACTGGCTGGCCTGGACCGACTTCTTCCGCGCGCCGGTGCTGTGGCACGACATCACCCGCGGGCTGGCGTTGCAGGGCGTCTACGTGGCCGTCTTCCTCGCCGCCGCCTGGGCCAACTTCGCCACCCGCGACGTCACGAGCTGAGCGCCCGCAGGCTGGCGCAGTCGGACGCGACGGGCGCGGTCATCGGCCCGGCCCCGAGGGCGCGCAGCACGATGCCGCCCACGAGCGGGTCGGACGGCAGGTCGTCGTGGCCGGTCCGGGCGTCCGGGCAGACGTCCTGGAGGACGACGTCCACGGCGCCGTCCAGCCGGGCGGACTCGGGCGGCTGGACGGTCTGGTCCCGGGTCGTCCACACCGACATCCAGGCGGGCCCGTCGCCGACGCGGTCACCGAGGCCGCGCAGCAGCGCGCTGCCGGGGACGAGCTGCCGGCACGCCTCCGGGCACGCGCCGGGCGACAGGGCGGCGCCCGCCGCCGAGACGTCCGCGCCCTGGTGCGGC
>NZ_QURH01000681.1 GCF_003428695.1 Actinomadura logoneensis
TGCCCGCCGCACCGCCGCGAGCGCCCGGGACGCGCACGGCGCGGACGCTCCGCGTCGCGGCCCCGGTCGGCCTGGCGGCGGCCCTCGGGTTCTGGCTTGCGGGTCCGCTCGGAGTGGCCGTCGCGGCGGTGTCCGCGCTGGTCGGGGCTCTGCCGCAGTGGTCGGTGCGGCGGGCGGCCCGGACCGTCCGGTCGGCCTGGATCGCCGCGTTCTTCATGCTGGTCGGCGGCGTCTCGGTCGCGGCGGCGGCCTGGCTGAACCGGCACGGCGTCCGGCCCGACCTGCTGCCGCTGCTCCGGGACGTCCTGCCGCAGATCTGCGGGCTGGTCGTGGTCGGCCGCCTCACCGCCGCGCTCACCGCCCCCGAGGCCCCCGACACCTGGCTCGCGGACGGCGCGGCGCTCCAGTGGGCGCCCGCCGCCGCGCAGAGCCCGCCCCCGGAGGGCATGGCCGTCCGGTGGGCGTCGGCCGCCGAGCAGGACCCGCCCTCCGACGACCCCCATCCGGACGAAGCGCGCGGCTAACCCTCGCTGGCCGAACCCGTCCGGGCGCGCCGCCGGGAGGCCAGGCGGGTCCCCAGCTTCCGGACGGGCTCCTCGACCGCGTGGTAGCTGACGGCCGCGACGGCGACGGTCAGGACGAGGCACACGGGGAAGTCGGTCAGCAGGTCGCCGGTGAACGGCGCGTGGTCGGTCAGGTCGAACCACACGAAGATCACCACGAACTGCCAGAGGAAGATCCCGTACGAGACGCGGCCGAGGAACGCCAGCACCGGGTTGCCGAGGACGCGCCGGACGAGCGGGTCGTCCGCCGAGGCCAGCGCCGCCGGGGCGACCAGCAGCAGCGCGACCAGCCCGTACAGGACGACGCTGAACCCGGTCGTCCAGGCGTTGGTCGAGTTCAGCCGGGACAGCCCCGTGACGGGGGTGGACGCGATGACGTAGACGAGCGCGCAGGCCGTCCAGCAGGTCGCGGCGGAGGCGGCGACCGTCCGCGCGAACCGCGCCGCCGCCCCGGACGGGTCCGCGTTCGCCCAGACCGTCACGACGGCCAGCGCCATCCCGCCCCCGAACCATCCGAGGTACTGCGGGAGCAGGCTGCCCCAGTACGGCGGGTCGGGCGTCCGCAGCGCCCCGAGCGCGTAGACGACCGACCCCACCGACATCGCGCCCAGCGCGTACAGCAGCCGCCGCGCCCGGACGTCCACGGACGTGCCGCGCCGCGCCCACCGGTCCAGCAGCAAGGCGAGCAGGGGCAGCGCCACATAGAAGGACGCCTCGACGCACAGGCTCCACATCTGCCCCAGTCCCTTGGGGCCGAGATGGTCCGTCCACCAGGGGTGCGGGTCAAAACCGTAGGTGAGGGTGCCGATGCCGACCATGCTCGGGATGTCCGACAGGTGCTCGCGGCTGTACATGCCGATGGCCACGGCCATGACGACCCAGTACGCGGGCATGAGCCGCAGCAGGCGGCGCCACAGGTAGCCGCCGGTGCCGGGGGACGGGCGCAGGCCGAGCGCCGCCGACGCCCACGGCCGGTACAGCAGCAGCCCGGACAGGACGAAGAAGATGGGGACGCCGATCTCGCCCCGCGACAGCAGCCGCGTCACCGGGGTCGGCGCGCCGGTGAGGTAGCCGGTGCTCGCGGCCACGTGGAACAGCAGCACCATGAGCGCGGCGATGGCCCGCACGCCGTCCAGCGCGTCCTGCCTGCCGGAGACCGCCGGAAGCCGGGAGACGGATGCCGCCGCCGGGGCCGGAGCCGGCGAGGGCGCGGTCGCGGTCACCGCTCGCCCTTCCCGGCGGCGCGGGCGCCCGCGAGCAGCCCCGCCGCCTCGGTCGCCTTCAGCACGAGCACCCCGGCGGCGGCGACGGGGGACTCCCGCAGCGGAAGCCGCCGCAGCGTCCCGCCCCGGCCGAAAGACCGCGCGGTCGGACGGTCCCGGTACGCGGGCAGCCAGCGTCCGTAGTAGCGCCGCTTGCGGTAGGCGGACCGCAGCGTCAGGCGGCCCTCGTCGTGCAGGACGCCCGCGGACGTCCGGCCGATGCGCAGGCCCGTCGCGGCGACCCGGTCGGCGAGGTCCCAGTCCTCGAAGGCGCTGAGGCCCTCGTCGTAGCCGCCGACCTCGGCCAGCGCCGTCCGGCGGAAGACCCGCGCCGCCTCCACGGCCGGGTCGCCCAGGTAGGCGCGCTTCTCCACGGCCCGGACCCGCGCCCAGAAGCCCTGCCCGAACGACTCCTCCGGGATGACCAGGCCGCCGAGCCCGGGGTCCGCGCCGAACGCCCCGGCCGCCTCGGCGGCGACGCCGGGCGCGACGACCATGTCCGAGTCGACGAACGCCACGACGTCCCCGGACGCGGCCCGCCAGCCGAGGTTGCGCTGCGCGCTGCGCTCCGGCCCGCCCGTGAGCACGGTGTCGGCGTACGCGGCGGCGATCGCGGGCGTCCCGTCGGTGGACGCGTTGTCCACCACGACCAGCTCGACCGGCTCGCTCTGCGCGCGGATCGAGGCCAGGCACCGCTCCAGCGTCCGCGCGGAGTCGCGGGTCGGGACGACGACGGTCACACGTGCGGTGCTCAGCGCGACCTCCCGGGGTGGACGTGTCGGAGCAGGCTAGCCCGGATCGTCCCGATTCGGGACTGCCCGGGTCCGTCCTCCGGGACGTCTCCGCCGCTCGCCGCGTGCCCGTCCCCGGTGTCGTCCGGCCAGGGCAGGCGGCGGGGGAGCAGGGACGACAGCGCGGCGGCGGCGAGCAGGGCCGGGACCAGGACGCCCAGCGTCCGCGCCGCCGCGCCGGAAGCGGCAGCCGCCACCGCCACGGCCGCCGCCCC
>NZ_QURH01000682.1 GCF_003428695.1 Actinomadura logoneensis
CCGCCCACCGACCGGTCCGCGCGGGCCGGTCGGTGGGCGGGTGGGTCAGGCCAGGACGAGGTCGCGGAGGGCGCGGAGGGTCGGCTCGTCGCGGACGCCCGCGATCAGCAGCGTCGTCACCGGGCTTTCCCGCCACCGGTCGAGGCGCTCCTTGATGCGCCCGATCGGGCCGAGCAGCGAGATGGAGTCGGCCAGCTCGTCCGGGACGGCCCGGACCGCCTCGTCGCGCCGTCCGGCCAGGAACAGCTCCTGCACGCGCGCGGCCTGCTCGGCGTAGCCGAGGCGGCCGATCAGGTCGAGGTGGAAGTTGCGTTCCTTCGCGCCCATCCCGCCGATGTAGAAGGCGAGCGGGATCTTCGCGAACTCCAGCGCGGACGCCAGGTCGTCGGTGACGATCGTCGTCACGGTCGCGGCGATCTCGAAGTCCGCCGGACGGCCCGCCAGCGACTCGCCGAACAGCGCGTCGATCCGGGTCGGGTCCACGAACAGCGGCAGCCAGCCCTGCGCGGCCTCGGCGGCGAGCGCGATGTTCTTCGGCCCCTCCGCCCCGAGGTACACCGGGATCTCCGGACGCACCGGATGCGCGATCGACTTCAGCGGCTTCCCGAGCCCGGTCCCGCCCGGGTAGGGGAGCGGGTAGTGCGGGCCTTCGCTGGTCACGGGCGCCTCGCGCCGCCACACCTGCCGCATGATGTCCAGGTACTCGCGGGTGCGCGCGAGCGGCTTGGGGAACGGCACGCCGTACCAGCCCTCCACGACCTGCGGCCCGGACGCGCCGATGCCGAGGATGACCCGTCCGCCGGACAGCGCGTCCAGGGTGAGGGCGTGCATCGCCGTCGCGACCGGCGTGCGCGCCGACATCTGCGCGACGGCGGTCCCGAGCTTGATCCGCGAGGTGCGGGCGGCGTACCAGGCGAGCGGCGTGAAGGCGTCCGAGCCGTACGCCTCGGCGGTGAACACCGCGTCGTAGCCGAGCCTCTCGGCGGCGAGCACCGTCTCGGTCTGGTCGTCCGGGTCGCGCTGCCAGTAGCCGACGTTGATGCCGAGCTTCAGTTCCGAGGTGGGGGACGTGCTGGGGGCCGGAGTCGGGTCCGCGGTCACGGTGGCGCCTTCCGTCGGGGGCACCGCGATAGTAGAACGCGTTCTAGTTTCTCTGGAAGGCCCGGCCGGCGCGGAGATCCGGTCCGGCGGGCCGCGCACGGAGCGGCACCGCCGGGTGCGCGGGCGGACGGGACGCTGGAGACCGGGCAGGGGTCAGGCGTCCAGTGGACGTGAGAAGCCCGAGGCGAACGCCGGGCGTCGGGCGGGTGTGGGGGCGGGGCGGTCAGTGTGCGGTGGGGCGGTCAGTGTGCGGTGAGGCGGTCGAGCATCGCGCGCCACTCGGCGGACGCCAGCAGCAGCGCGGGGCCGCCGGGGTCCTTGGAGTCGCGCACCGCGCGGCGCGCGCCCGACAGCGCGGCGACCTCGACGCACTGGTCGCCGCTGCCGCTGTGGGACGACTTGGTCCACAGCGCCGTGTCGAGTTCGGCGCGGAGGGGGCGGGGCGTGCCGTCGGTGGCTCGGTCGGGGTGGGCGTCGGTGGTGCCGTCGTGGGCGCGTCGCGAGTCGGCGGGGGTTGGGTTCACGAGTTGCTCCTTGCTGCGTCGGCGACGAGACGCGCGGACTCCTCCGGGGGGAGGGCCGCCTCGGCGATCCGCTGGAAGCGTTCCCCGTGACTGGCTATTTCCGCGATGCTTTCGACGTAAACGTCGCCCATCGTCCCCTCCACGTAGGCGATATCGGGGTCCGCGGGGTCGGGGAACGAAAGGATTGTGAAGCGGCCGTCGAGTCCGGCGTGCTCACGCACGGTGAACGGCAGTATCTGGACGGTGATCCGGTCGCGCTCGGCGAGCCGGACCAGATGCCGCAGCTGCTCGGCCAGCACCTCCGGTCCGCCGATCGGGCGGCGCAGCACCGCCTCGTCCACCACCATGTGCACCAGCGGCGCGTCCGGCCGCTCCAGCAGCGCCTGGCGGGTGCGGCGCGCGGCGAGCCGCCGCTCCACGTCCTCGGGCTTGGGCAGCATCCGGCCGGCGGTGATGACGGCGCGCGCGTAGTCCTCGGTCTGGAGCAGCCCGTGCACGAGCTGCGGATCCCAGGTGCGGATGAGCGACGCCTCGTGCTCCATCGCGACGTAGCTGCCGGTGAAGACGTCGGAGTAGGCCGTCCACCAGCCGCGCCGCTGCGCGGCCGACGCGAGGTTGGACAGCGCGTCGCGTTCCGGGCTGGGCACGCCGTACAGGTCGAGGAACCGCTGGATGTCCTCGGCCTTCGGCCGCGTCTGCGCGGTCTCCAGCCGGGACACGGTGGCCCGCGACATGCTCAGCCGGTCGGCGACCTCCTGGAGGGTGAGGCCGCGCTTCTCACGGAGCGTCCGCAGCTCACGCGCCAGACGGCGGCCGCGGACGGTGGGCCGGTAGCTCATGGCGGGGAGTCTCGCCGGTCGCCCGGGGTTCCACAACGGGAATGACAAAGCGGGTAGAGGAATCTCTCCCGGCAGAGCAATCTGCCCAACGGTGTTGCGGTACTGAGATTCTCACGCGATTCTGAGGACCGTGACCGTTCGGTGTCGTTACGTGACCAGAGTCGCGTGACCAGAGACTCACCGTGAGGGTCGCGGCCGGTTCTCGCGCCGCCGTGCCGCCGCCCCGGGAGGGAACCCCGTGACCACCTCTCCAGAGATCGCCGGAGACGCCGTGGACCAGCCTTCATCATCCGGCCTGCTGGCCGTCGAACCGCCGCCGCCGGGCGCCGGGGGCGCGCGCCGCGACCGCGTGTGGGCGCTGCCCGCCGGCCC
>NZ_QURH01000680.1 GCF_003428695.1 Actinomadura logoneensis
CGACGGCGCGTCCGGGCGGGTCGCGGCGGCGCTGCGCAGCCTGCCGGAGGCCGACCGCGAACTGCTGACCCTGGTCGGCTGGGAGGGCCTCGGCCACGCGGAGCTGGCCACGGTGCTCGGCTGCTCCCGGAACGCGGTCCGGGTCCGCCTGCACCGCGCCCGCCGCCGCTTCGCGCGCGCCCTGCGCCGCCATGACGCCCCGATCCCCGCCGCCGCCCTGCGCGCCCTGGAAGGAGACCTCACATGACCGAACGGTCGCTGATCAGCCGGGTGTCGCCGATCTCCGACGAGGCCGCCGACCGGCTCGTGTCGGACGCCGCCTACCGGGAACTCGCCGCCGACATCGCCCGCACGGGCACCGCGGACATCGCCCGCACGGGCGCCGCGGACATCGCCCGCACGAGCACCGCCGAGATGGCTCGCACGGGCACCACCGACATCGCCCGCACGGGCGCCACCGACATCGCCCGCACGAGCGCCGCGGACATCGCCCGCACGAGCGCCGCCGAGATGGCTCGCACGGAAGCCACCGTTGCGGGGCGCAGCGCCTCGGCCGCCCGCCGCCCGTGGCGGAAGGCCACTCTGGCGTTCGGAACCGTCACGGCCGTCGCCGCCACCGCCGCGGCCGTGGTCTTCGGCTGGCCGGGGGCGGAGCGGCCCGCCGAAGCGCTCTCCTTTTCCCGGGACGGGGATTACGTCAACGTCGCCGTCCGGGATCCGCACGCCTCCCCCGCGCGGCTGCGGGCGGAGTTCGCCGCGCACGGCCTGTCCGTGAACCTGGACGTCCGGCCCGCGTCCCCGAGCCTCGTCGGTGCCCTGCTCGGGTCGGACGGCGCGCAGCCGTCGGCGACTCCGAATCCCTCCGGCGCGGACTGCGGGAGGACCTGGTGCCACAGGGGCTTGCGGATCCGCCTCGGCCACCAGGCACCGGTCACCGTCGTGCTCGGACGCGCGCCGAGGCCCGGCGAACGGATCGCTCTGACGGGGAGCGCCACCGCGCCGGGCGAGGTTCTCGCCGGGGTGCGGGTGAGGGGCCGGACCGTCGCGGAGGTCCGCGCCGTCCTCCGGCAGCGCCACGGGACCGTCGCGGCCTACACTCTGGACCGGTTCGCCGGACGGCACGCCGGCATCGTGGACCTCGAGGCGCCGGTCGTGCCGAAGGGCGTGGTGAAGGGCACCTGGTACGTGTCGGACGCGTTCAGCGGGCCGGCCGCCGGGACCGTCCGGCTCGTGGTCTCACCGCGCCGCCCCGCTTCGTGACGGCCGTGCCCGTGAGGCCGTGCCCGTGACGGACGCGTCGCCCCTCCTCCGTGACGGACGGGTCCGGGGCGGTCAGGCGGTGGTGATCGTCCAGGACGGGTCGTCGCAGGTGATCGCTCCCGCGGCGGCGTGCTGGAGCAGCCGCTCGCCGCCGTTGGGAGCGAGCGGGGCGTGGACGCGGACGCCGGTGACGCCCGCAGCCGCGTAGATCGCCGGGGTGCCCGCGGGGGTGAGCACCCGCTGCTCCCTCCCGCCGGACCACTGGCAGCCGACGAACGCGATCTGCGCACCGGCGTGGATGTAGACCTGTCCCTTCTCCCAGGGGCGGCCGGTCGATGCGGGGCGGACGGCGTTGTTGAAGAACCAGCAGTCCTGGAAGACGTGGCCCTCGCCGCCGTCGATGACGATCGCCGGCCCCTGGCAGGCGGTGTTGACGTCCCGTCCGGTCGAGTCGAGCAGGAGGCCGTGGAAGGACAGGCCGCCGTAGCCGCGTCCGACCCTGATCGCGGTCGCGTGCTGCGGCGTGATGTACAGCGGCCCGACGCGGGTCCGGGACATGCTGGTGAAGTGGATGTAGGCCGCGGCCGTGGCCGGCACGCTCCCCGACAGGAACGAGTAGCCGCTCATCCAGTAGGTGTTGTCGGATCCGCCCAGTTTGAACTGCACGTCGCCGCCGTTGTTGACGTAGGTCCGCTCGATCGCGACGCGCAGGTGGCGGGCGTGCATGACCGAGGAGAAGCCGTTCCAGGCCAGGTCGGTGAAGTCGCAGTCGGACATGATCGGGCCGCCCGCGAAGTCGGTCTCGCGGACCGTCCAGTCCACCGGCCCGGCGGCACGGAACTGGACGCCCCGGATGCTGACGCCGCGCACACCGGCGCGCGGCGTCGCGAACAGCGGCCGGCCCCGGACGGTGACGATCGACTGGGGTCCGCGGGTGTCGAACTCGCGCTCGGGCGCGCCCAGCGGACCGG
This sequence comes from Actinomadura logoneensis, assembly GCF_003428695.1. GTDB lineage: Bacteria > Actinomycetota > Actinomycetes > Streptosporangiales > Streptosporangiaceae > Spirillospora > Spirillospora logoneensis. Next base: position 2,232 of record NZ_QURH01000680.1, read on the forward strand.
ACAGCTTCAGGCCGTCGGCCAGCGTGTACGGCCCGCCGGACAGTTCGAGCGGCCCGTTCGGCAGCAGGATCACCGGCTTGAACGTCTGCGCGCCGACGTGGGAGAGCGCGGCGGCGAACCTGGCGTCCCAGTCCGTCCCCGGGAAGGAGGCGAGGGGGACGCCGCCGGGGACCCCCGTGCCCGTTGCCGCCTGCCGACCACCGGACGCCTGGAGACCGGCGGGCGCTTGGAGATCGGCGGACGCTAGGAAACCGGCGGGCGCTCGCGGGGGCCGTTCCGTGGGTGTCCCTCGGCGGCCGAACCAGTGCCTCATGCGCGTTCTCCCGGCTCGTCCTCGCGTGCCGGAGCCCACGTTCGCACGTCGTCGCGGCGGTCGCGGCGGGCTCGACGCGGATGTGGCGGTGAGGCCACGGTCCCCGAGCGCGCCGTCGCTTCCGGGGCCTCGGATGATCTCGGGCGGCGCGGGTGTTGCCCGGACCACATCACCGGTGGAGCATTAGGCAGGGCCGGCCGCCCACCGGCCGTCCCGCCCCGCCTGCCCGCCCCGCCTGCCCGCCCGCCCGTCGCTCGTCCGTCCGCCACCGGATCCGCTTCGGCGGTCCGCCCC
>NZ_QURH01000683.1 GCF_003428695.1 Actinomadura logoneensis
CCCCGGCGGGCGCGGACGACCGGCGCCGGCCCGGCGGCCCGGCGTCGGCGCGCGAGGTGCTGGTCCGGCTGATGAAGGACCCGGCGCTGCGGCACACCGACCCCGGCCGCGAACTGCTCCGGGTGCTGAACGCCCAGGCGCTCGCGCTGGACGACTGGACCGGCCTGGTCGAGGCGGTGCCGAGCCACTGCCGCGAGGCGGTCGCCGGCCTGGCGCGCCAGACCGCCACCGCGTGGGAGTGGTTCGCCACCGTGCTCGACTCGGACTGACGAATTCTCCAGCGGCAATACCGCGGCCCCGTTCTTTCGCCTTTTTGCACGGGCGTTCCCGCCTGTCCGCAGAAACTCCCGAACGTGGTCCGGCGATCACGGAGCGCACCTTTTTCATTTCCACCTTCGGGAGCGGCCCGTCTGCATTACTCTCCATCACGCCGTTATTGTTCGGCCCGCGCACGTTGACCCAGCACAGCGGCCATTTAGCATGGTCTTGTCAAGCCAACCGAAGACCTGTAAACGCGGGATTCCGCCTCGGCGGAGGACCGCCACAGCGCGAGGGTTGTAAAGATGGCAGACGTTTCGGAAGAGGCCGTCGAGCGGGTCGTCCGGGCCATGTACGAGAACTTCGGCGAGCAGCTCACCATCGACGACATGGCACGCACGGCACTGTTCAGCAAATTCCATTTCTCCCGGATTTTCCGGCAGGTCACCGGCATCTCGCCGGGCCGGTTCCTGTCGGCGGTCCGACTCCAGGCGGCCAAGCGGCTGCTGATCTCGACCTCGCTCACCGTCGCCGAGATCAGCAACCAGGTCGGCTACACCAGCGTCGGGACGTTCAGCTCCCGGTTCAAGAGCAGCGTGGGCGTCGCGCCGACGCTGTACCGGCAGAACGGCGGGTTCCGGCCGCTCATCCCGACCGACAACCGGCGCAACGGCTGGGGCAGCCGGTCGGTGACGATCGGCGGCGAGATCGTGCCGCCCCCGGACCGGGACGCCGACCTGGTGTTCGTCGGCCTGTTCCCCGAGCCGATCCCGCAGGGGTCGCCGGTCCGCTGCACGGTCCTGGACGGCCCCGGCCGCTACGAGCTGCCGAACGTCCCGCAGGGCACCTGGTACGTGCTGGCCCACTCGGTCGCCCCCGGCCGGGGACCGGTCGTGCCGGACCCGACCGCCCCCGACGCCGTGCCGTGGGTCGGGTCGTCCGGGCCCATCGCCGTCGGCTCGTCCACGGTGCCCGGCCCGGTGGACGTCCGGCTGCGCCCGATGCGCATCATCGACCCGCCGCTCCTGCTCGCGCTCCTCGACACCGGTATGGACCGCGTCGACGCCACGGGCGCCTGACGCCCCCGACCGGTCTCGCCTCCCGCCCGCCTCCGCTCCCCCGCCCCGCACGGAAAGGCCCCGGACCGCGACGGTCCGGGGCCTCCGAGCGAGTGGACTGAGATGGACGGGACGAACGGGCGGACGAGCGAGACGGATCAGGCGTCGTGGACGGTCATCCGCAGCCCCCCGCGCACCCGCAGCGACAGCATCGGCTCCGGCACCACCGGCCGCCCCGGGACGGCGCGCAGCCGCAGGTCGCGGGCGATGAGCGCGAGGACGAACACGGCCTCCAGCATCCCCAGGTTGTTGCCGACGCAGAACCGCGGGCCCGCGCCGAAGGGGATGTAGGCGTACCGGGGCCGGTCGTTGGGACGCGCCGGGTCGAACCGATCCGGATCGAAGCGCTCCGGGTCGTCCCAGTAGTCGCGGTGCCGGTGCAGCGTGTAGGGGCTGACCAGCACGTCCGACCCCGCCGGCACCCGGTAGCCGCCGACCTCGTCGTCCCGCAGCGCCTGCCGCGTGAGGATCCACACCGGCGGGTACAGCCGCATCGCCTCCTGCACGACCATGGCCGTGTAGGTGAGCCGGTGCAGGTCCTCGTGGACGGGCGGACGGTCGCCCAGCACGTCGCGGGCCTCCTCGCGGAGCCGCCGCGCCACCCGGGGATGCCGGTCCACCAGGTACAGCGCCCAGCCGAGCGTGCTCGCGGTGGTCTCGTGCCCGGCGAGCAGCAGCGTGACCAGCTCGTCGTGCAGCCGCCGCGCGCCGACCGCCGGGTCGGGCTCGGCCCGGGTGGACGCCACCAGCCGGGCCAGCACGTCGTCGGCCTCCGCCGACCAGCCGTCGCCGCGCCCCGCGACCAGGGCGTCCACGACCCGGCGCAGCTCGTCCCGGGCCCGCCGGAACCGGAGCTGCTTGGGCAGCGGCACCCAGGTGGGGACCGAGCTCAGCGTGACCATCTCGAACATGGCCTGGTCCTGGACGGCCTCGAAGGCGTGCCCGACCGACGCGTGCGCGCCGAGGTCGGTGTCCAGCAGGGTGCGGCCGAGGACGCCGAGGGTGAGCCCGGTCAGCTCGCCCGTCACGTCCACGGGCCCGCCGCCGCGGCGCGCCCGCAGCCGGTCCACCAGGGCCGCCGCCTCCTCGGCGACGGCCCCCGCCTGGGCGGCGATCCGCGCGCTCTGGAACGCGGGCTGGATCGTCCGGCGCTGCTTGCGCCACAGCTCGCCCTCGCTGGTCAGCAGCCCGTCCCCGAGGGCGCGGCGGGCCTGCTGGAGGCCGAGCCCCTTGTGGTAGTTGGCGGCGTTGTCGGCCAGGACGTGCTTGGCGTGGTCGGGGTGGTTGAAGATGTACATCGTGCGGGGGCCGGCGGCGACGCGCACGGCGTCCCCGTACTCGGACACGGCGGCGGTCATCAGCGCGAGCCGGTCCCGGACGAGCCGCGCGAGGACGCCTGGCATCGCGCGCCGGGGCGGGCCGGGCGGCACCCGTCCCGTCCCGGCGGAGCGCGGCCGGGGCACGGGC
>NZ_QURH01000688.1 GCF_003428695.1 Actinomadura logoneensis
CGTGCCGCCGGGTCCCGCCCGGCCGGGCCGTCCGCCGTCGGGGGCGCCCCGGCCGTCGTCCCGCACCTCAAGATCAAGTCCGCCGTCACCGTACCGGACGACCACCTCGACCGTCTCGGGATCGCCGTGCCGCACGGCGTTGGCCAGCGCCTCCTGCACGATCCGGTACGCCGTCAGCCCGGTGAGGCGCGGCACGGGGCGGGCGTCGCCCTCCGTCCGCACCGTGATGCGCGGCCCGGTGGTCCCGTAGCCGTGGGCGAGCCGTTCCAGGTCGGCGAGGCCCGGAGCGGGGGCCGTCCCGTCCGGGTCCCCCTCCTCGCGCAGCACCCGGACGGTCGCCCGCAGCTCGCCGAGCGCTTCGGCGGTCGCCCGCCGCACCTCCCCGAGCGCCTCGCGGGCGCGCGGCGGATCGTCGTCCAGGAACTCCGCCGCCACGCTCGACTGCACGCCGATGACCGTGATGGTGTGCGCGGACACGTCGTGCAGCTCGCGGGCGATCCGGATCCGCTCCTCGGCGACGCGTTGCGCGGTCTCGTGTTCCCGGCGCTCCGCCAGGGCCGCGATCCGCCCCTCGTACTCGGCCCGCCGCGCCCGCCTGCTGCGGACGGCGTCCCCGAGCAGCAGCATCGCCACGAACACCACCGTCGACCCGTCCAGGACCGAGCCGAACACCTCGGCCCCCGAGTGCTTCACCCGCCCCGCGAGATCCGCCGCGATGAGCAGCCCCGCCACCGCGAACCCCGCCCAGCGCCGTTCCGCGCACGCCACCGAGTAGAGCGCCGCCCAGACCGCGACCGCCGGTGCCCCGCCCGGATAGTCGAGCAGGTGGTAGACGAGCCACAGCCCCGACACCACCGCGAGGACGGCCGCGGGCCACCGGCGCCGTCCGAGCAGGCAGACGGCCATCGCGATCCCGAGGGAGAACGCCCGCCCGTCCGCGCCGCGCTCGTCCGAACCCGTCGTCGCGGTACCGATGCGGTACACGTTGCCCGCCGCGGCGAGCACGCAGACCGCGACGTCCGGAACCCAGGGCGCCCTGGCGATGCCGTCCCGCCACCGGTGCGCCAACCCGTCCGGAAAAGCCAGAAATCGCCCGTCCATCTCCAGCAGCGTCGCACAGATCCGCCACCGGACCCCGCCCACCGCGCCTGCGCACGTCCGCAGTAGGTCAGGGGAACGGGCAAGGCCATATGTGCATCAAAAGGGAATGCCGGAAATCGAAGATGCCGCCAGGCACGTCAGCAGCGGAAACAGTGGGTGGCCCAGGGGCCGCGCCCCTCAAGGGCGGCGTCTGCCCGGAGCGCCGCGGACATGACCGACCGCCCGGCCATTCGCTGGCGCCCGCCGGTGCGCAGGAAACCGTATCTCTGGTTCTGCCTGGGCAGGTACTTCACCTTCGCGGCCATCACTGCCGGGGCCATCGTCGCCGGTGCCGATCTCGCGGACGGCACCGACAATCCCCGGGCGGTCCTTCCGTTCGCCGTCGGTTACGGCGGCGCGCTGGTGACCTGTCTGGTGATGCTCTGCGCCGTCGCTCTCGGGTTCGCCGGACGGTCGCCGTCCGTCCCGACCACCGTGGCATGGCTCACCTGGAGCCTCACGCTGGTCGCGGTCCTGGTCGCCGCCGTGGCGGTCGGCAGGCCGGCGCCCGCGCTTCTCGTCATCGCGTGCTATCCGCTGGTCGGTGCGATGCCCGCTCGACGGCTCGCCGCGCTTCCCGCCCGCTGACGGCGAAGCCCGACGCCAATTGATGGCGACGGCCGCGCAAATTGGCGGCGCAGCCGCCCGTGTCCGGTACCCGCCGTTCGGCCGGTCGGGGCGTGGGAGGCGTGGCGGGACGTCCTGGCATCGGACGGCCCGCCACGTCCTCCGTCCTACTTCACTTCGCGCTTGACGAGGCGGTACGCGCCGATCACCAGGGGGAGGAGCATCCAGACGGCGACGGCCGTCCCGGCTCGGGCCCACTCGGTGCCGGTCGCCGGGGTCTCGCCGCTCAGCGGCTCGAAGGCGCGGTTGGTGTCGAGCCACGCGGACGCGTCGCGCAGCGCCTTCACCATCGTGCCGACCGTCGTCCACACCGTCGGCAGAACGAAGTAGAGCACGATCGCCACCGGGGTGTTCATCAGCGCCGCGCCGAACGCGACGCCGATCAGCACGGTCGCGACCTCCACGAGCAGCATCGAGGCGAACGCGCGCACCGAGACGCCCCAGCCGCCCGACGCCACGCCGAGCGCGCCGCCGACGGCGCGGCCGAGGAAGCCCAGGAGCAGGCCCAGCAGGACGAACCCGGCCGCGAGCACGACCGCCGCGAGGGCCTTGGCCGCCAGCACCCGCAGCCGCTGCGGGACGAGCGTGAACGTGGACAGCGCCGTCCGCTGCGACCACTCGCCGGTCACCGCCAGGATCCCGACGACCGGCAGCAGCAGGCCGACACCCACCTGGGACAGCCCGAACAGCTGCCCCGCCGACTGCTCGCGCGCCGGCCGGACGGCCATGAAGATCACCACGGCGGCGACCGCGACCAGTGCGATGATCGCCAGCAGCCAGCGGCCCGCGCGGGTGTCGGTCATCTTGCGCAGCTCGACCAGCGTCAGCCGCGTCAGCGGCGGACGCGCCGGTGCCTGGCTGAGATCCAGCACGGTCATCGGACTGCCTCCTGCGGAACGGACGTCTGCGTCGCCGGGCCGGTGTGCCGGCCGGTCAGGGTGAGGAAGAGCTCCTCCAGGCCGCCCCCGCCGGCCTGGCGCAGCTCCACCAGCGCGACCCCGGACGCGGCGGCGGCCCGTCCGACGGCCTCGGCCGGGGCCTCCACGACCAGCGCCTCGCCGGTCCCGTCCGCGGCGGGCTC
>NZ_QURH01000686.1 GCF_003428695.1 Actinomadura logoneensis
CCCCCGGCGGCTCGACCGCCGCCGCCCCCGCCGCTCCCGCCGCTCCCGCCGCACTCGCGGCCCCCGGCCCCGCCAGGCCGGGCCGTCCCGCCCGTCCGGCGGGAAGCAGGCACGGGTCCGGGGGCGTTGTAATGAACGTTTAGGCTTGTGAACGACCCCGAACTCCCCGGAAGGACCCCTTGGTGACTGCTGTGCCGACCATCGGCGTGCTCGCCCTGCAGGGCGACGTGCTCGAGCACGCTCGGGCGCTGGAGGGCGCCGGGGCGCGGACCGTGACCGTCCGCCGCCCCGAGGAACTGGAGCGAGTGGACGGCCTGGTGGTGCCCGGCGGCGAGTCGACCACCATGTGGCGGCTCGCCCGGGCGTTCGACCTGCTCGAACCGCTCCGCAAGCGGATCGAGGCCGGGATGCCCGCCTACGGCTCCTGCGCCGGGATGATCATGCTGGCGGACCGGATCGAGGGCGGCGTGGCCGGCCAGGAGACGGTCGGCGGCATCGACATGACCGTGCGCCGCAACGCCTTCGGCCGCCAGGTCGACTCGTTCGAGGCGCCGGTCCCGCTGACCGGCATGGGGGACACGCCGTTCCACGCCGTGTTCATCCGCGCCCCCTGGGTGGAGGGCGTCGGAGAGGCGGTCGAGGTGCTGGGGCGTGCCGAGAGCGGCCCGAACGTCGGTAGGATCGTCGCCGTCCGCCAGGGCCGCCTCATGGCGACCTCGTTCCACCCTGAACTGACGGGCGACCACCGCGTGCACCACTACTTCGCCGATCTGGTGCGCCGGGCGATGGAGGAGGATTAAGCATGTCCGGCCACTCCAAGTGGGCGACGACCAAGCACAAGAAGGCCGCCCTCGACGCCAAGCGCGGCAAGCTCTTCGCCAAGCTGATCAAGAACATCGAGGTCGCGGCCCGCACCGGCGGCGGCGACCCCGAGGCCAACCCGACGCTGTACGACGCCATCTACAAGGCGAAGAAGAGCTCGGTCCCGAACGACAACATCGAGCGCGCGCGCAAGCGCGGCGCCGGTGAGGAGGCGGGCGGCGCCGACTGGCAGACCATCATGTACGAGGGCTACGCGCCCGGCGGCGTCGCGGTGCTCATCGAGTGCCTCACCGACAACCGCAACCGCGCCGCCTCCGAGGTCCGCGTCGCGCTCACCCGCAACGGCGGCTCGCTCGCCGACCCGGGCTCGGTCTCGTACATGTTCAACCGCAAGGGCGTCATCATCGTCCCCAAGGAGGGCACCTCCGAGGACGACGTCATGATGGCGGCCCTGGAGGCGGGCGCGGAGGACGTCAACGACCTCGGCGACCAGTTCGAGGTGGTCTCCGAGGCGGGCGACCTGCTCCAGGTCCGCAAGGCCCTGCAGGACGCCGGGATCGACTACGAGTCGGCCGAGAGCAAGTTCCTGCCGACGATGTCGGTCCCGCTCGACGAGGAGAACGCCAGGAAGGTGTTCCGCCTCCTCGACGCGCTGGAGGACTCCGACGACGTCCAGGAGGTCTACGCGAACTTCGACGTCTCGGACGCCGTGCTCGAGGCGATCGAGTAGTCCCTGGCTCCGTGGTCCACTCGCGCGGAGTGAGGATCGGAACGACGTCACCGACGAGGTGACGGCTCGTCTCGACGCCTGATCGTGCGGACGCCGCTTCCCGTCATCGGGAGGCGGCGTCCGTCGTTTCGTCGGCCTAGGGTGGGGATCATGGAGATCCGTGAACTGACCCCCGCCGACCTCGACGCCGCCCTGGACAACCGCGTGCGGTCCTTCGGACCCGTGTCGGAGGCCGACGTCCGCTCCTGGCGGGAGGGCTCGGCCGACGTGATGACCGCCGGCCGGCAGCTCGGCGGCTTCGACGGCGGACGGCTGGTCTCCACCGCCCGCGTGCTGGCCTTCCGGCAGTGGTGGGAGGGCCGGGCCGTCCCGATGGGCGGGCTGGCGGGCGTCACCGTCGCCCCCGAGGACCGGGGACGCGGCGCGGGCCGCGCGGTCGTGACGGCCACCCTGCGCCGGGCCGTGGAGCTGGGCGACGTGCTCTCCGCCCTGCACCCGGCCACCACCACCCTCTACCGAGGGCTCGGCTGGGAGCACGCGGGCGGCCTGCACCGGGTCACGCTGAGGACCGAGGCGCTGCGCGGCATCCGGGCCGAGCGCGTCCCGGTGCGGCGGGTCGGCCCGCAGGACGCCGAGGAGGTCGCGGCGACCATCGCGCGCGTCCACGAGGGCGCCCGCGACAGCGGCCCGGTCGACACCGGCGCCGGCCTGTGGCGGATCCGGCTCGCCTCCAGCGGCCTGTTCTCCTACCTGGCCGACGACGGGTTCCTGGCCTACCGGTGGAGCGCGGACAACGCCTCCCTGGTGATCGACAAGGTCGTGGCGGGCTCCGAGCGGACGGCGCGGGCGCTGTGGGCGATCGTCGGGTCCGGCGCGTCCACGGCCGAGTCGGTGACGGCGAACCTCGCGCCGCACGACCCCGTCCTGTGGCTGGTCGGCGAGCGCGAGCACGACATGATCGACCGCACCCAGTGGATGCTGCGGGTGCTGGACGCGCCGCGCGCGGTCGCGCTGCGCGGCTACCGGCCCGGCGTGGCCGCCGAGGTCCCGCTGCGCATCACCGACGAACTCCTGCCCGCCAACACCGGCCACTGGATGCTGACCGTCAAGGACGGCGAGGGCCGCCTGGAGCAGGCGTCGGAGGACGCCACGGCCGTCCAGCTGGGCCCGCGGGGCCTCGCGGCGCTGTACGCCGGGATCCCGGCGAGCACGCTGCGCCGCGCGGGCCTGCTGCGCGGCGGCGACGTCCGCGCCGAGGCGCTGGACGCGGTGTTCGCCGCGCAGCCCTTCGCCCTGGACTACTACTGACCGG
>NZ_QURH01000685.1 GCF_003428695.1 Actinomadura logoneensis
CCCGCCGGGGCCGTCGGCGGCGCCCTCTCGCTCGCCGCCGGGGCCGCGCTGCACGCGGCCATGCGGGACCGGGGCGTGCTGCCGCCCGGCTTCGCCCTCGCCGTCGGCCCGCTGCCCGCCGTCGCCTCGTTCGCCATCACCGTGGTCGCGACGCTGCTGGTCGGGCTGCTGGCCTCGCTGCGGCTGGCGGGGGTCCGGCCCGTCCAGGCGCTCGGTGAGACGGCCGCCGACCCGACGTCGGTCGCGCGCTGGCGGATCGTCGTCGGGGCGCTGCTGCTGGCGGGCGGGCTGAGCACGCTCGGCGTCGCGCTGCGGGCGTCCGGGACCGCCGCGGCGGCCTCGCTGAGCGGCATGATCATGTCGCTGATGGTCGGGGTCGCGCTGCTCTCGCCGGTGATCGCCCGGTTCGGCGCGGTGCTGCTGGGCGGCGCGGTGTCGCTGGCCTCCCCGATCACCGGACGGCTCGCCCGGCGGTCCGCCCTGGCCGCCGCGCCGCGCGCCGGGGCGGTGCTGACGCCGGTGGCGCTCGTCATCGCGTTCGCGCTGGTGCAGCTCTCCGGGGCGGCGACGGTCATGGACGCCTCGGCGGCGCAGGCCCGCGACGCCAACCGCGCCGACCGCGTGCTGGTCTCGTCCGGGCCGGGCGTGCCGTCCACGGTCGCCGAGGCCGTCCGGGGCGTGCCGGGCGTGGCCGCCGTGACGCCGGTCCACCGGACGACGGTGATCATGCCGGTGCGCGAGGTCGGAGAGGACGAGCTCCGCTCGTTCCCCGCCCGCGGGCTGGGCGCGGACGCGGCGAGGACCGTCGACGCCAAGCTCACCAAGGGAAGCCTGGACGGGCTGACCGGCACGTCCGTCGCGCTCAGCAAGGATGTCGCGGGCGGCGCGCGGATCGGGTCGTCCCGGACGCTCTGGCTCGGCGACGGCACCAAGGTCCAGGCCCGCGTCGCCGCCGTCTACGAGCGCAACCTCGGCCTCGGCGACGTGCTGCTGCCCCGCGACCTGGTCGCCGCGCACTCCGCCTCGCCGTTGGACGACAGCGTGCTCGTCCGCTGCGCGGGCCCCTGCACGGCCCGGACGGACCGCGCGCTCGACGCGGTCGCCGCCCGCTACACCGGCGTGCGCACCCTGGACCGCGCGGCGTACGGCGAGGCGACCTCGCGCGAGCTGCGGACCCAGGAACTGCTCAGCCAGATCATCGTGGCGGCGATCGGCGGGTTCGTGCTGGTCGGCGTCGTCACCACCCGGCTGCTCGCGACCGCCTCGCGGCGCCGCGAACTCGCGCTGCTCCGCAAGGTCGGGGCGACCCGCGCGCAGGTGCGCGGCTCGGTCCGGCTGGAGGGCGTCATCGTGCTCGGCACCGGCGCGCTCACCGGCCTCGCCGTCGCGGTCCTCGCCACCGTCGCGCTCGCGGTGGTGGTGTCCGGGCAGCCCGTCCCGTCCCTTCCGTCCCTCCCGTTCCTCCGCTGAGAAAGGCCGCCGCCGTGAACCTCACCGTCCGCTGGACGCTGTTCGCCCTGCTGCTGACCGTGAACGTCACCTACCAGCTGGTGTTCCCCGACACCTGGCACCAGATCGTGGTCAGCGCCCTCACCGGCGCCGGGATCCTGGGCCTGCTGGTCGAATACCTGCTGCGGGGCCGCCGGGAGCGGTGAACCGTGCCCGTCCCCGCGCGGTCGCCGTTACGATCCTGGAGTGCCAAGATCGGTGTTGGCACGAATTGGACCGGAACGGCGTGATATGGACGACGTGGACCTCGACCTCCGAGAGCGGCTCCCGGGAGACCTCCCCAAGCTCTTCCCCGACGGCGGCGCCGAGCGCACCCTGTCGGTGCCGCTTCCGCCCGGGGACGTCGTCTGGCCCGACCCCGGCTATCCGCAGCGGCAGTTCATCCGCGCCCCCGCACTCTGGGTGAGCGACGACCCCGTCCCCGGCGAGCTGTGGGGGCGGGTGCGCGCCGAGCACGCCCGGTCCGGCCTCTGGCCGGTGCTGCTGGACGAGTCGGACCAGCCGTGGGCCGCCGGCCAGATCGCCCCGGAGCCGGTCGCCGAGATCGGCAACTACGAGCCCGCCGCGTTCATGTACGAGGTGTGGAGCGACTTCGCCGAGCAGGCCGGCCCGGACGACTTCCACGACCTGGAGCCCTTCGGCCGGCACTGCCCCGGTCCGGCCGCCGCGGGCACCCCGCTGGACGACCCGGACGCCGCCGCCGACCGGCACGCCCGCGCGCTGGCCGCGCGCGGCCTGTCGCTCGGGCTGGTCGCGGTCGAGCGGGGCGCGGACGTGCTCGCCGCGATCGGCTGGCAGGGCGCGCTCAACCACAACGAGTGGACCGCGCCGCTCGCGGCCGTCGTCCGGGGCTGGGAGGAGCGGTTCGGGGCGCGGGTCGTCGGCCTCGGCTTCAACACCCTCGAACTGAGCGTCGCCGCTCCCCCCGTCACCACCCGGCACGCCGTCCAGGTCGCCGCCGAGCACTGGGCGTTCTGCCCGGACATCCTGTTCCAGGGTCCGGGCTCGCTCGCCGGGTACGCGGAGGAGATCCGTGGAAAGACCTGGTGGTCGTTCTGGTGGGACTGATCCCGCCCTGGTGCGACTGATCCCGCCGCGCCGCGCCCTCTGGATCACACCCCGCCCGAGTGTCTACGATGCCCGTCTGGTCGGGATTCTCGAAGAACGGCGGTCACGGTGCGCTGGACGGGACGCGGGCACGGTCGTGGTCGGAAGCGCGGACGGACGCCGTACCGCGGGCACGGGCACGGGCACGGGCACGGGCGCGGCCTCGCCCGGGGCCGCGGGCGCGCCCTGCCCCTCGCCGTGGGCGTCGCCGTCACCGCCACGCTGGCGGCCGACATCGCCGTGGTCGTC
>NZ_QURH01000691.1 GCF_003428695.1 Actinomadura logoneensis
CCGCCGACGCGTCCGGGGCCGACGCGTCCGGGGCCGACGCGTCCGGGGCCGTCACCGCGCCGCCTCCGGCCGGCCGGACACCACGCCCGAAGCCGCCCCCTGACCGTGCGGCGCCGCAGGCCAGGTGTGCCGGGCCGCCACCCCCAGCATGATCCCCATCAGGACGGTCGTGGGCCCGCCCATGTCGGAGTACAGGAAGTTCACCGTCATCGCGCTCGTGACGCCCACGCACATCAGCCAGTGGCCGTCCGCCGTGTCGCGCCGTCCGCGCCAGAGCCCCGCGTGCAGCGCGCCCAGCGCCAGCACGAACGCGCCCGCGCCGAGCAACCCCTGCTCGGACAGGAACATCAGGTACTGGTCATGCGGCGACAGCAGCGGCTCACGGACGTACCCGGTCGCCGCGTCCGCGGTGTCGCTGCCGCCCGACAGCCCCAGCGGCGCGTACGCGTCGCGGTAGGCGGGGAAGTTCTTGGGGCCGACGCCGGTTCCGGGATGGTCCTCCCACATCCGCGCGGCGGTCTCCCACAGGTTGTAGCGGTCGCCCACCGAGCGGTCCGGGTCGTTGACGGCCGCGAGGATCGACTCGGTGCGCGTGCCGACCGTCCCCGCGCCGACGCCGAACCCGCCGACCACCACGACGGACGCGGCGAGCGCCGACAGCCCCAGCCGCAGGGTCAGCCTGGCGTCGAACCGCAGCAGGACGACCAGCACCCCGACCAGCGCCGCGATCCAGCTTCCCCGGCTCAGCGAGCACACCAGGCCCGCCGCGACGACGGCCGCGACGGCGAGCCACGCGGCTCGGCGCCGCCCGTCCGGCGCGGTGAGCGCGAGGGCGACGACGGCGATCAGGACGATCCCGCAGAGGGTCGCCATCGCCATCACGTCCAGCGCGCCGAACGTCCCGACCGCGCGGACGAGCCGTCCCGCGTACAGGGCCCCGTTGCCGGTGAACGTCTGCCACACCCCGAAGGCCGCCTCGCCGGTGCCGAGCGCCACGAGCGCGCCCACGACGATGGCCACGTCCCGGCGGTCGCGGAGCGAGACCATGACCGCCAGCGGCACCAGGACGAGCACCTGCGTCTGCCGCACCCACCCCACCAGGCCGGCCGCGGAATCGGCCGAGGCCACGGTCGTGATCCCCGCCGCCACGACCAGGCCCGCCAGGACCAGCGCGACGGCGCGGGGAACGAACACGGGGTCACGGCCCTGGATCCGCGCACGCGTCCAGAGCGCCCCGGCGATCACGACCAGGACGAGGCTGACCGCATCCCCCGGTGAGGCGTGCGCCCCCGTCCCGACGCGTCCGCCTCCGGTGGGGACGGCCACGCTCAGCACCGTGAACGCGACCAGCCACGAAGGACGCGCCCACAGCGTCCGGCTCCGCGCCAGCAGCCGCCCGAGGCCGCCGTGCAGGTCCGTCCCCCGGACTCCGGCCCACGCGGACCCCGCCGCGACGCGCGCGGGCGCGGCCGGCGCGTTCACCGGCCCTCACGGACCAGGACGGCCCGGACGGTCATCAGCAGGATGCGCAGGTCCGCGCCGAACGACCAGTGGTCGATGTAGTAGTTGTCGTAGCGCACCCGGTCCTCGATCGAGGTGTCCCCGCGCAGGCCGTTGACCTGTGCCCATCCCGTCATCCCCGCCGGCATGCGGTGCCGCAGCCCGTAGTCGGGCACGGACGCGCCGAACGCGGCGACGAAGTGCGGGCGCTCCGGCCGGGGTCCGACCAGGCTCATGTCCCCGCGGATGACGTTCCACAGCTGCGGCAGCTCGTCCAGCGAGGTCTTGCGCAGGAACCGCCCGACCGGCCCCACCAGCGTCCGGTGGTCGAACGACCAGCTCGTGTCCGCGTGGTGCTCCCCGCCGGGACGGACCGTCCGGAACTTCACCAGGGTGAACTCCCGGCCGAGGCACCCGACCCGGCGCTGCCGGAACAGCACGCCGGGGCCGCCCTCCAGCCACACCGCGACGGCGCACAGCAGCATCAGCCAGCCCAGCGCGGCCGTCAGCGCGGACGCGACCACGAAGTCGAACAGCCGCTTGGCGCGCCGGCCCGGAGTGATCCGCCGCGCGTCCACGACGCGGGCGACCGGGATACCGGCCAGGTACTCGCGACCGCGCGCCCCGGCGGGCAGCAGTCCCGGCGTCGTCACGACCGCCCAGACCTCGCCGCTATACCGCGCCGCCGTGCGCGCCACGGCGTCCAGCAGGCCGGGCGGGACGCCCTCGCAGACGACGACGGCGACACGGGCGCGGGTCCGCAGGAGCGCCCTGGTGAGCCGCGGCCAGTCGTCCGCCGTGCCCGGCGGCGGTGCGGCCTCGCCGAGCTGCCGCGGGTCCACCCGCGCGGTCACGGTCAGCCCCAGCTCGGGGTGGCGGTCGAGGCGGTCGGCGACGCGGTCGGTGACGGGGCCGCCGCCGACGACGACGGTCGCCCTCAGCCGCGCCGGCCTGCTCCGGAAGCTTCGCGCGGCACGGTGCACCGGCACCCGACCGGCCAGCGTGAGCGCCGACACGGCGAGGACGAACTCCAGCATCCGGAGAGCGGCGACCGGAAATGCGGCGGAAGCGGAGGGAAGGAGGCGGCCGGCGGCCACGTCGGCCAGCAGCACCCGGGCCACGGTCGGCAGGACCGCGTCGACCAGGCCGGGGCTCCGGCGGGGCCGGTATCCGCCCATCGCGGCCTGGAACACCACGAGCATCGTCCCGGTGGCGGCGGCCCGCCCCGGCGCGCCGTTCAACAGCAGGGACACGCCTCCGGAGACCGAGAGGTCGAGCAGCACCAGGGTCAGGCGGTACCCGGCCGCGGGCAGCCGCGTCGCGAGGCGGCGGCGGTGGCGGGCGCCGCGCCGGTGGGCGGGACGCCGGTCC
>NZ_QURH01000689.1 GCF_003428695.1 Actinomadura logoneensis
CCCCGCGCGCCCCCGGCCGGGCCGAACGGCCCGCTCCGCGCGGCGGGCGGAGTGACGCTCCGCGGCCCTCGCGCCGCCGCCCCGTCCGGTTCAGTCCGGGCCCGTACCTGCTGATCGCGCCCACCGTCGCGATCATCGCGGTGCTCATCCTCTACCCGATCGGCCAGCTCGTCTGGATGTCGTTCCACAAGATCGGCACCCGCGAGGTCCGCGGCCTCGACCCGGCGCAGAACGTCGGGTTCAAGAACTTCAGCACGGTCCTCGGTGACGACTTCTTCTGGAAGGTCTTCCTCAACACCGTGCTGTCCGCCGCCGCCATGGTGGTGCTCACGCTGATCGTCGGCACCCTGGTGGGGCTGCTGCTGAACCGGCTCGGCAGGAGGATGTCGCTGCTGGTGTCGTCCGGCGCGCTGCTCGCGTGGGCGACCCCGGCGATCTCCTCCGCGATCGTCTACAAGTGGCTGTTCACGCCCGGCGGCGGTCTGGTGCCCTGGCTGCTGGACCTGCTGCCGGACTGGCTGGTCGGCGGCGGCTGGGAGGACTACAACTGGTTCTCCGAGCCGCTGACCACCTACGTCGTGCTGGTGCTGTGCGTGGTGTGGCAGTCGTTCCCGTTCATCGCGGTCTCCGTCCTCGCGGGGCTGAAGAGCGTGCCCGGCGAGCTGTACGAGGCCGCGCGGGTGGACGGCGCGTCCGCCTGGACGACCTTCTGGCAGATCACCTTCCCGCTGCTGAAGCCGGTGTTCATGGTGCTCACCGTGCTGTCGATCATCTGGGACTTCAAGGTCTTCACCCAGCTGTACTTCCTGTCCGGCGGCACCGCGAACCGGGACTCCTTCAACCTCGCGATGTACGCCTACTCCGAGGCGGTGGCGTTCCCGGCCAAGTACGGGCTCGGCGGCGCGATCGCCCTGGTCCTCACCGTCATCCTGCTGGTGTTCACCGGCTTCTACGTGCGGGTCCTGGTCAAGCAGGGGGAGGTCGCGTGAGCGCGCCGGGCAACGTGGGCGGGCGCGGAACGCGCATCGCCCTGAACACCGCCGGGATCCTGGTCTTCCTGTTCGCCGTCTTCCCGGTCTTCTGGATGGTGTCGTCGGCGTTCAAGACCGACGAGGACATCAACTCCGAGACGCCGCTGCCGCTGCCGGTGCACTGGACGCTGAAGCACTTCCGGGCGGTCATCGACGGGCAGGGCCTGGACTACGGCCTGTTCCACTTCTTCCTGAACAGCCTGGTCGTCGCGGTCGTGACGGTCGCGGCGGCGTGCGTGATCTCGGTGCTGGCCGCCTACGCGGTCGCGCGCACCCGGTTCCGGGGCCGCCTGGCGTTCCTGCTGATGCTGCTCGTCGTGCAGATGGTGCCGCTGGAGGCGCTGATGCTCCCGCTGATGCTGAACGCGCAGCGGCTGCAACTGCTGAACAGCCTCACCGGCGTGATCATCGTGTACGTCGGGTCGATGCTGGCCTTCTCGACCCTGATGCTGCGCGGGTTCGTCGCGGCCGTCCCGAAGGAGCTGGAGGAGGCGGCGTCCATCGACGGCGCGTCGCGGTTCACGACCTTCTGGCGGATCACCTTCCCGCTGGTCGCGCCCGGCCTGGTCGCCACCAGCATCTTCTCCTTCGTGAACGCGTGGAACGAGTTCGTCATCGCGTTCGCGTTCCTGAAGGACCAGGACAAGTACATGCTGCCGCTGACGCTGTCCTACAGCTTCGGCCGGACGCAGGTGGAGTGGGGCTCGATCATGGCGTCCTCCACGCTGTTCACCATCCCGGTGATGGTCTTCTTCCTGATCGTGCAACGCCGGATGGTGTCCGGCCTGGTAGCGGGGGCAGTCAAGGGATGAGCCAGCGAATCGGAAACGACGAGGTCGGACGGCTCGCCCGGAGCGCGCTGCTGCCGGCGTTCGACGGCGCGACCGCGCCCCGCTGGGTGCTGGACGAGCTGGAGCGCGGGCTCGGCGGGGTGACGCTGTTCGCGCTGAACGGCAACGTCCCCGGCACCGACGAGCTGGCGGCGCTGACCGCGCAGATGCGCGGCGCGGGGGCGCCGCTGGTGACCATCGACGAGGAGGGCGGCGACGTCACCCGCCTCGGCGGGCACAAGGAGGGCAGCCCGTACCCCGGGAACGCGGCGCTCGGCGCGGTCGACGACGTGGCGCTGACCCGACGCGTCTACCGGTCGCTCGGCGCGGAGCTGGGCGCGGTCGGCGTGAACCTGAACTTCGCGCCGTCGGTGGACGTCAACACCGCCGCCGAGAACCCGGTGATCGGCACCCGCTCGTTCGGGCCCGACCCGGAGCTGGTGGCACGGCACGCGGCGGCGGCCGTCGCGGGCACCCAGGAGGCCGGGATCGCGGCCTGCGCCAAGCACTTCCCCGGTCACGGGGCCACCGTGGAGGACTCGCACCTGGGCGTGCCCGTCGTCGACGCCGACCTGGAGCTGCTGGACCGGCGCGAGCTGGTCCCGTTCCGGGCGGCGATCGAGGCCGGGACCCGGGCGGTGATGACCGCGCACCTCGACCTGCCGGGCATCACCGCCGGGGTCCCGGCGACCCTCTCCCCCGCCGTGATCACCGGGCTGCTCCGCGAGCACCTGGGCTACCGCGGCGTGATCGTCACCGACGCGCTCGACATGAAGGGCGCGAGCGGCGCGATCGGCGTGCCCGAGGCGGCCGTGCGGGCCCTGCTCGCGGGGGCGGACCTGCTCTGCCTCGGCCCGCGCGAGCAGCACGAGACGGTGCTGGCGGTGCTGGCGGCCGTCGAGGACGCGGTCGCGTCCGGGCGGCTGCCGCTGGAGCGGCTGGCGGACGCCGCCGCCCGCACCGGCGCGCTGAAGGACTGGCTGGCCGAGAGCGCCCCGGTGCCGGTGGACCGGGCCGCCGGACTGGA
>NZ_QURH01000690.1 GCF_003428695.1 Actinomadura logoneensis
CTACCGGGCGCGGCGGCGCGCCCGCGCGGGCGAGGACGTCCGCCTGGACGCGCCGTTCCCGATCAGCTTCGACCCCGCCCGCCTCTCCGAGATGGAGTGACCCGGAGCGCGGACGCGGCGGACGGCGGACGCGGCCGACGCGGCGGACGGCGGACGCGGCGGACGGCGGACGCGGCGGACGGCGGTCGGAGTTCACCGAGGAACGGCGGCCGGAGACCGCGGCGGGACGACGCTCAGAGTCCGCGGCGGGACGACGCTCAGAGTCCGCGGAGGTAGGCGTCGCGGTCCAGGGGGTCCGGGCCGGTGCGCGGACGCGTCGGCGGACGTCCCGCCACCGGCCGGTCCCCGGACGGACGCGGCCACCAGACGCCGTCGCCGCCCGTCAGCCCCGGCAGCTCCCGCTCGAACGCCGCGACCCGGCGGGCCGGCAGCTCGCCCTCGATCCGCCAGCCGCCCGAGTCGGGCTTGGCGTCCCGCACGTCCGCGCCGAGGGCGGCCAGACGCGAGGTCACCGCGCTCAGCGCGTCCTCCGGGATCTCCAGCTCGAACCGGTGGTAGGGCTCGTGGACGCGCGTCCCGGCCTGGTCGAGCGCGCGCATGAGGACGATCGGCGTCAGCCCCCGGAAGTCGGCCGCCGTGCTCACCGGCCCCGCGAACCCCGAGGCCGTCAGCGTGACCGCGCAGTCCGTGACCGGCCAGCCCCGCAGCCCCTCCCGCAGCGTCAGCAGGACGGTCTCGACGATCGCCCGGTCGAACGCGGCGGGCAGCGCGCCGAGCTCGGTCTCCCGGCGGAACACGACCCCCGATCCGGGCGGTCCGGGTTCGACGCGCAGCCCGACCGTCGCCCAGAAGTCCGGACGCCGCCGTCGCCAGTCCATGTCCTCGACCGCCTCGCCCACCCCGGCGGGACGCTCGACGTGGACGATCCGGCTCTCCTCGAACGCGGCCTCCACGCCGAAGGCCTCGCGCAGCGTCGCGGCGATGACCTCCTTCTGCACCTCCCCGTACAGGCGCAGCGCGGTCGTCCCGTCCGAGAGGGGCGCGACGCCGATCAGCGGGTCCTCCTCGGCCAGCCTCAGCAGCGCGGCCCGCAGACGCGACGCGTCCGCGCCGTCCGGCGCGCGCACGACCGTCTCCAGGGTCGGACGTCCGAACTCCGGTTCCCGGACGTCCGCCGTGACCGCCCCGCCGGGAGCGGTGACGACGTCACCCACGCGCGCCTCGGCCAGCCCGCGCACGCGCACGATGTCGCCAGGACCCGCCGTCCGCGCCGTGCCGCGGAAGGAGGTGACGCGCGCGAGGCGTTCGGGCAGGTCATGGCTGCGCAGGAGCACCTTGTCGCGCGGACGGAGGCGTCCGTCGAAGACGCGCACCACGGCGGTCTTCTCGCCGCCCGCCGCACGCTCCAGCGCGAAGACCGTCCCGTGGACGGGAGCGGACGCGTCGCCCCGCGCGGGCGGCAGGTACGCGGCGATCGCGTCGAGCAGGTCGCGCGCGCCCTGGCCGTTCAGCGCCGAGCCGAAGACCAGCGGTGTCGCCCGGGCGGCGGCGGTCTGCGCGCGCAGCGCGGCCCGCACCCGGGACGGCCCGGGGACGCGCCCGTCCACGAGGTCGGCGAGGAGCGCGTCGTCGTGCTCGGCGAGGATCTCGGCGGCGGCCTCGCGGAACACCGGATCGGCGAGGTCGTGCGCCACCGTCCGGACGCCCCGGGTGCCGGCGCCGTGCACCTCGTTCAGCGCGATCGTTCCCGGGAACAGCCGGGCGCGGACGGTCGCCAGCAGGTCGGCGTCGCGCGCGCCCGTCCGGTCGATCTTGTTGACGAACAGCAGCGTCGGGACGGCGCGGCGGCGCAGGATGCGGGCCAGCACGCGGGTGCGCGCCTGCACGCCCTCCACGGCGGACAGCACCAGGACGGCGGCGTCCAGCACGCCGAGCGCGCGCTCCACCTCGGCGGTGAAGTCGGTGTGGCCCGGCGTGTCCACGAGGTTGACGGTCAGGCCGCCGAGCGCGAACGACGCGACGGCCGAGCGGATCGTGATGCCGCGACGCCGTTCGAGGTCACCGGTGTCGGTGTGGGTGTCGCCGGCGTCCACGCCGCCGAGGCGGCCGATCGCGCCGGCGTCGAACAGCAGGCGTTCAGTGAGGCTGGTCTTCCCCGCGTCCACGTGCGCGAGCACGCCGAGGTTGAGAACGGTCATGTGAGGTCAGGTCCCTGGGAGCACTCGTCCGGATACGGCTCTGAGCAATCACCTGGACCTGGCGCATTCGGGACCGTTCTCCTCGCTCGGCTGCCTGACCGCACCACGATGCCCGCACGCCTCGTGCCGGAGCAACCGGATTTCGCGCGGGACGGCGTTTCGCGTCGGACGGTCCGGACGGCGCCGGAGACGGCCTGGCCGGTGGATGGCCGCGCCGGATCCCCCTGGGACACGGCCATCCATCCGGCTCAAGTCCGCACGGCCTCCGCGACCGGACGGCCCCCGCACGGGTTCCCCTGACCCCGCGGTCGTCCCGACGCCTCCCCGACCGTGCGCCATCCACCCTGCCGGACGGCGATCAACATCCGATCAACGCACGTCGGAGGCGGTGTTGATCCCTTCCGCCGGGCCACCGGGCGGGCCGCCGGGCGGGTCGCGCGGACACGCGGGCTACAGTCGTCCCGTGCTGCTGCTGACGACGCTCGACGCGTGGAACGGCCGTTCCGGGTCCCGGTTCGTCCTGGCGGACCACGGCGCGGTGTGGGGGCCGGACGTGCCCGACGGCGCGGACCCCGCCGACCTGCTGGCGATCGCGGACGACGCGTTCGGCGCGGGCGGCCAGGTCGTCGCGGTCGAGCTCGACCCCGCGCCCGCCGCCGGCCCGCCGCGCGGCGTGGTGGACGCGTCGTCCG
>NZ_QURH01000687.1 GCF_003428695.1 Actinomadura logoneensis
GTCGGGCGGCCTGCGCGGCTGGCGGGTGCGGCGCCGCGGCTGCGCGCAGGGCGCCTGCTCCGGCTCCGGTTCCGGCCAGGCCGGGGACCGTCCCGAGGCGCGCAGCACCGCCTCCCACGCGTCCCCGCGTCCCGCCTCCCGGACGGCCGCCAGCGGCAGGTGCGGAACGCCCCAGTGCCACGCCGACACCAGCAGCTCGGGGTCCTTCGGGCGGTAGTCGGCGCCGATCGCGCGGGCGAAGTCCCACGCGTGCAGGTGCCACTCCAGGCACGCCGCGCCCGCGTGGTCGCCGACGGTGTACTTGGTGCCCCGGTACACCAGGTGCGTGCGTTCCCACATGTCGGGCATCAGGTCGGCGTAGGCGCCCGCCGAGACCGTGAACGCGGTGATCCGCCCCTCGCCGGGTTCGGGCGGCAGCACGGCCAGCTCGGCCGCGTTCTGCCGGGCCTGCTGGCGGATCAGCACCGCGGACGCCGCGTCCTGCGCGAACAGTTTCGCCAGCCGGCTGTCCGGGGCGTCCTGTAGGTACTCCAGGTAGCTCTCGGCCACGCAGCGCAGGTGCCCGGCCAGGTCCATGAGCTGCCACTCGGCGCAGGGGGTCGGAGCTGCCCAGTCGGGGACCCGCGCCGCCAGGTCGCGGATCGCCCGCACCCCGGCCTGATAGCACTCCAGGACCCGTTCCCGGTCCGGCGGCGTCCGCTCCACCTGCATTCCCCCCGCGTTCGCGAAAGCCCCCCGTGACCTCGGCGGCCGTCCTCCGGCCGCACCGGCCCGCCTTCGGCGGGAGCCCTCCCGGCACTCCCCGGAGCTCCCCCGAGAGGGGAGGATTTCAAAGTTCGCTCTCCGGTGCCACTCCGCTTCGCTGTGTCGTCGGCTTAGGGGACGTCAAATGCTCCCCTCGTCCGGCCCCCGGGAAAGCAGCCGGCGGCGGGTCCGGGCCGGGTGCGCGACCCGGCCCGGCGGCACGGCGGGAACAGCCTCGGACGACGGCAGGCGACGACGACCGGGCTCGGCGGCCGGAGTCGGCGGCCGGGTCAGGCGACGGCGACGCCCCGGCCGGCGCGGAAGCTCAGCCGGTGCGTCTCGCGGGCGGTGCGCAGGCGCTCGACCTCGTCGGTCCACGGCCGGACCGACCAGCGGGCGCGGGCCTTGCGCTCGGCGATCTCGGCGGCGCGGCGGGCGGCCCCGTCCTGCCCCTCCGGGACGTACACCTTCGGGCCCATCGCGACCCGCTCGGCGGCCTGGGCGGCCTCCAGCGCGACGGTCAGGGCCTGGTCGAACGCGATCTCCAGCGCCTTCACCTCGTGCGCCGGGGCGCCCTCGCCCTGGGCGGTGCGCAGCGCGGCCTCGGCCGCCGACGCGTCGGCGAGGCGCTCGCGGTAGGAGTCGGCCAGCCGCCGGTCGGCCTCCATCCGCGCGGCGACGTCCTTGCTGATCCGGCGACCCAGCGGCATGCGGTGCTCCTCGAACCTCGTGCTCGTGCTCATCCGTCGGTCTTCGTGACCGATCAAGGGCCAGCGTACGCTCGGGACGCGCCGAAGGTGACCTCGGACACCGGGTTCACGCCTTTACGCAGTAAGGTGATCTCGGTCATCACCGTCCGGGAGCAGGAGGCACCGCCCATGGTCCGGCAGCCGAGCATCAACGCGCAGAACCGTCCGCCGCTCACCACCGACCGGATCATCGAGTCCGCCCTGCACATCGTGGACGGCCAGGGCCTCGCCCGGCTCACCATGCGGCGCCTCGGCGACGCGCTGGAGGTCGAGGCCATGGCGATCTACCACCACCTCCCCCGCGGCAAGGAGCAGCTGCTCGACCACCTGGTCGCGCACGTCGGCGCCATGCCCGCCGACGCGCCCGGCGGCGGGGGCTGGCGGGGCGGCCTGATGGCCTGGGCGCACGCCTACCGCACCCGGCTGCTCGACCACGCGGGCGTGCTGCCGCTGCTGGTCACCCACCGCAACCCCGCCGCGCTCGCGGGCACGCTCGCGTCGCTGCGCGAGCACCTGCGGCTCGGCGGCGTCCCCGAGCGGACCGCCGCGGTCGCCGCGCACAGCCTGCTCGGCTTCGTCATCGGGCACGTCGCGCTCGAGGTCCGCGACACCCGCGGCGACGTCCGGGCCGAACCGGGCGAACCGCCCGTGGACTGGGAGGCCCGGTTCGGCGCGGCCCTCGAACTCGTCCTCGCCGGCGTCAACCCCGGCTGACCGTCCCCTCCGCCCGCCGGACCCGCCCGCCGGATCCGGCTGCCCGGCGGGGGCGCCGTCAGTCTTCGACGACCAGCATCTCCAGCGTGCGCGGCCCGTGCGGAGCTCCGTACGGCCCTCGCGGCCCTTGTGGCGGGCCGCCCGCCAGCGGGGACGGGGGCGGGGGCCCGCTGATCCAGGTCTGCGGGCGCGCCGGGTCGAGCCGCCGCACCGCCTCCGGGACGGCGCCCACGATCTGGTCGGCGTGCACCACGCACAGGTGCCGGTCCGGGACGAGCGTCAGCACCCGGCGGCCCTGCGCGCGCCCGCCGTCCAGCACGACCGTCCCGGTCTGCGCGACCGCGACCGCGCAGCCGGTCACCACGCCGTCCACGTCCGCCAGCGCCGGGACGTCCAGGACCGCCGAGTCCGCGAGCGGACGCACCCCGTCCAGCTCGGCCAGCCACCCGTACGGCAGGTCGGCCGGAACGACGATCCGCTCGGCCTCCCAGCCCCACAGCACCGCCGCCACGGCCGTCGCCAGCTCGTCGCCGCCCACGTGCCGGACGGCCACGCCGAGCGCCGCGACGCGCTCGGTGAACAGCGCCACGACGTCCGCGCGCGGCATCTCCCCCTGCGCCGCCGCGCCCGTCCCCGGACCCGCGCCCGGCTCCCCGCGCACCGCAGCCTCCGGGCCGCCCAGCC
>NZ_QURH01000701.1 GCF_003428695.1 Actinomadura logoneensis
GGGGCCGGCGCGCGCCCCGGACGGGCGGGACGGGGACCGGGCGGTCCGGGGGACGGCCGCGGCCCGCGCGGGCCGGACCGCCTCCCCCTACCTACTCTTACGACTGGCGCCGCTCGATCGTCACCGACTCGATGACGACATCCTCCAGCGGACGGTCCATGGAGCCCGTCTTGGTGTTGACGATGTCGTCCACCACACCGGTGCCCTCGATCACCTTGCCGAAGATCGTGTGCCGCCCGGTGAGGTGCCGGGTGTTCGCCACGTTGGTGGTGATGAAGAACTGCGAGCCGTTGGTGCCGGGTCCGGCGTTGGCCATCGCCAGCAGGTACGGCCGGTCGAACTTCAGCTCGGGGTGGAACTCGTCCTTGAACTGGTAGCCGGGACCGCCGGTGCCCTGGCCGAGCGGGTCGCCGCCCTGGATCATGAAGTCCTTGATCACGCGGTGGAAGATCGTCCCGGCGTACAGCGAGGTGCCGGTCTTGTCCTCACCCGTCTCCGGGTGCCGCCACGGCTTGGTCCCCTCGGCCAGGCCGACGAAGTTCTGCACCGTCTCGGGCGCCTTGTCCGCGAACAGCTGGACCACGATCTTGCCCTTGGTGGTGTTCAGCGTCGCAAAGATTTCCTCAG
Source organism: Actinomadura logoneensis (assembly GCF_003428695.1). Lineage (GTDB taxonomy): Bacteria > Actinomycetota > Actinomycetes > Streptosporangiales > Streptosporangiaceae > Spirillospora > Spirillospora logoneensis. The sequence goes on from NZ_QURH01000701.1 coordinate 628, forward strand.
CCACGCGGGCCCCCTCTTCCATCGAGATGCTTGCGTCTGAGCTGGTCACAGCGCGGCTGGTCGGCCGCGCCACTGTCCACCCTGGGTAACGTGATGATCACTATCCCAGGGTTTACCTCCCGCTGCAGGGGAAGGCTGCCTGACAGGACCTCGCAAACAGGGAGGTTAGCGTGTCCCTAAAGAAGAACACCCGCCGGAAGCCGGGCCAGATGGCCGGCTCCGGGCTCGGCCGCACGCAGACGGCGATGCGGCAGGGCCTGTCGGCGGCCCGCGACGGCGCCTCCGCTGCCAAGGAGCGGATGGGCCCCGCGGCACAGCAGAGCCGCGAGATGGCGGCGGCCAGGATGCTGGCCCTCCGGGGCTGGAGCGCCCCGGTGCTGCGTCAGGCCGCCAAGTACGTCGAGACGGATCTGAGCCCCAAGATGAGCAGCATGCTCGCCCAGACGGCCGACCGGGTCGAGCCGCCCCGCCCCGCCCGCCGGGGCCGCAAGGCGGTGGTGGCCCTGCTGGCGGGAGTGACGGCCGCCGGTGTCGCCGGCGCCGTCCTCACCCGTCGCAACGCCGCCCAGGAGGCGGAGATGATGAGCGACGAGTCGACCTCCGACAAGGCCGACTCGGAATCCGCCGACGACCAGGTGCGGTCCCACAGCGGCTGACCGTCGAGCGCCCGCCCCAGAAGAAGGACCCGCCCGCCTCGGACGGGTCCTTCTTCGTCCCCCGCCCACCGCAGGCGTGGACACCGGGGTGTAGCCGATGAGCGCCCGCCAGGCGAGGAGGACATCGGTCTCACCGCCGGGCCGGGGGCCAAGGGCCTGCGGGGTGTCGGCGTCCGCGCCCGCCCGGCGTGGACCTGGCGGTTCGCGGCCGTTCGTCCACATGAACGGGCGTCCGCTGCGTCTGCGGGGTTAGCGGACCTCGCGGGTGATACCACCCGGTACGGTGGCGCCATGTCGCCGACATCGCGTCCACTGGGGCAGCAGCTCAGCGGGCTCCTCAAGCGCAAGGCCCGGCAGGGCCTGCACATCGCCGTGCAGCAGGGCTGGGAGTGGATCCAGCGGCACGGCGAGATCACCCCGGAGACGCCGGGCCGCCGCCGCTTCGCCCACCTGGGCCAGGGCGTGTGCATCGGCTTCCCGAGCGGCGCGATCTACGGCGAGCCCTGGATCTCCATCGGCGACCACACGCTGGTCGGCACGCACGTGACGATCTCCGCCGGGTTCGTCCCCGGACTGGACCTCGGTCCGGACGTCATCGTGAAGATCGGGCGGAGCTGCTCGCTGGGCCGCGGCACCCACATCGTCGGCCACCAGTCGATCGAGATCGGCGACGACGTCTTCACCGGGCCGAACGTCTACATCACCGACCAGAACCACACCTACGCCGACCTGGACATGCCCGTCGGACGGCAGTGGCCGGAGAACAACCCCGTCGTCATCGGCTCGGGCTGCTGGATCGGCACCGGAGCGATCATCCTCCCGGGCACCAGGCTCGGCCGGAACGTGGCGGTCGCGGGCGGCGCGGTGGTGCGCGGCGAGTTCCCGGACCACGCGGTCATCGGCGGCGTCCCCGCCAAGATCCTCCGCAGCCACACCCCCGAGGAGGGCTGGCAGCCCCCGCTCCGCAACCAGCCGCTCATCTCCCTGGACGAGCTGGCCGCCCTGTCCCTGGACGGCCTGGAAGGGCTCCAGCTCCTTCAGGACAAACTGCGCAGCGCCCACGGAGGCGCACGGCCTCCGGCCAACGGCGCAGCCCCCTCCCGCGACGCCACGGCCCCGTCCGCGAAGGACGCCACCTCACCGGCGAACGGCACTCCGGTCCCGCAGCCCGCCGAACTCCACGAAGAAGCAGGCTGACCCCTCCCTCACCACCCCCTCCCCCCAGGGCACGGCCGGCGCTGCCCAGCGGAACCCGGTCGGCGCTGCCCCGCGATCTCATCGCGAGCCAGTGGGCCGATCTCCATGCCCTGGTCACCTCCCGTCCGGTTCGAGGGCGGCGGACGCCGGTCCGCCGCGACTGACAGTTCCATCCTCGGCGGCGGCGCGCGGTGAAGGCGAGCCGAGCGGGAAGCTGTGGACAACAACGCGGACGGGCCGCTGACACCGAAGTGTCAGCGGCCCGTCCTGGCGTTCGGGAGCGCTTAGTTGAAGCGCGCCCGGCTGCGGTCGGAGCCCTCACGGCGGGGGCCGCCGTAGGAGCCGTTGCGACGGCCGGCACCGGCGCCCGCGCCCGCACCGGCTCCGCGCGGCGCGCCGCCGCGGCGCTCGCC
>NZ_QURH01000692.1 GCF_003428695.1 Actinomadura logoneensis
GGCCGCCGAGCTCTGGGACCGCGCCGCCTCCGCGCTCGGCCCCGGCCGGGTGCGCGAGCGGCTGGAGCTGGAGATCCGGGCGATCCGGGCGTCCGCGCTGGCCGGGGCGGTCGTGCCGTCCCGTGCCCGGCGGGCCCGCTGCGTCGCCGAGGCGCGGGCGCTGGGCGACGTGGAGCTGCTGACCCGCACGATCGTCGCGTTCGACGTCCCGACCCTGTGGACGGCCCGCGAGTACGGCAGCCTGGACACCGGGCTGCTGGCCGCCGCGCACGAGGCCCTGGACGGCCTCCCGGACGGCGCGGATGAGCTGCGCGCCCGGCTGCTCACCACGATCGCGATCGAGCAGGAGGGCGAGCCCGGCGGCGAGGGGCCCCGGCGGGCCGACGAGGCGCTGGCGCTGGCGCGCCGCGTGGGCCGCCCGGAGACCCTGGCCGCCGCGCTGAACGGCCGCTACATCAACGCCTACCGCCGCGCCGCCGACCGCGACCTGCGGCTCGCCCTCGCGACCGAGCTGCTGGAGCTGGCGACCGCGCACGAGCTGGCGGCCTACCAGGTGCTGGCCCACCTGCAGCTCCAGCAGGTGCACATGGCCCGGCTGCGTCCGGCCGAGGCGGCCCGTCACCGCGCCGAGGGACAGCGCCTCGCCGAGCAGTACGGGCTGCCCCTGCTGCGCCGGATCAGTGAGTGGCACCGCGCCCTCGGCCACGCGTTCTCGGCCGAGTTCGACGAGGCCGAGCGCGCCTACCGGGAGGTCGGCGACGACATGTCCCGCTCGGGGATCTGGGCGAGCGAGCAGGGCGTGACGTTCTTCGGGATCTTCTGCGTCCGGCTCGTGCGCGGGCGGGTCGCGGACATGGTCGAACCGGCGGCGTGGATGGCCGGGCAGTGGCCGCACATCAGCGCGACCGCCGACCTGCTCGCCCTCGCCCTGGCCGCCGCCGGGCGGACGGACGAGGCGCGGCGGGCGGTCGAGGACGCGGGACCGGTCCGTCCGGACTACTTCTACGAGCTGGCCCTGGCCCTGCGCGCCCGCCGCGCGATCGTCCTCGGCGACCCGGGCCTGGCGGCCGAGTGCCTGGCCGCGCTGCTGCCGTTCGCCGACCACATCGCCGGGGGAGCGAGCGCGGTCGCCACGATCGGGCCGATCGCCCAGACCCTCGGCGACCTCGCGGCGTTCCTGGGCCGTCCGGACGAGGCCGCCGGGCACTACCGGCAGGCGATCCGGGTCGCCGGGGCGATGGGCGTCGAGCACTGGTCCCGGGCCGCCGCCGACGCCCTGCGCGCCCTCGGCGCCCCGGCCGCCTGACCCTCCGATGAGCTCCCCGGCGGCCTGCGGGGGACGTCTCCGCCGCCCGCCGGAGCGCGCCGCCGGACGACAGGTGGGCGGCCGGTGGACGACCGGTGGACGAGGCGCTACGCCGCGTCGGCGACAATTGGTCACGTGACATCGCCAGGATCGCCAGCAGAGTCCCCGCAGCCCGAGCCGTTCCGGTCCGGGTTCGCCTGCTTCGTCGGACGGCCCAACGTGGGCAAGTCCACGCTGATGAACGCGCTGGTCGGAACCAAGGTGGCGATCACCAGCAGCCGTCCGCAGACCACCCGGCGGGCGATCCGGGGCATCGTGCACCGCCCGGACGCCCAGCTCGTCGTGGTCGACACGCCCGGCCTGCACAAGCCGCGCACGCTGCTCGGCGAGCGGCTGGACAGCCTGGTCCGCTCCACCCTCACCGAGGTGGACGTGATCGGCTTCTGCGTCCCCGCCGACCAGCCCGTCGGGCCCGGCGACAAGTACATCGCGCGCGAGCTGGCGAACGTGAAGGGCACGCCGGTGGTGGCGATCGTCACCAAGACCGACCTGGCGTCCCCCGAGCAGATCGCCAAGCAGCTGCTCGCGGTGGGGGAGCTGGGCGTCTTCGCCGACATCGTGCCGTGCTCGTCCGAGAACGGGTTCCAGGTGGACGTGGTCGGCGACCTGCTGATCAAGCACCTGCCGGAGGGCTTCGCGCTCTACCCCGAGGGCGACCTGACCGACGAGCCCGAGCAGGTGCTGGTCGCCGAGCTGATCCGCGAGGCGGCGCTGGAGGGCGTCCGGGACGAGCTGCCGCACTCGATCGCCGTCAGCGTGGACGAGATGTCCCCGCGCGCCGGCCGCGAGGACCTCACCGACATCTACGCGCACCTCTACGTGGAGCGGCCCAGCCAGAAGGGCATCATCATCGGGCTCAAGGGCTCCCGGCTGAAGGACGTCGGGCAGCGCGCCCGGCGGCAGATCGAGGCCCTGCTCGGCACCAAGGTCTACCTCGACCTGCGGATCAAGGTCCTCAAGGACTGGCAGCGCGACCCCAAGCAGCTCCGCCGCCTCGGCTTCTACGACTGATCGCCGAGGGGCCGTCCGGCGGCGCGGGCCCGCGCCCGCAGCACCAGCGGGCGGGCGACCGGGCGGACCAGGCTGAGGCCGACGACCAGCAGGGCCGCGGCGGCGCACAGGTACCAGCCGTAGTCGAGCGAGACGGTGGTGTGCGAGGCGGCGAGCGCCCCCTCGCCGCCGATCCGGTCGCCGGCCCGGCGCAGCCGCAGCGCGAACACCGCGCAGTCGACCAGCGCCAGGGCGCCCGGAAGCGCGGCCAGGCAGGCGATCCGGTCGTCCCGGCCGGCCGCGCCCCACACCGCGAGCACGATCGCCGCGAGGGCCAGCACGGGGACCACCACGACGGTGCCGTCCGCCTCGATGCCCGCGACCGCGCCGAGGTCGTCGGCGACCGAGGTGCCGAGCAGGTCGATGAACACCTCCAGCCGCGCCCACGGCAGGAACGCCGAGACCAGCATGGTCACCGCGGCGAGGACGGGCGGCAGGCTCCAGAGCGCCCCGGAGCGGCGCCGCGCGGGGGCGCCGGCGACCGCCGCCCCGGGCTCCC
>NZ_QURH01000693.1 GCF_003428695.1 Actinomadura logoneensis
CCGGCCGGCCCTGACGGCCGCCTCCCGGCCGCACCGGGCGGCCAGGTCGGGCGGCCGGGTCAGGCGGCGGAGGCCGAGGGCGCGCCGAACCACCGGGCGAGCGGGCCGCGCAGCTCGTCCGGGTCGTCGCCCACCCAGGCCACGTGCCCGTCCGGACGCAGCAGCACGGCGGGAACGGCGAGACCACCGCCGGCGTCGACGACGTGGTCGACCCGGTCCGCCCAGCCGTCCACCGACAGGCGGCCGGTCCGGTCGAGGAGCAGGCCCCGGCCGCCGCGCGTCAGCTCGTAGAGGCGGCCGTGCTCCAGCTCGACGTCCCGCATCCGCCGCCCGAGCAGTTCGTGCCCCTCCCCGAAGTCGTAGCGGACGTGCAGCGCGGTGATCTTCTCCATCAGGTACCGGTTCACCTCCTCGAAGTCCATCAGCTCCGACACCAGCCGGCGCACCGCCAGCGCCCCCGGGTCGTTCGCCATCAGGACGGCCTGGGCGCGGCTGTTGGTCAGCACCTCGGCGGCCACCGGACGGCGTTCCTCCTCGTAGGTGTCCAGCAGTCCCTCCGGCGCCCACCCGTCGATCTCGGCCGCCAGTTTCCAGCCCAGGTTGAAGGCGTCCTGGACACCGAGGTTGAGCCCCTGGCCGCCCATCGGCGGGTGGACGTGCGCCGCGTCCCCGGCCAGCAGCACCCGTCCGACCCGGTAGCGCTCGGCGAGCCGGGTGCCGTCACCGAACCGGGACAGCCAGCGCGGCGAGTGCGCGCCGAAGTCGGTCCCCGCGTACGCCCGCAGCTGCCGCCGGAACTCCTCGATGGTCGGCGGGCCCGCGCCCTCCTCGGCCACCCCGGCGGCGGGCACGACGAACCGGGACACCCCGTTCCCCATCGGCATGGCGGAGAAGAACAGCTCGGTCCTGCGGATCTCGGTGACGGCGGCCGTGATCGTCTCCGGATCGGCCGTCACCTCCATCTCCCCCAGCAGCGTCTCCTTACTGGCGGGCTCACCCGGGAAGGCCACGCCGAGCAGCTTGCGGACCGTGCTCCGCCCGCCGTCGCAACCGACCAGGTAGCGCGCACGCACCCGGGTGCCGTCGGCCAGCTCGGCGGTCACCCCGTCCCCGTCCTGGCTCAGCCCGGCCAGCGCGCAGCCGCGCCGCACCTCGGCGCCCAGCTCCGCGACGCGCTCGGCCAGCAGGCGCTCGGTGACGATCTGCGGGATGCCGAGGACGTACCCGTGCGCGGTGTCGAGCTCGACGGGCGACTTCTTGGCGAGCCCGGCGAAGAACCCGCCGCCCAGCGGATGCTTCTTGCCGTTGGCGAGGAACCGCTCCAGCAGCCCGCGCTGATCCATGACCTCGATGCTGCGCACGTGCAGACCGAGCGCGCGGACGTTCGGCGGCTGCTCGGCGTCCCGCTCCACCAGCAGGACCCGCACACCGTGCAGGCGCAGCTCCGCGGCCAGCATCAGTCCCGTCGGACCGCCGCCCACGATGATCACGTCCACCATGAATCCCCCTGATCGCTCGGTGCCCGGCGGGCGGTTCGACGCGCGCGTCCAGCGCCGCGCCTCCGCCGGAGCACGCGTTTCCACCGATTCCGTTTCTCCGCGGGAACCGGTTCCAGCGGGAGATTCTGGGGCCTTACCGGGGGCTTGCCGCAAGCCCCCCACTGCGCTATAGATTGAAAATGGAGGGAGAAGTGCACCTCCTCCGATTTTCCGGCTCCGTGCCCCGAATCGGCCCGGACGGGTGCCCGGTCACTGGAGTTCTTCGGCCAGCGCGATGATGACGTCCGAGGGGCCGCGCAGGTAGCAGAGCCGGTAGACGTCCCCGTACCGCACCACCTCCCCGACGAGCTCGCCGCCGTGCGGTCGGAGCCGCGCGATGACGTCGTCGATGTCGTCCACGGCGAACATGATGCTGCGAAGGCCCAGCATGTTCGGCACGTCGTTCTTCGGCGCGGGGGCGACCGTCGCGGGAGACCGGAAGCTCGTCAGCTCGACCTTGCCGTGCCCGTCCGGGGTGCGCATCATCGCGATGTCGACACGGACGTCGTCCATGCCGTTGACGCGGTCCACCCACTCCCCCTCGACCGGCGTCCGGCCCTCCAGCTCCAGCCCGAGCTCGGTGAAGAACGCGATGCCGGCCTCAAGGTCCTCGACGACGAGGACGACGTGGTCCATTCGCTTAATCGTCATATCCGGAGCCTAGAAGTGCCGGGTGACATTTCCAGTCCCCCCCGGCCAGGATTTCGCGCGACTGTGTCAATCGGTGCCGGGTCGGTCGGCGGCCACGGCTTCGCCGTCGGAGTCCGTCCGGGCGAGGACGCCCGCCGGCAGATCGGCGTCCCCGGGTTCGAGGTCCTCCGCCCGGTCGGCGTCCTCGCCGCCGCCGAGGTGCTCCGCCACGGCCAGAGCCGACGGGACCGCCCGCTCGCGGTCCTCCTCGGCGAGGCCGGACGCCCATCCGGGTCGTCTCGCTTATTCGTTCGGTGGTCGGCGGTACGCCGCGCTCAGGGAGGACGCAGACCCGAGGCCGATTGCGGTGAGGTCGAGCCGGGCCAGCCGGTCGGGGTCGGACAGGATGTCGATCGCGGCGATCCGTCCTCCGACGACGGTGAAGCTCATGACCGAGATCGCGGTTCCGTCGATGGTGTTGACCAGCCCGGCGTTCCCGTTGACCAGGGCGGGATGGGTGTCGGCGGCGGTGGCCATGCGGCGGAAGGTGGCGGCCTGCGCGCCCACCGCGGCGGCGCCCCGGAGAGTCCGCATTCCGCCTCCGGTCACGCCCGCGTCCGCGCGCAGGACGACGTCGGGGTCGAGGAGGTCCAGCAGGGCGGCGAAGTCGCCGCCGCGGGCGGCGGTCAGGAACGCGTCCACGGCGCGGCGCCGGCCGGCCGGATCGGGGTCCGGGCTCACCGCCGCGCC
>NZ_QURH01000697.1 GCF_003428695.1 Actinomadura logoneensis
CGGTCGCCGCCGGGGATCTCCCCGGCGGCGACCGCCGAGGCGTCAGGTCATGGCCGCGCCTCGGGGGGAGCCGTCGGACGCCGTCCATGTGAAGACGAAGGCCAGCAGGTCGGCGGCCAGGTCGAAGGAACGTCCGGCCGAGCGGGAGGCGTGCCCGACGCCGGACTCCCGGCGCAGCAGGACGGGGGCGTCTCCCGCGGTCGCCCACTGGAGCGCCGCGCACATCTTGCGGGCGTGCAGCGGGTCGACGCGGGAGTCCCCGTCGAAGACCGCGAAGAGGGTCGCCGGGTAGGCGGTGCCCTCGCGGACGCGGTGGTACGGCGAGTACGCGCGCAGCCAGCCGAACGCCTCCGGGTCGGCGGGCGAGCCGTACTCGCCGTGCCAGGCCGCGCCCATGCCGGACTTGTCGTAGCGGAGCATGTCCAGCAGCGGCGCGACGCAGACGGCCGCGGCGAACAGGTCCGGGCGCTGGGTCAGCGCGGCTCCGACGAGCAGGCCGCCGTTGGACTCGCCCCAGATCGCGAGCCGGTCGGAGGCCGTCCAGCCGTCGGCGACGAGCGTCTCGGCGGCGGCGAGGAAGTCGTCGAAGACGCGCTGCTTGCGGCCGAGGATGCCCGCGCGGTGCGAGTCCGTCCCGTCCTCGCCGCCGCCGCGCAGGTGGGCGATCGCGAGGACGCCGCCCGTCTCGACCCAGGCCAGCGCGTCCGCGGCGTAGGACGGGGTGAGCGGGATGCCGAAGCCGCCGTAGCCGTAGAGGATCGCCGGACGCGGTTCCGTCCCGTCGTGCGGACGGGCGATCACATCGACGCGCACCGGAGTGCCGTCCGCCGACGTGCAGATGATCTGGTGGGTCTCGATGGGCGGCGGGACGATCTCGCTGGGGGACGGTTCCCAGAGGGTGAGGGCGTCGTCGCGCGTGTCGTAGTGCCAGACGGCTTCGGGCGTGGCCATGCCGCTGTGCGTGAACCACAGCTCGTGCCCGTCGCCCGGACGCGTCACCAGCGGCCCGAGGACGCCGGGACCGGGCAGGTCGATGGCGCGGACGCGGGCGCCGGTGTGCGCGTCATGGAGGGCCAGCTCGGAGGTCCCGGAGCGGACGCGGGCTACGGCGATCAGGCCGTCCAGCAAGGCGAAGTCGGCCAGGACGGCCTGGTCGTCCTCGGCGATCAGCTCCGTCCAGTCGGCGGGACGGGACGGGTCGGCGACGCAGAGGCGGACGCGCGGCGCGTCCCGGTCGGTGACGATGTAGAGGCGTCCGTCCGGGCCGACGGCCGCGGCGGCGCGCGCGTCCGCGTCCCCGTCCGCGCCCCGGAGGACCGGGCGAAGGGCGTGCGGATCGGCGGACGCGAGGTCGGCGATGTACAGGGCGTTGCCCGGTCCGAGACCGTCGGCCGTGGAGACCACCAGGTGGCGGCCGTCCTCGCTGATGCCGACGCCGCAGGCCGCGGCCGGTCCGGTGACGGGCACGTCGTTCTCGGGCGGCTCGCCGACCGCGTGCCGCAGGACGCGGCGCCGCATCTCGTCGCCCGGTTCGGCGCGGACGTAGTAGAACGCGCTTCCGTCGGGCAGCCACGCCACCGGGGAGTAGCGGCAGCGGTCGATCGGGCCGTCCAGGGTCTCGCCGGTCGCGACGTCGAGGACGAACAGGTCGGCGCGCTCGGTCCCGCCGCGCGACACCTGGCAGGTCAGCAGCCGTCCGGTCGGGTCGGGCCGCCACGCGTCGAGCGTCGTCGTGCCGGACGGGTCGAGGACGGCGGGGTCGAGCAGCGTCCGCTCGGGGCCGTCGCCGTCCGCGACGTGCAGGGCGGCGTGCTCCTGCCCGGCGACGCGGCGGAGCGTGAAGCGCCGGCCGCCGCGCCAGACGGGCGCGCTGACGCTGCCGGTGTCGGCGAGTTCGGCGACGCGGGCGCGGAACGCCGCACGGAGGACGGGGTCGATGTGCTTGTGGAACAGCTCGTCCTGGGCGTCCAGCCAGGCGCGGGTCTCCGGCGAGGCGGGGTCCTCCAGCCAGCGGTAGGGATCGGCGACGCGGTGGCCGTGCAGGGTCTCGACGACGGGCCCGCGTTCGGCCTTGGGATGGTCCATGCGCGTGTTCCCCTCCGGGCACGAGATGCGGAAGCGGTGTCGGGTCGGAAGCTGCTCTCAGGTCTTTCGCGGGACGGCCGCCGGCAGCGCGTGGCCGGTCAGCGCCGCGTACGCGGGCGAGCCCGCGACCAGTTCGGCGTGCGTCCCGTGGTGGGTGCGGGTGCCGTCCATGAGCAGGACGCGGTCGGCGCGGCGGGCCGAGCCGAGGCGGTGCGCGACGACGATCAGCGTGCCGGGCCGGCGGGCGAACGCCGTCTCCGCGCGCAGCTCGGCGGCCGGGTCGAGATGGCAGGTCGCCTCGTCCAGGACGACCAGCCGGGCGGGCGCGAGGTAGGCGCGGGTCAGCGCGATGAGCTGCCGCTCCCCCGCAGAGAGCGCGCCGGGGTCGAGCTCGGCGTCCAGCCCGCCGAGCCGCCCCACGAGGCGGGCGGATCCGACGGCCTCCATGGCCCGCGCGAACGGCGGGTCCGGGTCGGACGTGAGGTAGCCGAGGTTCTCCCGGACGGTGCCGCGGAAGACGTACGCCTCCTGCGGGATCAGCACCCGGGCGGCGGGGTCGGCCAGCTCGGCGCGGACACCGCCGATCTCGACCGTCCCGGCACGGGGGCGCATCAGGCCGGTGACGAGCGCCGCGAGCGTGGACTTCCCGATCCCGCTGGGCCCGACCACCGCCAGGTGGCCGCCGGACGGGACGTCCAGGTCCAGCGCGTCGATCACCGGCGGGGCGTCCGGGCCGTACGCGGCGGTGACCCCTCGCAGCTTCACGTCGTCCCGCCCGGGCACGGCGGCGGGCGCGGACGCGGGCCGGCCGTCGGCGGCGGGCGCGGGTCGGCCGTC
>NZ_QURH01000696.1 GCF_003428695.1 Actinomadura logoneensis
CGGCCCGCCGGCGTTGACGGTGCCGCCGCGCGCCTCCTCGCCCGCGCCCCGCTCGACCGGCAGCGGCTCGCCGGTGAGCGTCGACTCGTCCAGGACGGCCGGGCCGGCCTCGATCCGCCCGTCCACCGGCACCACCTCGCCGGCCCGGACCTGCAGCCGGTCGCCGGGCCGCACCTCGGCGACGTCGACGGTCGTGACGCCCCCGGCGTCCTCGCGGTGCGCGACGCGCGGCGCCAGCGACAACAGCGCGCCGAGGTCCTTGCGGGCCCGCCGCCCGGCGCGGCGCTCCAGCGCCTGCCCGCCGGTGAGCATCACCCCGATCACCGCGCCCGCCAGGTACTCGCGGGTGGCGAGGGTGCCGGCGAGCGCGAGGACGGCGATCACGTCGGTGCCGACGCTGCCGCGGCGCAGGCCGACCAGCACCCACCACACGGCCGGGACCAGCGCCACCACCGTCACCGCCGCCCAGACGGCGTCGGCGGCGCCCCGCGCGCCGAGCCACCAGGCCGCGCCGCCCGCCGCGAGCCCGCCCAGCGTCAGGACCAGCATCACCTCGTCCCGCAGACCCCACAGCCGGCGGGCGGCGCTCTGCAGCGGTGTCACCATGGCCAGTCCCCTTCCGGCCGTCTTCCCACTCCCGTCACCATCATCCCCCACGGGGGCCGGACGCCTGCGGGCGGGCCATGCCCGAGGACGCCGCCCGGGCCGTCCGGCGGTCCTCCGGGGAGGAGGCCGGGAACGGCCGGTCAGTCGCGGCGGCGGAAGGCCGCGCGGTAGTCGCGGGGGCGCTGCCCGGTGTGCCGGGCGAACAGGGCGGCGAAGGTCCCCGGGTCGCGGTAGCCGACGGCGGCGGCGACGCCCGCGACGGTCCGGTCGGTGGTCTCCAGCAGGTGGCGGGCCCGCCGGACGCGGGCCGCCTGGAGGTAGGCGAGCGGGCTCTGGCCGGTCTCCTCGGCGAAGCGGCGCAGCAGCGTCCGGGTGCTGACGTTGAACACGGCCGCCAGCGCGGCCAGGTCGTACCGGGCGGCGAGGTTCTGGTCGAGTTCCCGCATGACCCGGCGGGCGAACCCATCGCCGGGCCGGGGCAGGAGCCGCGCGTCCACGTAGGGCGTCTGGGACGAGCGCGCGTCGTCCAGGAGCGCCATCCGCGCGGTCGTGCGCGCGACCCCGCTCCCGCTGTGCCGCCGGATCAGCCCCAGGGCGAAGTCGTACATGGCGCTGAACGCCGCCGTGGTCGTCACGCCCCGGTCGGTGACGACCAGGCGGTCGGGCCGGACGTCGGCACCGGGGCAGCGGCGGGCCAGTTCTCCGGCGAAGAGCCAGGCCGTGGTGGCCTGCCGTCCGTGCAGCAGCCCGGCCTCGGCGAGCAGGAACGCGCCGACGCAGATGGAAACGACGGCGGCGCCCGTGGCGGCGTGCGCGCGGACGACGGCGACCTCGGCGGTGAGGGCGGCGAGCCTGGCGTCCAGGTCCAGGCCGGGCAGCAGCTCGAAGCCCGGGACGACCAGGACGTCCACCTCGCGCGGTGCGGTGACGGCCAGCGCCACGCCGCCCGACGCGGCGACACGGCGGCGGGGCGAGACCACCGACACCTCGAAGCCGGGCCGGTGCGGACCGGCGACGTGCGCGGCCATCGTCAGCAGGTCCGGGACGCCGAACACCTCCGACGCGAAACAGCCCGGATAGGCCAGGACACCGACCCGCAGCGCGCTCATCGGCCCTCCTCCCGCCGGACGGCCGTCCGGCAGCCGCCGCCGATGGCGAGATTACCCCGATACATGGCGATCCGGCCTCTCGTGCGCCGAGGGTCGTCCGCGCGACGCTGGCTGCCATGAGCACCGCCGAAGACCAGCGCGACGACCCGATCACCGACTTCTCCCGCCGGACGGTGGACGTGGACGGCGTCGAGAAGACCGTCCACACCGCCGGATCCGGACCGGCCGTCGTCCTCATGCCGGAGATGCCGGGCATCAGCCCCGACGTCCTGCGCCTCGCCCGGTGGATCCGGGACGCCGGTTTCACCGTGTACGTCCCGTCCCTGTTCGGCCGGGACGGCGCGTACCCCACGGTCGAGGACGGCAGGGACGTCATCCGCCGCGCGTGCGTCAGCGCCGAGTTCCGCGCGTTCGGCGGAGGCGGCACCAGCCCCGTCGCGGTGTGGCTGCGGGGACTGGCGCGCCGCGCCCACGCCGAGTGCGGCGGCCCGGGGGTCGGCGCGATCGGCCTCTGCTTCACCGGCAACTTCGCCCTCACCATGGCCCTCGAACCGGCGGTCGTCGCGCCCGTCGTCAACCACCCCTCGCTGCCGCTGGACGACCCCGCCGGACTGGAACTCGGCGAGGACGACGCGCGGGCGATCCGCGACCGCGTCGAACGCGACGGGCTGACCGTCCTCGCCTACCGCTTCGACGACGACCGCTGGTGCACCGGCCGGCGCTTCGCCGCCTACCGCGCGCTCCTCGGCGACGCCTTCGACGGCCGCGTCCTGTCGGGCGACGCGGCCAACACCGACCCGCCGCCGTTCTTCCGCGACGTGGTGCAGACCCCGCACAGCGTCGTCACCGCCCACCTGGTCGACCGGGAGGGCCATCCGACCGTGCGGGCCAGGGCCGAGATCCTGGCCTTCCTGACGGATCGCCTGCACCCGTCCGTGCCCCACGAGCCCTTCGCCGCTGCCCGCCCGGCGCGCCCCTGACTGATATGCCCGTTGACCGAAGGAAGCTCTTCGTGTCTGCACAGTTACAAAGAGTTCGCCTCTGGGGAAGAACGCTGCGAAGGTCTCGCCCATGAGGAGTTGGTATGAAACGTCCCATCACCCGGCTCGCGACCGGCCTGCCGGCCGCCGCCGTCCTCGCGGTCGCCCCGGCCGCACCGGCGGCGGTCGCTTCCGGCACGACCGCCCCGGCCGCGCTCGGAGCGACCG
>NZ_QURH01000695.1 GCF_003428695.1 Actinomadura logoneensis
CGCTCCGGGCGCTCGCCGCCGCGTTGCGCGTGGCCGCCGCGGCGGCCTTGCGCGTAGCCTCCTCGTCCCGCTCGGCCGCCTCACGCTCGGCCGCCGCCTCACGTTCGGCGGCCTCCCGCTCGGCCTCTTCGGCCGCCGCCTTCGTCGCGGCCTCCGCCTCGGCCGCGTCGTCGCGTCCAGCGGACACTGCGTCCTCGTCCGGACGCTCGACGGCCGAAGCCCTGCCGGCGCGCGCGGAGGCGGCGGCCTCGTCATCCTCGTCCGCGGCGGACCGACGCCGGGCGTCGCCGTCCTCGGCGCGGCGGCCCGCATCCTCCCGCGCGGCCGCGTCGCCGCGGGACCCGGCGGCCTCGGAGGACGTCTCGGCGCGCACGCTCGCGGCCTCATCGTCCCGGGAGTCCTCGCGGTCGGCGGACACGGAATCCGCCGAAGCCTCACGTGCCGCACTCGCGGCGCGGGCGTCGGCGGCCTCCTCGGTGGAGCCGGCAGGCTCGTTCCGGGCCTCTCCCGACGCCGAATCCTCGTCAGACGCGTGCGCGGTTGCGGCTTCACGGCCGTCGGCCTCTGGCATGTCGGTGGTGGGGCGCGACTCTCCGGTCACGCGCGTCGCCTCACGCTCGGACGAGCCCTCGCCCGCGGAGGCGCCCTCGTCCGCCCGCGAGCCCGCCGCGTCCTGGCGGCCTTCGCCTGCTCGCGAACCCTCGAACGCGCGGGATTCCCCGGCGCCCCGCTCGCTCTGGCCCGGACGGGAGCCTTCGGACGCGCGTGGACTCTCCACCGAGCCCGCGGTTTCGGACGTCCGCGGACGGTCGGATGCGGACGCCCCCCGGGACAGGCCCGGGTCGTCCGCGGCGTGCCGGCTCTCGGCGGCCCGCACGTCCTCCGACGCGCGGCTCTCGGACGGGTCGTCGATGTCGCGGAGCATCCCGGACGCGCGCAGGACGGACGCGTCACGCGCCGCACCGCCGCCCGCTCCCTGCTCGCGGTCGAACTCGTCGCGGCCGGAACCCCGGCCGAAGTCCCGGCCGTAGTCCCGGTCGGAGTCGTCGCGGTCGCCGAACGGGCGGGCGGGCGCCGGACGGCGCGGGGCGAGGGAGTCGGAGTCCTGGGAGATGGCGGTGTCGCGCAGGATCGCCGCCTCGCGGGCCACGGCCTCGCGGGCGGCGATGTCGCGGGAGGCGGTCTCCCGGTCGGGGCGGACGGGCGGGTCGTCGCGGCGGAGCGCGGCGGGGCCGTCGGGACGCAGCGGGAACTCGCGCGGGACGCCGTCCAGCGAGCGCGGGGCGTCGTCGGTGAACGAGACGGCGTCGAAGGCGCGGCGCGCCTCCGCGGGGCGCTGGTGGCCCGCGTGGCCGGTGTGGTGGTCGGCGTGGTCGTCGGCGGGCAGTCCGCGCCCGCGGCCGGACGGCCCGGACGGCGCGCCGGAGTCGGAGACGACCTTCATCGCCGGACGGCGCGGCACGAGCGGGGTGACGGTGTCGGACAGGGCGTCGTCGTCCCACTCCACGGCGGTCAGCCGAGCGGCGACCTCGTCCAGCGGCGTGACGTGCCGGCGGCGCGGGTCGAACGACCACTCGGCGGCGTGCGGCCGGCCGCCCTCGAAGAACGACAGGCGGATGCGCCAGGTGCCGTCCTCGCACTTCCAGGAGTCCCACTCGACCTCTTCGAGGTCGACGCCGCCGCGGCCCAGGCGCTCCTCGACGGTCTCGCCGAGCGGCGGGCCGGGCTGGGTCTCGCCCGGGCGGCGCACCGCGACCCGCTGCGCCTGCTGGGCCATGTACTCGCGCTCCTGCAGGACGGGGCCCTCGAACCAGCGGACGCGTTCGACGGGGATGCCCGCGGACTCGGCGATCTCCTCCGCGGTCTCGCCGGACCGGATGCGCGCCTGGATCTCCTTGGGTCGCAAGGGACTCTCCACTTCGATCTCGAACTGGCCGAGGCGGGAGAAGTGCCCTCGCACGGCTGCGCGCAGCCGGTCGTCGACGGGCAGGGTGAACCGGGTGCCTCGGCCCGCGGTGGCCAGGACGAGGTACGTACCGTCCTCGCTGACCGCGACGAGGCGCAGCTCCTGCATGCGTGTCCTTCCTGCCCTGTCCCAACGGCACCGGAGGGGTGCCGAACCACACGCCCGTTCGCGAGTCCGCCTCCCCGCGGACGCGCCGGCCGGTCGTTCGGTCCCCACCAGGGGCGCATGCGTGCCCTTCCCCCGGATTCCCGAGTCTCTCTTTCGGACACACCTGCTGCCAGCACCGTACCCGGCATGTCCGAACATCGCCGCTCTCAAAGCCCTCATCACGCCGGTGAAGAGGGCCTCCGACCAAGCTTGCCCGTCCCGCGCGCCCGCCGGGAGCGGACTACCCGATTCTTGTGGATCCTTTTCCACACTGTGCCTGACCGGGCCCCGCGCCTCCAGTCCCCGGCGGCGCGGCCCCCGCCGCGGTGGCGCTCCGCGCCCGATCTCGACGTCCCTGCCCCTTCGGCGTTGCGATCGTCACGTCGTGCCCCGGAACATCCCCGGAGTCACGGTGAGTTCCTGATGTGGGGGGAACAGGGAGATCTCATCGGGCAGGGAGGAAGATTCGATGGCGCAGCGGAAGCTGCCGGACCTGAGCGCCACACAGCTGATCGCGAGCGGGGCGGCGACCATGGTCGCCGCCTACGGGGCGTCCTACCTGGGGGTGTACGGGACGATCATCGGCGCCGCGTTCATGAGTGTGGTGTCGACGGCGGCCTCCGTGGTCGGCAAGCACTACCTGGACCAGGGGACCGAGCAGCTCAAGGAGCGCGCCCACCTGGCGGCGCAGGAGCACGAGCCCGATCCGGGCGAGGCGGCCCGCGCCGCGACCAGTGCCGCCGCGACCCGCGCCGCCGGTTCGCCGCTGACCGCCGAGGTACCCGGGCCGGTGCCGGTCAGGGCAGGGGACACGCGCGTGGCGGGGGCCCGGCC
>NZ_QURH01000698.1 GCF_003428695.1 Actinomadura logoneensis
AGCGGGCCGCCACCCGGCGCCCTTGCCCCGAGCCGCGCCGGCGCCCTCGTCCCGCACAGCCCCGGCGTCCTCGTCGCACGCCTTCCCGGCGTCCTCGCGCCGCAGCCAGCCGGCGGCCACGCGCGGAGCCCGGCGCAGCACGAACAGCGCCGCCACGACCGCGCAGTGCACGGCCAGGATGATCATTCCGCGCATGTGCGTCGCGTACATGTACGCCGCGAGCAGGCCGGACGCGACTCCCCACGCGCGTCCGCCCGTCCGGACGAACCGGTCCAGCGCCAGCAGCCAGCCGAGCACCAGGACGGGCAGCACCGCGTCGGTCATGGCGGTCGTGCTGTACAGCGTCACGGCGGGCAGGAACGCGGCGGCCCAGGCCAGCAGGACGCTCTCGTGCCGCCCGAGCCCGCACCGGACCAGGAACGCCCGTCCGAGCGGGAACGCGAGCGCGCCGACCACCGCGTTGAGGACCAGGACCGTCCGGTACACGGTCGCGGGGGAGTGGGTGAACCAGTACACCGGCGTGAACAGCAGCGAGTAGCCCGCCTGGTAGAACGTCTGCCCGGTGAGGTCCATGCCGGGACCGCCCGCCAGCCAGCGGCCCGCCACCAGGTAGCCCGCCTCGTCCGGGAGGAACACCGGGCTGTGCCGTCCCCACGAGAGTGCGATCCGCACCCCGACGTGCAGGACGTAACCGGCGGCGACCAGCCAGAACATTCCCGGCGGACGCGGCGAACGGCGCTCCCGCGACGCGGGCCGCCCGGCGGTCAGCGTCATGCGCCCGCCCCTTCCTCACGGGGACGGGAGCGCCGCCGCCCGTGTGCGGGCCGTCCGGCGGCGGGCATCAGGGCCGCCGGACGGCGACGAAGGTGCCGTTGCCGACGTCCCTGGTCACGAAGTCCTTGAACTGCGCGTAGTCGAACCGGACGTCGGAGGGGGCGGGCGCCTGGATCCCGCGCCAGACGACCCCCGCGCCGTCCTTCTCCAGGACGAACACGTCGATCGACCCGAACCGCGTCCGCGCGGAGGCCGCCGCGAACCCGGACGGCCCGGTCCCTGCCAGCTTCCGCAGCTCCGCGAACCGGTCCGGCCACCTCGTCGGCCCGTACGCGGCGACCCGGTCCACGCCGAGGTAGCCGTTCCACGGCAGGAACACGAACACTTGCTCGTCATAGGA
The DNA here is from genome assembly GCF_003428695.1 of Actinomadura logoneensis. Lineage (GTDB taxonomy): Bacteria > Actinomycetota > Actinomycetes > Streptosporangiales > Streptosporangiaceae > Spirillospora > Spirillospora logoneensis. The sequence goes on from NZ_QURH01000698.1 coordinate 1,175, forward strand.
GAGCGTGCTCGGCGTCCGGTCGCGCGGACGCACCTGCTCGACCATCCGCCGGATCGCGTCCACCGGGAGGGCGCGGAGCCGGCCCTCCCGGCGCATGACCGGGAGCAGCGGGTCGGTCGCGGCGGCGTGCTCGGGACGGCTGCCGTCCGGAAGGAACATGGCGTGCGCGCGTGCGGCCTCCCAGTTGAACCGCTTGGTGCGGGTGTAGTCGGGGACCGAGCCGTAGCCGAGGTGGTCCTCCCAGCGGTTCACCGGCATGTTCGCCGTCCAGAACCCGTATCCGGCGAAGACGGCGGCCAGCCCCGCCGCGAGCACACCCGCCCACGGGGCGAGCAGGCGCCCGCGCCGTTCGGCGAGCGCCGGGACGGCCTCGCGGACACCCAGCACGGCCCCGGCGATCAGGCACGCCGCGACCGGGAGCCGCACGTAGTAGAACAGCCCGTTGTGCGCCGTCAGGACCCAGCGGACCATGCTGAGCGCGAGGTAGGCGTACGCGCCGCCGACCATCGCGAGCAGCGACCAGGCCCACCAGCGCGTCCGCGCGTACCAGAGCAGCGCCAGCAGCCCGAGGAACTGGACCGGCCCGAGGCCCGCGAACTGCAGGAAGGTGAGCGGGTTCCCGGACGCCTCCGCGCTGGAGTACATGTCGCCGACCTGCTGCCCGCCGCGCAGCATGGCCCACAGGTAGGGGACGACGAACCACGACGAGAGGACGGCGGTGACGGCCGTGGTCTTCGCCAGGTACAGCAGGAGACCGCGCCGGTCGGGTTCGCTCCGCCACGCTCGCCGGCCGATGGCCGCGACGCCGATCGCCAGGAACACGACGTACCCGTAGTAGACCAGGACCACCAGCCCGTACCCGAGACCCGCCCAGGCCCAGTGCAGCCGTCCGCGCTCCGGCCGCGCCACCGTGTTCAGCACCAGCGGGACGAGCACGGCGAGGGTGAAGAACTCGTACGCCTTGGCGGGCTCGGCGCACGCCGCCAGCACCAGCGGCCCGATCAGCAGCGCCGCGCCCGCCGGGACGATCCGCGCCCACAGGACGAACGCGAGCAGCAGCCCCAGCGAGAGCGTCACCGCCTGCGCCGCGCCGAGCAGCCTCCACGCCGGGACGTCCAGCAGCCAGGCGGTCTTCCCGATGAGGTACGGGTAGAGCGGCGGATACTCGGAAGGGACGGTCCCGACGATGCCGTCCGAGGACTTCCAGTTGACGGTGTACCGGGTCGCCATCGCCGCGATGCGCCCCGCGTCGCCCATCACCGAGACCCGGTCCCCGGCGGCCGAGAAGCCGCTGTAACCGAACGGCGTCCCCGACAGCGCGCAGCGCACCACCAGCGCGGTGTACGCCGCGTGCGCCCCCGCCGCCGCGCCGATCAGCCGTCCGCCCCGGTGGCGCAGCCCCACGACCGTCAGGAGCAGCGTCCCGCCGAGGAGCACGGCGAGCGGCAGGTCAGCCGACCGCTGCACGAACGGATCGACGTCCAGCCGGGACGGCAGCCAGAACGCGAGCGGGAGCCCCACCGCCCAGACCGCCGCCGCCGTCAGCGCCGGACCCGGCGCGCGCCGGGGCGTCGCGGGCGGCGTCTCGACCGGGGTCGCGGGAGCGGCCTCGACCGCCGTCGGTTCGGGGGGCATGATCGGACGCTAACCGAGTGGGAACCGTCCGGACAGGGCCCGAAGACCCAAGGCGCCCGACGCTCCCGCAGGTCAGGCGGGTGCCATGGGGCCAGGGACCCAATGCCTTCAGCGAGCCGCGGGCAAGCCGCCGCCGGGCCGCCGCCGGGCCGCCGTCGGCCGTCGCCGAGCCGGG
>NZ_QURH01000694.1 GCF_003428695.1 Actinomadura logoneensis
CGGCCGGGGCCGCCCGGCGGCGGTCAGCGGCGCGTCGTCGGGCAGGCCCGCCTTGCGCAGGCACTCGGCGGCGGCCCACACGCGGGTCGCGGCCGTGCCGTGGTCCTCGCCGAGGTCGCCCGCGAGCAGGCCGGCGAGGTCGCGGTGCCGGCCGAGCAGCCCGGCCCAGTCCGCCTCGGACCGGTCCGCGACGGTCTCGACGTCGCAGCTCACCGTGGTGTCGGACGCGACGCACAGGGTGACCCCGGCGCCGTGCGCGGCCGACAGCACGCCGGCCGCGTCCGTCTCGGGCCGTCCGTCCGCGCGATACCGCACGGTGACGGGCCGCCCGAGGGCCCGGGAGGCCGCGAGCGCCGTCCGCGCCCGCCGCGCCTCGACGCTTCCGCCCGCCGCGCCGGAACCGCCCGAGCCGTCCGGGCCGCCGTCCGAGCCGTCAGGGTCCGATGCCATCGGGACGCCGGGATCGTCCGGCTCGACGGCGACGGCGGCGGTCAGGCCCAGGACGTCCTCGACGGCGCGTTCGAGGTAGGGGCCGAGCAGCGGCGGCGCCCACGGGCCGCTGCCGTCGGTGCGCCGGACGGCCTGCAGCCGCAGCCCGTCCCAGCGCTCGACGACCCGGCCCTCGGAGTCGCGGACGGCGATGTCGTACACGTAGGTGTCGCCGTCGCGGTGCCGCTCGGTGGCGCAGTACCGCAGCACGCCCTCGCCGGACGCGCGGTCCCCGGCCGGGTGCAGCCGCTCGATGCCGGTCGGCAGCAGCGTCGCGTCGGGGACGCAGACCTGGTTGCCGTGCATCAGGGCGTCCCGCATCCCGGGGTCGCCGAGCAGCAGCCGGTCCGGGAGGAACCCGGCGAACCAGTCGGTGGGTTCGACCGCGACGTCGGCGTCCACCCGGCGGGCCGCCGCGCGGTGGTAGCCGCGCAGCCGCTGGAACCGCCCGCCCTGGAACAGCACCGGCCCGTAGAGGTCGGCGGCGGGGTCGAGCGCGACGCCCGGCACCCCGTCGGCGGCCTGCTCCGGCGGTCCGTCCGGGACGTCCCCGGCGTCGAAGCGCAGCCGGGCGCGGAAGTGGTCGGCGGCGAACCCGGTCTCGGCGCTGCGCAGCGCCACCTCGACGGTCCCGTCGTCGGTGACGGCCGCCGCGACCCGGACGACCGTCGTCCCGTCCGGCGGCACGACGACCGGGCGCTCGAACTCGGCGGCCTCGATCACCGGCAGGTCGGTGCGGCCGGCGGCGGCGGTCCCGGCCTGGACCATCGCCTCCATCCCGAACACGGCGGGCAGCAGCAGGTTGCCGTCCAGCAGGTGGTCGGCGAGGTAGTGGTCGGTGCCCGCGTTCAGCTCCACCTCGGTGACCAGCTCGACGCCCGGGTAGTGGACGAGCGGGCGGCCGAGGAAGCGCAGCAGCGGCAGCTCGCCCGCGGCCCGCCGGACGGTGTCGACGCGTCCGGTGCGTCCGCTGACCACGACCACCGGCGGGACGTCAGGGTCGGCGAGCAGGCGGCGCATGAGCTCGACGCCCCGGTCCGGCGGGATCGCGGTGATCCCGTCCCGGGCCAGGGACTCCACGACCGACAGCCGCTCGCCCATCCCGACGCCCGACCAGACCGACCACTCCAGGCAGAGGCAGCGGCAGTCCGGGTGCCATCCGGCGACCGCCTCGGTGAGCTCGGCGAGCCACTCGTTGGCCAGCGCGTAGTGCGCCTCCCCGGCGAGCCCGGCGCGGCCGATGATGCTGCCGAAGGTGACCAGCAGCCGCAGCCGGCCGGTGTCCACGGCGTCCAGGACGGCCTGGAGGCCGCCGACCTTGGGCGCGAGCGCGCCGTGCAGCGCGGCCTCGTCCAGGCCGTGCAGCGCGGCGGGCTCGTTGCGCCCGGCCCCGTGCAGGACGCCGGTCACCGGGCCGAGGTCGCGCTCGGCCTCCGCGACGGCCGCGCGGACGGCGGCCGGGTCGGTGACGTCCGCGCGGACGTACCGGACCCGCAGTCCCCGCCCGGTCATCCGCGCGAGGTTGGCCGCCAGCTCGGCGTCCGCGGCCGGGTCGGAGCGGCCGAGCACCGCCAGCGCCGCGCCGGAGTCCTCGGCGAGCGCGAGCGCGCACTCGGCCGTGATGCCCTTGCCGCCGCCGGTGACCAGCACGACGTCGTCCGCGCCCAGCGGCGCGGCCGTCCGGGCGGGCCGGACGGGCAGCGGACGCAGGGTCGGCACGCGCCGCACCCCCGCCGCGTCGTACCGGACCTCGCTGAAGCCCGTGGTCGCCGCCGCCTCGGCCACGACCCGCTCCACGACCGGAGCGGCCTCCTCCGCGGGGGCGTCCGTGTCCGTGTCCGTGGGCGGCGGGACGGTCACGACGGTGACCTTGACGCGCGGGTCCTCCAGCCGGAGGGTCTTGGCGATCGCCGCGGCGCCGCGCCCGTGCTGGACGAGGACGAGGCGCGATCCGCCCAGCGCGGCCTTCGCGCCGTCGAGGGCCGGGCCGAGGTCGGCCTCGGCGCAGTCCGGCGGCAGGCAGACCAGCACGCCCGCGCCGATCCGCGCGTCCCGCAGCGCCCGCGCCAGCGGCTCGGCGAACGGGTGGCCGTCCGGCGCGAACACCCGCCACTCCCCGGCGGTCCCGTCGCGCGCGTCGTCGGGGACGGCCGGGGGCGGCGCCTCGTCCAGGTCGATCGAGAACGCGCGCACCCAGGACGCCGCGCCCGTGACGACCGGGGTCTCCGGCGCGCCGCCGCCCGATCCGGCGAGGCCGTCGAGGACCTCGGCGAGCTCGGCGAGGGTGGCGGTGGCGAAGTTGGTGGGCGCGCTGCCGGGCTTCACCCCGAGCGCCAGCGCGGCCTGGTTCATGATCTGGCCGACGGTGATGGAGCTGAGGTGCAGGTCGTCCAGGAGGCGGCTGCCGTCGGCGACGGTCTCGGCGGGCAGCTCGGCGCGCTCGGCGGCGAGCCCGCGCAGGATCGCCAGGGCGCCGCCCTCCGCCGGCTCACCGGGTGCGGCGC
>NZ_QURH01000699.1 GCF_003428695.1 Actinomadura logoneensis
CCTGCGCGCCGCCGCCCGCCGGGCCGCGGGCCCCGAGGCGGGGCGCTGGGGCCGCGTCGCCGCGGTCCTGGACGACAGCTTCTCCACGGTCGGCTCGGCCCATAAGCGGCGGCGGCCCCTCGCGGTCGCGCTCGGCGGGCACTTCCTGCTTGAGGCGCTCGCGGGGGAGTACCTCCCGTTCTGGACGTCCGGCCGCACCGACGCGCTGCTGCTGTACCCGTTCGGCCCCACGCCGCTCGGTACGCGCGTCCTCGACGGCCTCGACACCGCCCCCGACCGCCTGGTGATCATCTCCGACGGCTTCGACAACGCTCCGCCCGGACTGGCCGCCGAGATCCTGCGCGTCTGGCGGACCCGCATCGACCCGGACCGCCGCGTCTCGATCACCCACCTCAACCCGGTCTACGACGCCGCGGACTTCGACGTGCGCCGGCTCGCCCCGACCGTCCCCACGGCGGGCGTCCGCGACGCCGAGGATCTGCTCACCCTCGTCGAGCTGGCCCGCTTCGCCGAGGGACGCGTCGGGCTGCCCGAACTCCGCGCCCATCTCGACGCCCGCATGGCCCGCTTCCTCGCCCCGGCGGACGCCACCTCGGCGAGCGACACTGAGAGCACGGCCGACGAAACCGCCGGCACCGGGACCGGCGACATCGGGACCGTCACGAGGGAGGCGCCGTGAGGGCCGACCTTCCGCCCGACCCCACCTGGGACGTCGCGCTCTGGCGCGGACCGGGCTGGATCCGCGAGGCCGGGCTGGTGACCCTGCCCGCGCAGGTCTGGAACTCGATCCGCCTGGTGCCGCTGGCCCGGGAGGAGCCGATCGAGGGACTGCGGCTCGACCGCCGCGCCTACGACGAGCCGTCCATCGTGGACGTCGGCGACCGCACCCACTACATCTCCTACATCCCGCACGCCTTCGTCGCCCGCTGGGAGTCCGACGGCGACACGGCGACCGCGTCCTACGGGACGCGCCTGCTGGCGCGCGACGACAAGGGGACGGCGCCGCCCGGCCTGCCGATCAGGGTGCGCCGCCGGATGGCGCGCCGCGTGGCGGCCGACCGCCTGCGCTTCCTTCCGCTGCACCTGGCCGTCGAGGGCTACCTCGCGCTGCACTTCGGCGGTCCCGAGATCGCGTGGGAGGAGTGGTCGCGCCGGGCGATCGCGTCGGGGCTGTCGCCGCGCGAGGAGGGCGCCTACACCGGAGCGCAGGTCCCCGGGCTGGCCGACGCCCTGCGGATCTTCGAGATCCACCCCGGCCAGTGCGGTGTCCTCGTGTACGTGGCGGACGCCCTGGCCAGCGCGTTCGTCGTCCCGCACCCGGACGACTACCGGGCCCTGCACGCCACCCTCGTCGAGGACCTGTTCGGCGAGCTCGTCCACCAGTACGGGCGGCTCTGGCTTCCCGTCCGCGACCTCGCCGAGCCGATCGACGAGACGGCCGTCCGGACCCCGGCCGACCTGCGCGCCGAGGCCGAGCGGCGGATGCGCGGATGGGCCGACTTCCACGACCGGGTCATGGCGGAGGAGGTCTTCGAGGGCGGCGGCCGGGCCGAGGAGGTCCAGCGGATGCGGGACGCCCGGCTCTACCGGTTCCTGCCCGCCTTCACGCCCGGACGGCCCAACCACATCGGTGAGCAGATCACCGTGGGCGAGGGGGAGGGCACACGGCTCGCCTACCTCAAGACGTTCCGGCTGTCCGAGAGCCAGATCCGCCGCGGTCACCTGCTGAGCACGCTCGCCGCGAACGAGTGGCGGCTCGACCACACCGCCGCCGCGCTCGGCGTCGACCAAGGGGCGCTGGTGCTGCGGCTGCAGAGGGCGGGCTTCGGCTACCTCCTGCGCCAGGACGTCCTCGACCACTACAGGGCCGCCGCCCGCCGCGGGCCCCGGAGCCGTTGAAGGAAGAGTGCCGCTGAGGGAAGGCGTCCTGGTCCGCCCATGTCCACCGGCCCGGTCAAGGGCTCACCCGGCCCCGCACTCCCGGAGCCGGACACCCAGCGGGCCGAAGGCTCAACGGGCCGGACGCTCAACGGACCGAGGCTCAATGGGCACAACGCTCAACGAGCTGAACGCTCAACGGGCCGAACGCTCAATGGGGCGGGCCGGGCGCTCACCGGCCCGGACCGCGGGCGCGGGCCGGGCGCGATGAGGCGGGTCAGTCGCGCAGGCCGGCGAACAGGTCGGTCTCGGGCAGCTCGGCGTCGACCCGGCTGTACCGGCGGACGAACGCCTCGAAGCCGAACACCCGGGCCTGGACCTCCTCCGGGAGGCGCAGCAGGAAGATGTTCTCGCCCTGGCTGGCGTGCGCCTCCAGCGCCTTGCGCTTGCGCACGGCGTGCGCCGACACGTCCACCACGGTGGTGATCAGTTCGTCCGGGGTGCCGAAGTCGTCGGGGAGTTCGTCCCCCAGATCCACGCCGGCCTTCTTCGCCTCCTCGAACATCGTCTGGATTCCGGAGCGCGGCACCGCGGTCTCGTAGAACTTGCGGGGGATGCCGGTGCTCTCGGCCGCCGCGACCGCGATCCGGTGGGCCTGGATGTGGTCCGGGTGGCCGTAGTTGCCGTTGTCGTCGTAGGTGACCACGACGTCCGGACGGTAGTGCTCCATGAGCTCCGCCAGGCGGGCCGCCGCGTCCTCGACCGGGACGTTGGCGAAGGCCCGCGGGTCCTCGTTCGCGGCCCAGCCGACCATGCCCGAGTCGCGGTAGCCGAGCAGCTCCACGTGCTCGATGCCCAGGATGGACGTCGACTCGCGCAGCTCGGCCAGCCGGACGCGCGCCACGCCCTCGGCGTCGTGCCCCTCGTCCTGCGGCTTCCGCCCGTTCGCGTCGTCGCCCTGCTCGCCGTTGGTGCAGGTCACCAGGACGGCCCGGTGGCCCTCGGCGGCGGCCCGCGCCAGCACCCCGCCGGTCCCCAGGACCTCGTCGTCGGGGTGGGCGTGGACCGCCATCAGGGTGAGTTGGTGCTCCATAGTGCGGATACTCCTCATATGGGGGATGGCCGCCCGGTCCAGGACCGG
>NZ_QURH01000700.1 GCF_003428695.1 Actinomadura logoneensis
CATGGCGGACGCGGAGCTGCGGCGGCCGGAACCGGCCACGACGGCGGGACCGGCCGGCGGGGCGCCCACCGGGCCGACCGGCGGGGCACCCGGCGGGACGGCCGTCCGGCTGCCGGACGAGGCGGAGCTCGCCGAGGGAGGCTTGCGGCTCGAGCTGGACGGCGCGGTCGCGACCGTCACGCTCGCCCGGCCCGAGCGGCGCAACGCGATGACCTTCGCCACCTGGCGGGCGCTGGCGGCCATCGGCCGCGCGCTGCCGCCGGAGGTGCGGGTGGTCGTGCTGCGCGGCGACGGGCCGTCGTTCTCCGCGGGCATCGACCTGTCGATGTTCTCCGGCGGCGAGGGCGGGTTCCCGTTCGGCGCCGACGACGCGACCGGCGACGCGTTCATCGCCGAGCTGCAGGAGGGTTACACCTGGCTGCGCGCCCCCGAGATCGTCACGGTCGCCGCGGTGCACGGGCACGCGATCGGCGGCGGCTTCCAGCTGGCGCTGGCCTGCGACATCCGGATCGCGGCCGAGGACGCCGGGTTCTGCATGAAGGAGCCCGCGCTCGGCCTGGTGCCGGACCTGACCGGCACCAAGCCCCTGGTCGAGATCGTGGGCGTCAACCGGGCGCTGGAGCTGTGCCTCACCGCCCGGACCGTCGACGCCGCCGAGGCCGCCCGGCTCGGCCTCGTCGAGCGGGTCGTCCCGTCCGGCGGCCTGGACGCGGCGCTGGAGGAGCTGACGGCCCAGCTGCTCGCCGTCAACGCCGAGGCGGCCGTCGCCACCAAGCGGCTGCTGCTGGCGGCGCCGGAGAACACCCTGGCCGAGCAGTGCGCCGCCGAGCGCCGCGAGCAGGTCGTCCGGCTCCGCGCGCTGGCCGCGGCCTTCCGGGGCTGACCCCGGCGGCCCCGCAGGGGCTCCTGGAAGCGCCGTAAGGGCTCGCGGGACGTTTCGGAAATCCCGGTGCGCGGCGGCTCTGTCGCACTCGGAAGGTCGGTCGCTCGGAAGGTCGGTCGCTCGGAAGGTCGGCGCACTCGCAACGTGGCGCGCTCGGAACGTTCCACTTCCCATTCGGTCAAGAAGAGAAAACCGCCGTGCGGACGGCGCGCCCGTCCGCACGGCGGTGTCATTCTTGCGGAGAGTTCCGGATTCCGGCCAGTCCTTGGCGCGGATTCCGGAATTTTCGTTTACCGCGGTGAGGCGCCGCCGTCCGGGGCGACCGGCAGCAGGACGCGGCTCACGCCCGGCCGGACGGTGACGGAGGTGCCCGCCGGATACCGGAGGGTGTAGTCGTGGTCGGTGGACAGGACGATCACCCCGAGGCGGTGCCCGGCCTTGACCGTGTAGTCGGTGGGCTGCATGTCCCAGCGGAAGGAGTACGTCTTCCCGGGCGTGAGCGGCACGCTGCGGGAGATCGAGGAGCGGTTGCGGGCGTCCAGCCACCCGCGCGTGATGATCTTGTAGGGGGCCGTCTCGGTGGCCGGCACCTGGCGCAGGGTGCAGCCCTCGTCACCGGGGACGCTCTGGCCGTAGCAGACCTTGTCGGTCGTGGTGGTCCGGGCGCCGGTGGGCCGCGTGTCGGTGCCGTAGTCCACCAGCAGCGCGGTCAGGTAGGGCGACGGGCCGTCCAGCGAGGCGCGGATCTCGGCCTTCGGGATGCCGTCCACCCGCAGCGGCCGGGACAGCGGCCCGGTCAGGTAGGCGAGCCGGTTCGGGTCGGCCGCGTCCTCGCCCGCCAGCAGCTGCTCGGCGGTGCGGGTGCGGCCCTCGTCGGTGAACGCCTGCGCCGCGCCCGGCCGGGGACGGGACGCCAGCATGCCCGGCTGCCCGCCCGCGCCGGGACCGGCGTTCAGGCTGAGGGGCAGCGTGCGGGTGCCGGGAACGGGCCAGTCCCGCTCCGTCCGCCACGAGCCGTCCGGCCGCTCGATGTCCACCTTCGGCTCGTTCTCGATGCCGTTGCGGATGCCGTACAGGTACCGGTCGAACCAGTGGTGGGTCTGCCTCAGCCACTCGTCGATCCGCCAGCGGAACGGCGTGGCGTGGTTGGCCTGGTGGAGCCACAGCTTGCGCGGGACGCCCGCCTCCTTCAGCGCGTTCCACCACCGGACGGACTGCTCGGTCTTGACGTTCCAGTCGTTGAGCCCGTGCACCACCATCACGGCCGCCTTGACCCGCTTGGCGTCCTTCACGTAGTTGCGCTCGTCCCAGAAGGGGCTGTAGTCGCCGGTCCCACGGTCCTGGCGGGCCTCGATCTCGTCGATGACCTGCTTGCAGACCTCCGGGTTCCGGCGCGTCAGGACGGCCTTGGCCAGCACGTCCAGGTCCTCGCCCTGGTAACCGCCGGGTGCGATCACCCCGCCGTTGTCGCGGTAGTACTCGTACCAGTTGGAGATGCCGGCGATCGGGACGATGGCCTTCAGCCCGTCCACGCCGGTCGCGGCGGCCATGTTCGGCAGCGTGCCGTCGTAGGACTGGCCGATCATCCCGACGTTGCCGGTGGACCAGTCGGCCTTCACGGGCGTGCCGTCCGGTGCCCAGCCGCGGGCCCGGCCGTTCAGCCAGTCGACCGCCGCCTTCGCGCCCGCCTGCTCGTTGCGCGCGCCGGACGTCGGGCAGCCGGTCGAGCCGCCGGTGCCGAGGCTGTCCAGGTCCGCGACGGCGTAGCCGCGCGGCAGGAAGTAGTTGTCGTAGTAGCCGGGGAAGACGTCGGCGAGGTTCCGCTGGAACCGGGTGGCGGCCAGGCCGCGCGCCCCGCCGAGGTCCACGGGGTGGTTCGGGACGTCCAGGATGCCCGCCCAGTAGGGGCTGGGCTCCATGATCGTCGGCACCCGGAGGCCCTGGCCGGTCTCCTTGGGGCGCATGATCCGCAGCTGGACGGTGTCCCGCCTGCCGTCGCGGTCGCTGTCCACGGCGGTCTCGATGTTCACCGTCTGGCTGATCGCGTCCGCGCGGGAGAACACCGGCTGGGTCTCGCCGTCCCGGATCTGGGCGGACGGCCGCCCGGCGCGGTTCCCGGCCGGCCGGCCGGGCGCGGCGGCGGACGCGTCCGGCGCGAGCGCGGTCAGCGTCACG
>NZ_QURH01000702.1 GCF_003428695.1 Actinomadura logoneensis
AGCGCAGCAGCGCCAGGTCCCCCGCGAGCTCCGCCGCCGCGCCCGGCCGCTTCACCTTGAGCGCGACGGCCGGGTCGGCGGGTCCGGCGGTGGGCGGCCACGCCCGGTACACCACCGCGACCGAGCCGCCCGCGACCGGACGGGCCGTCCAGTCCCGGAAGCGCTCGGGGAGCGGGGGGACGGGGTCGATCCGGACGTCGTCGTGCAGCCGGCCGAGGGCCGCCGCGAACGGCTCCCCCACCAGGTCGACGCGGGTGGCGAGGAGCTGCCCGGCCTTGACGAACGCGCCACCGAGCCGTTCCAGCAGCCTCGCGACCTCCCCGGCGACGCGCGCGGAACGCCGCCGCCCGTCCGGGCGCAGCGCCGCGACCGCGATCCTCGGGACGGCCGGGACGCACACCAGCACGACCCGCGCGGTGCGCCGCACCGGCGCACGCCCGCACCGCCCACCGCGCACCCCACCCGCTGCCCCACCGCGCACCGCGCGTGCGGCCCCACGGCGCATCTCGCGTCCGGTTCCACCGCGCACCTCGGCTCCGGCCCCACTGGGCATCTCGCGTGCCGCCCCACCGCGCGTCTCGTCCGCAGTTCCACCGCGCATGTCGCCTGCGGTTCCACCGCGCATGTCGCCAGCGGTTCCACTGTGCTTCTCGCCTGCGGTTCCACTGTGCTTCTCGCCTGCGGTTCCACCGGGCATCTCGTCGGGTGCCCCGCCGCGCAGTCGGCCGCACGCTCCGCCGGCCGTCCCGATCCGGGATCGCATGGCGGGCGTCAGGGCGCGGGGGCCAGGGCGGGGATGCGGCGGCCGACCGCCTCCCGCAGCGCGTGCGGCCCCTCGTCGAAAACCTCGGCGGGGACCTCCACCGGGTCCCCCAGGCGGCGGAACTCGGTGGCCGGGCCCGCGTCCGGACGGCGCACGCCGATCCGGGCGGGCAGCTCGGGCGGGCCGGGGGCGAGCACCTGCCAGCGCCGCTCGGGCACGCCGCGGCGGTCCACCGATCGGGCGACGACCGTCCCGCTGCCGGGGTCCACCGCCTCGGTCACCGTCAGGCCGGGCGAGGAGGCCGGGCCGAGGTAGCAGCGCGCCCGCGCGCCGGGCCAGCCGCTCCACGAGACGTCGGCCTCCCGGTCCTCCGGGACGTCGCCCAGCGCGGGGTGCCGCCACGCCATGAGGTCCAGGTAGCCGACCTGGGTGAGCGGCAGGCAGCCGAAGACGTGCCGCTCGACGATCCGCACCGCGCGGCGCATGGTCGGCACGTACGTCCACACCTGGCAGTCGGCGTGGACCCGGTCCTCGCGGATGGTCACGTACGTCCCGGCGAGCTGGTCCGGCTCGAGCACGAACAGGAAGGTCAGGGCGGCGCGGGGTGGAGGGGCGACCACACCGGACACCGCCGGCACGGCGGATACGGCTCCTGGCCCGCGCCCTGCGGCGCCCGGTTCGCGCCCTGCGGCGCCCGGTTCGCGCCCTGCGGCGCCTGGTTCGTGCCATGCGTCGCCTGGTTCGTGCCCCGCGGTGTCGGGGACGTCTTCCGGCGCTCCGGGGGTGAATCGGCGGGCGACCAGGTAGCGCAGCGGACGGCGCCCCAGCGCGGACTCGACGCCGAACGCGAACGAGGTGAGCGGCCCCGCCGTGAGGAACGGCCGCTCGGGCACCGGTGCGGGGCCCCGTGCCGCGCCGTGTGACCGCCTCCGGGGCACGGCGTCCGCGCCCGCTTGTTCCGGCATCGCGCACCTCATCCGTTCTCGGTGTGGGCCCGGGAGGGCGCCGAGGTCGCTGCGAGTCAGGGCGGGCGGTCAGGAGACCGCGATCCGCCCGAACGGCGCACGAGGGGATATCGTTCGTGCCCGTCCAGGGGATCACTTCACTAAGATGTAGTCAAGCCAGAGGAGCCTGCCCCGGAGGAGAGGCGGAGGGGACGCTCGGGACGGTTGCCGAACCCCGGGAATCCGCTACACCCGGTCGCGGAACGGCCACCCGCCGACTCCCGGAGCCCCGTCCGCCGAGTACCCGGCGCGGGGGCGGACGGCGTGGGGCGGGCGCGGCGGCAGGTCAGCCGACCAGGCCGAGCAGGCGGGAGCAGCGCAGGGTGGCCTCGGGGTCGCCGTCCATGGTGAGGCGGTGGGTGAGCGTCGCCTCCAGCGGGCTGAGCCGCCCGGAGCCGATCTCGACGAACGTGCGGGCGTCGGTGGTGACGACCAGCGCGGGGTCGAGCGCGGACTTGCCGTGCCGGACGCTCACCTTCCCGTCGGTGACGTCGATGTGGAAGACCTCGTCGTCGATGCGGAACTCGTACCGCTCGTCGGGCCCGGCGAGCGACGGGTCGATCATCGCCTCGACGGCGAGCGCGCCCCAGCGCGGGCGCACGACGTCCTCCGAGGTGGGGGCGCCGAGCAGGCCGAGGCCCCAGCGGGCGAGCGCCAGCACCGGTTCGCGCAGCCCCTCCCCCTGCGTGGTGAGCTCGTACATCTTCACCTTGGACCCGTCCTTGGCACGCTGCCGGACGAGCCCGGTGTCGACCAGGAAGCGCAGCCGCTCGGCCAGCAGGTTGGTGCCGATGCCGGGCAGGTTGGCCTGCAGTTCGTTGTAGCGGCACGGGCCGGTGAGCAGCTCGCGCACGATCAGCAGCGTCCAGCGCTCGCCGACCACGTCGAGCGCTCCGGCGAGGCCGCAGTACTGACCGTAGTTGCGACGCTGCTGCTTCATGACCGAACCTCCGCGTTCCACTTCACAAGCATATCCCGAAGGGAAGCGCGGACGCATGCCTGCCGACCCGGTCGGACGGCTCTGGCCGGACCGGGCCTGGGTGCCTTCTTCGCCTGTGGACAGGGGGAGGCGGGGGTCTCGCGTCGCCTCCCTGGATAACCCCGGAGGGCGGCGGCCGTCAACCGTGAACTCCGTCAAGGCTTTATGTAAATATAGTGACGCGCCACGCGTTCCCGGAGGTGCGCATGACCCTGGACCCGGTCTTCACCGACGTGCCGCCCCCGGAGGTCGCGGCGGCGGCGCTCGGCCGCGCGGCGGAGCTCGGCGCGCGGCACGCGTCGGTCCGGGTCGAGCGCCGC
>NZ_QURH01000703.1 GCF_003428695.1 Actinomadura logoneensis
CGTCCGCCGCGCGGCGCGCGTCACCCCAGGTAGCCGTTCTGCCGCGGGCACACGTGCCCCTCGGCGGACAGCGGCAGCCCGCACAGCGGGCAGGGCGGGCGGCCCGCGGCGACGACCTGCAGGGCGCGCTCGGCGAACGCGCGGGCCTGTGCGGCGGTGATCCGCACCCGCAGCACCGCGATCGCCGGGTCCGGCTCGCCGACCTCGGCGTCGTCCTCGTCGCCGGTGGCCTCCTGCGCCTCGATGACGACCCGCTCGTCGTCGGGGTCCCACGCCAGCGCCATGGTGCCGACCCGGAACTCCTCCTCGACCGGCTCGTCCAGCGGCTCGTCGTCGCGCAGCCCCTCGGGGGTCACCGCGGGCACGTGCGCGGCGCCGCCGCTGCGCCGCAGCACCTCGTCGAGCAGTTCCGACAGCCGTTCGGCGAGCAGGCTGACCTGGAACTTCTCCAGCGCGACGCTGGTGAGGCGGCGGCCCTCGCGGGCCTGCAGGTAGAACGCGCGCCCGCCGGGCTCGCCGACCGTCCCGGCGACGAAGCGGTCCGGCAGTTCGTAGGAGATGACCGGCATGACACCAGACCCTACGCGCCGCCGCCGACCGCCGCGTCACCCTCCCTGCCTGGCGCGTCGCCGGGCGGCTTCGGCAGCAGCGACGCGGTCTCCCCGCCGGTGTCGTTCAGCCGGACCAGGAACGGGCGGGTCTCGGTGTAGCGGACGGCGGTGAGCGAGGCGGGGTCGGCCTGGATCCGCTGGAACTGGTCCAGGTGCAGGCCGAGCGCGTCGGCGACGACCGCCTTGATGATGTCGCCGTGGCTGCACACCAGGTAGAGCGCGTCCGGGCCGTGCTCGGCGGCGATCCGGGCGTTCCAGTCGCGGACCGCGGCGACCGCGCGGCGCTGAGCGTCGGCGAGCGCCTCCCCCCGCTCGCCGGGGAACACCACCGCGCTCGGATGCTCCTGGACGACCCGCCACAGCGGCTCCTCGGCGAGCTCCTTCAGTGGACGGCCCGTCCAGTCGCCGTAGCGGACCTCGCCGAACCGCTCGTCCACCTCGATCTTCTCGGTCCCGGTGCGGGCGGCGACGGCCTCGGCGGTCTGCAGGCAGCGGTCGAGGGGGCTGGACACCACGGCCGCCAGCGGCGTCCCGGCCAGCCGCTCCGCCAGGTCGCGGGCCTGCGCGCGGCCCCGGTCGTCCAGGCCGAGGCCGGGCGTCCAGCCGGCCAGCACCGGTCCGGTCAGCGCGGTGCGGCCGTGCCGCACGAGCAGAAGGGTCGTCACAGCGAGCACTCTACGAGACCAACTTTTCCCGGCGCAGCCCGCATATTCTTCAGCGTTCGCGCAACAATGCCCGACATGATTGTGGACAAGGCCATCTACGCCGACGGTGTCCGCAGGGACCTCGACGGCGACATCAGCGACGCGTTCGACACCGCCCGCAGCCAGGGCGACTGCTTCGTCTGGATCGGCCTGTTCGAGCCCAGCGCCGAGGAGTTCGACCTGGTCCGGGACGAGCTCAAACTGCACCCGCTCGCCGCCGAGGACGCGGTGTCGGCGCACCAGCGGCCGAAGTTGGAACGCTACGACGACACCCTGTTCGTCGTGCTGAAGACGCTGAGCTACGTCGAGGAGACCTCCGACATCGAGGTCGGGGAGATCATGCTGTTCCTCGGCCGCGACTTCGTGGTGACCGTCCGGCACGGCGCGGGCAACCCCCTCGGCCCCGTCCGCGACCGGCTGGAGTCCGACCCGGAGATGCTGCACCACGGGCCGATCGCCGTGCTGTACGCGGTGTGCGACGAGGTGGTGGACCGCTACGGCGTCGTCGTGCACGAGGTGGAGCGCGACATCATCGACCTCGAGCGCGCGGTGTTCGACCCGCAGGCCGACGACGTCACCGAGGACATCTACTCGCTCAAGCGGGAGGTGCTGGAGTTCCGCGGCGCCGAGGACCCGCTCGTCCCCGTGATGCAGGAGATCGTGCGCGGCCGGGTCACCGACAACCACGAGGTCCGCGAGTACTTCCGCGACGTCCTGGACCACCTGCTGCGCGTGGACACCCAGGTCGACGCGCACAACGAACTGCTCAACAGCGTGCTGAGCGCGCACCTCGCGCTGCTCGGGCAGCGGCAGAACGACGACATGCGGAAGATCTCGGCGTGGGCCGCGATCGTCGCCGTCCCGACGGCCATCGCGGGCATCTACGGCATGAACTTCGACCACATGTGGGAGCTGCACACCCACTACGGCTATCCGGTCGTCCTGGTGGTCATGGCCGCCATCTGCTTCGTCCTGTTCCGCATCCTCCGCCGCAACCGCTGGCTCTGACCGGGCGACCGGACTTTGGGGGCCGCTCGGTGTCGAGAGGGCGTTCCGATCCGGTCGACGGCCCCGAGCCGGGCGCGGGTGGGCGACACACCGGGCGAGGCTTCGTGTTTCGGGACGTTGCGGGCCATACTCTCTAGCGCGTGGAATCCGACGAAGCCCGCGCCAAGGTCGAACTGGCCAACGCCCGCTACCTCCAGGCCCGCGAGGAGGCCGACCAGGCCGCCGCCGACCTCGTCGCCGCCTGCGCCGAGGCCGCCCGGAGCGGCCACAGCATCGAGGACCTCGCCGGGGAGACCGGGTTCACCGCCGCCGAACTCCGCCGGAGGATCCGCGAACTCGGCACCGTCCCGGAGGCCGGCTGACCGATCCGTTGGTGTTCGCCCGGATCTGGTGGCGTTGATGGCTGGCCACCGTCCGCCGCCGGGAGGACCATGGGGTGCACCGGTCCTCTCCAGCGGTCCCTCTGAGGAGTGAGGCATGGCGGCACCGATCGAGACCAAAGTGACGGCGGCCACCGGAGCGAGCCTCGTGGCGGGGTTCATCGTCGGCTGGCTGGTGTTGAAGCTGCCCGCGCTGTCGTCGATGGCGGCGCCCCTGCAGGCACTGGTCACCGCGCTCATCACCTCCGCGCTCACGTTCGCGGCGGGCTGGCTCGCCAAGCACACGCCCCGCCCCGACCTCGCCGCGCCCGGCGGCCAGACCCCGCCCACCGCGCCGCCCGCGGGCCCCACCGCTCCCCCGGCCGCAGGCCCCACCG
>NZ_QURH01000709.1 GCF_003428695.1 Actinomadura logoneensis
GAGGGCCTGCGCCGCGCCGCCGGCGCCGCGCTCCGCGCCCTCGCGGGCAAGACCCGGGTCGCGGTGGCGCTGCCCGCGGCGTCCGCCGAGGAGCTGGAGGCCGTGGCGCTCGGCGCGCTGCTCGGCAACTACGGCTTCACCGCGTACCGCACGTCCGAGCGGCCCGGCCCGGTCGGGGAGATCGTGCTCGTCGGCTCCGGCGACGAGGCCGCGGTCCGCCGCGCCGAGACCCTCGCGTCCGCGGTCTCGCTGGTCCGCGACCTGGTCAACACCCCGCCGTCGGACCTGTCCCCCGAGGACTTCGCCGGCGTCGCCACCAAGGTGGCCTCCGAGGGCGGCCTCGACATCGAGGTGCTGGACGAGAAGGCCCTGGTGGACGGCGGTTACGGCGGCATCGTCGGCGTCGGGCAGGGCTCGGCGAACCCGCCGCGCCTGGTCCGCCTCGCCTACACCCACCCCGAGGCGTCCAAGACCCTCGCGCTGGTCGGCAAGGGCATCACGTTCGACTCCGGCGGCCTCTCGCTGAAGCCCGCCGAGGGCATGGACTGGATGAAGTCCGACATGGGCGGCGCCGCCGCCGTGCTGGGCGCGCTCGCCGCGATCGCCGAGCTCAAGCCGGCCGTGAACGTCGTCGGCTACCTCGCGCTCGCCGAGAACATGCCGTCCGGCACCGCGCAGCGCCCGTCCGACGTGCTCACCGTCTACGGCGGCAAGACCGTCGAGGTGCTGAACACCGACGCCGAGGGCCGCCTGGTCATGGCCGACCCGATCGTCCGCTCCGGCGAGGACGGGCCGGACCTGCTGATCGACGTCGCCACCCTGACCGGCGCGCAGCTCGTCGCGCTCGGCACCCGGACCACCGGTGTGATGGCCAACGACGACGAGGTCCGTGAGAAGGTGGTGGCGGCGGCCGTCCGCAGCGGCGAGCCGTCCTGGGGCATGCCGCTGCCGGAGGAGCTCCGCAAGGGCCTCGACTCCGCGGTCGCCGACATCGCCAACATCAGCGGCGAGCGCTGGGGCGGCATGCTCGTCGCGGGCGTCTTCCTGAAGGAGTTCGTCCCGGACGGCGTCCGCTGGGCGCACCTCGACATCGCCGGCCCGTCCTACAACAAGGGCGAGCCCTACGGCTACACGCCGAAGGCGGGCACCGGCGCGGCCGTGCGCACGCTGGTCGCGGTCGCCGAGGACATGGCCGCCGGCGAGCTCTGACGTTGCACCGCCGGGCGGACCCCGACCGGGTCCGCCCGGCGCACAAGGGAATAGGTTTTCCCTGGCGGCGGGGCGTCACCCCGTGCCGCCGCCGGGTGCGCGAGGCACACCAGCCGTAGGCGCGTAGGGCGGAAAGGGAGCGACATTGGCTGACAGCGGCCCCTTCGACATCGTGGTCCTGGGAGGCGGGAGCGGCGGCTACGCGTGCGCGCTGCGCGCGTCCGAGCTCGGCATGAGCGTGGCGCTGGTCGAGCGCGACAAGCTCGGCGGCACCTGCCTGAACCGCGGCTGCATCCCGACCAAGGCACTGCTGCACGCGGCGGAGGTCGCCGACCAGACCCGCGAGGCCGCCACGTACGGCGTCAAGGCCGACTTCGTCGGCATCGACATCGACGGCGTCCACGCCTACAAGGACAAGGTCGTCTCCGGCACGGTCAAGGGCCTCACCGGCCTGATCAAGGCGCGCGGGATCGAGATCGTCGAGGGCGAGGGGCGGCTGGCGTCGCCGACGTCCGTCGAGGTCCGCGGCGCCGACGGCGCCACCCGGACGCTGGAGGGGCGGCACGTCGTGCTGGCCACCGGCTCCGCGCCGCGCACGCTGCCCGGCCTGGAGGTGGACGGCGAGAAGGTCATCTTCAGCGACCAGGCCCTCACGCTCGGCCGCGTCCCGGCGTCGGTGGTGATCCTCGGCGGCGGCGTGATCGGCGTCGAGTTCGCCAGCGTGTGGCGCTCGTTCGGGGCCGAGGTCACGATCGTCGAGGCGCTCCCCCACCTGCTGCCGCTGGAGGAGGAGAGCAGCTCCAAGCGGCTGGAGCGCGCCTTCCGCAAGCGCGGCATCAAGTACGAGCTGGGCGTCCGCTTCCAGGGCGTGCAGGCCACCGAGGACGGCGTGACCGTCACGCTGGAGAACGGCACCACCCTGGACGCCGAGCTGCTGCTCGTCGCCGTGGGCCGCGCGCCGGTCTCGGCCGGGCTCGGGTTCGAGGAGGCCGGGGTCGAGCTGGACCGCGGCTTCGTCCGGGTGGACGGGCTGTGCCGCACGTCGGTGCCGACCGTCTCGGCCGTGGGCGACCTCGTCGACACCCCGCAGCTCGCGCACGTCGGCTTCGCCGAGGGCATCCTGGTCGCCGAGCGGCTGGGCGGGCTCGACCCGTCCCCGATCGACTACGACGGCGTGCCCCGGATCACCTACTCCGACCCCGAGGTCGCCTCCGTGGGCATCACCTCGAAGGTCGCCGCCGAACGCGGGTACGAGATCGACGAGGCGGTCTACGACCTCGCCGGCAACCCGAAGAGCAAGATCCTCGGAACGCAGGGCGAGGTGCGGGTGATCGCCGAGCGCGGCGGCCGCGTCCTCGGCCTGTCCATGGTCGGCGCGCGGGTCGGCGAGCTGGTCACCGAGGGTCAGCTGATCTACAACTGGGAGGCCCTGCCGAGCGAGGTAGCCCAGCTCATCCATCCGCATCCGACCCAGTCCGAGGCGGTCGGCGAGGCGCACATGATGCTCGCCGGCAAGCCACTGCACGTGCACGGCTGAACTGCCGCGCCGGGAATATGAGATCTCGAAGGAGTATCTGAGAGCCATGCCGGTCTCCGTCACCATGCCCCAGCTCGGCGAGAGCGTCACCGAGGGCACCGTCACCCGCTGGCTGAAGAAGGAGGGCGAGCGCGTCGAGACCGACGAGCCGCTTCTCGAAGTCTCGACCGACAAGGTCGACACCGAGATCCCCTCTCCCGCGTCCGGCATCCTGACCAGCATCACCGTCGCCGAGGACGAGACCGTCGAGGTCGGCGCCGAGCTCGCGGTCATCGGCGACGAGGGCGACGCCCCCGCCGCCGCGCCCGCGGCCGAGCCCGCCGCCGACGCGGCCCC
>NZ_QURH01000704.1 GCF_003428695.1 Actinomadura logoneensis
CGCCGCCGCCGCCGTCCTGGCCGCGCACCAGCCGCTGGACCTCACCCGCCGCCGCGCCCGTCCGCGCAGCGTCTGGGTGCTGCTCCCGGAGGCCGACCCCGCGCTGCGCGAGTGGGCCGCCTACTTCGCCGCCGGCGCCGACAAGCGCGCCGCCGCCGAGGCCGGCCTGCCCCGCGCCGTCACCCCGCGCGAGGCCGACGAGCTCCTGCACGACGCGGAGATCTTCGTCACCCTCGTCGAGGACACCCTCGGCATCCCGGTCCAGCAGACGCTCCCCACCACCAACCGGGCGAGCTGAGAACTCCCGGAGGAGCATGCTGCGGGGCGGCTCCTCCGGGCCCGACGCCCCGGCGTGCGGCACGGCCGAAGGTCCGCCCGCCCATGCCCCACGCCCGGGCCCCGCTCCGGCCGTCCACCCCTTGGGACGACCGGCAGGCCGGGCCGTCGCAGTGCCCCCTCACCGGCACCGCGACGGCCCGGCCACATCCCCAGCCCAGCCCCAGTGCCCCGCGGTCCCCCACCCGCCGCGCATGCCTAGCCGGCCGTCCGCGCCCGGTCCGCAAGCCCGCGAACCACCTTGCTCGGCGCTCTCCAGGCCCGTGAGCCCTCGCGCCACGTTCGCGTCCCCATAGGTGCCCGTCGTGCGGGGCGTCGCCGTGCCGCCGATGGCCGCCGCACTGCGGGCTCGCCCCGGCGCCGATCCGGCCCCTCGCCGACCGCGCGCTGCGTCCTCTGTCCGTCGTGACGTCCGGCCCGTCTACGACGTGAGCACATCCGCCCGTCGCCCGCGACCTGCTCGTCACGCGAGACCTCGTTGTCAAACCGCGCCCTGCGCCTAGCCCGGTGCCTGCGCGACCTGTGCGTGGTCCGGGGGCTGCGCGACCCGCGTCAAGGCCGGGGTCTGCGCTACCTGCGCCTGGGGCGCCGTCTGCGCGAGCTGCGTCAATGCCGGATCTGCGCGATCTGTGCGAAGGCCGGGGATCTGCGCGATCTGCGCCAAGGCCGGGGTCTGCGGGGGCGGCGCGTACGCCGGGGTGTGCGCGACCTGCGCGCAGTCCGGAGATCTGCGCGCCCCGCGTCATCGCCGAGGGCTGGGCGAGCTGCGCCCAGCTCGGGTCTGTTCGTCGGGCGTGGCCCGGTCGGACAGGCGCGGACTGCTCGGCCATCGTTGGCTGGCGGTGGGGAGAACGGGCTCGCGTGCGTCGTCAGTGGGGCCGCCCTTGTCATCGTGGGTGTGTCGATCTGGTGGGGTGCGCTGCGTTTGTCCAGGCTTGTGCTGCGGGCGCCGGGGCGTCGTTCACGTTTAGCGGGTGGGCGTGTGTTGGGGAGGGGGCGAGTTCGTCCGGGGTGCGCGGTGATCTTGAGGGGGAGGGGCGGTGGGTGGCCGGAGGTGGTCACGGGCTGTGTTGGTGCGGCGGGAAATGCGAGCCGGGTTGTTTTAGTGCCTAAGTGATTTATGAAGTGTGCGTCGCCCTTTGTTGGTGGATGACAATATCCCGGTGGTGATGCGGCGAAATGGCGGGGACGGGCGGCGGGCGCGGGAGCGTGGGGACGAGGGGGAGCGGCGGGTTCCACGGCCGAGGCGTCCCGGTGCGGGGCGCGGCCGGGCGGCGCATGCGGAGGTGCATGCGGATGCGGGGCGCGGTCGGACGGCGCGTGCCGATGTGGAGCGCGGGACGGCGCGTGAGGACGGGCGGACGGCGCTGCCCGCGCTGCTGGCGTTCCTCGGCGTCGTGGCGTACTCGCTGTCGATGGCGGTCCTGACGCCCGCGATGCCGCTCGTCCAGCGGGACCTGCACACCTCGGCGGCGGGGGCGGCGTGGGGGCTGACGGCGATGATGCTGTCGGCGGCCGTCTCGACGCCCGTCGTGGGGCGCCTGGGTGACCTGTACGGGCCGCGGAGGGTGCTGCTGGTGGTCCTGGTGGTCGCGACGGCCGGGACGGTCTTGGCGGCCGTTTCGCCGTCTCTGGGGGTGTTGCTGGCGGGACGGGCGCTGGCCGGTGTCGGCGGCGGCGTGTTCCCGCTCGCGTACACGGTGATCCGGAACGTCCTGCCACCGGCCCGGACGGCGTCGGCGGTCGGGCTGATGTCGTCGATGCTCGGGCTGGGCGGCGCGCTGTCGTGGTGCGTGGCCGGGCCGGTGATCGACCTGCTGGGCTGGCGCTGGCTGCTGTGGATGCCGGTGTTCGGGCTGGTGCCGGGCCTGCTGCTGGCGTGGCGGCTCGTCCCGCGCGTGCCCGGACGCCCCGGAGCGGGCGTGGACTGGTGGGGCGCGGGCCTGTTCTCGGCGTGGATGGTCGCGGCCCTGACGGCGCTCACGCAGGGCATGGCGTGGGGCTGGACGTCCCCGGGAGTGCTGGGCCTGGCGGGCGCCGCGCTGGTCCTGGCGGCCGTCTGGTGGGCCGTGGAGCGGCGGGTCCCGGAGCCCCTGGTCGATCCCCGGCTGATGCGCGTGCGCGGGGTGTGGACGGCGAACGCGGCGTCCCTGCTGGCCGGGTACGGCCTCATGGCGGGCGGGGTGCTGTTCCCGCTGCTGGTCCAGGCGCCGCGTCCCACCGGGTTCGGCGGGAGCGCGACGGCGGCGGCGATGCTCCAGCTTCCGGCGAGCGTCGGCATGACGCTCGCGGGCATCGCGGCCGGACGGCTCCACCACCGCGTCGGATCACGGGCGGTGCTGGTGGCCGGGGCCGTGCTCACGGGGGCGGGGTACGCGTTCGTCGCGCTCGTCCATGGCGCGATGTGGGAGCTCTACGTCGGCGGCACCGCGCGGGGGATCGGGCTCGGGCTGGCCTACGCGGCGGTCGCGAACCTGGTGGTCGCGGCGGTCGAGCCCGCCCAGACGGGCGTGGCGACCGGCGTCAACACCCTGCTGCGGACGGTCGGCGGCTCCCTCGGGACGCAGGTGAGCGCGGTCATCCTCACGGCGTCGGCCGTGCGCGGCCATCCCGCCGGAACGGGGTACACGACGGGCTTCGCCGTGACCGCGGCGACGATGGCCGGCGTCCTGGCGCTCGCGCTCGCCGCCCCGCCCCGGCGCGCGGCCCGTCCGTCGGACGCGTCGTCCGCCCCGCCCCGGCGCGCGGCCCGTCCG
>NZ_QURH01000705.1 GCF_003428695.1 Actinomadura logoneensis
GGCGGTCGGCCTGCTCGGCCTGGCCGCGGGCGCGCTGCACCTCGCCCCACGCGGCGGCGGCGTCGCGCTGCGCGGACTCGCGCTCGGCCTGGACGGCGGCGACCTGGGCGGCGGCGTCGGTGCGGCTCTGCTCGACCTTGCGCTCACCCGCCGACAGCGCGTCGCCGATGAGGTCGGCCATCTGGTGGAGGCGTTCGACGATGTCCCACGGCTGCGCCTCGGCGTCCGGGGCCGCTCCGGGGCGGGACGACCCGCCCGGGCCCTGCCCGTGGACCACCTGGCCGGGCACCACCTGCCCGGGGACGCCCTGCCCGTTCGCCGGTCCCGCCGCCTGGGCCGGGACGTCCGGCTGGGGCGTGGTGTCGCGGCCGAGCACGGGCCAGGCCGAGTCGGCGCCCGGGACCCCGCGCGAGCCGGATCCGTTCAGTTCGCTCACCGCATCCCTCGCCTGCACTCAGCGAGCCGTGACCCGGGGCGGGCCGGTCGCTCGGGGGGCTCCGTCGCGATCGCGGCGCTCGCCGCCGCACGGCTCGTCGCTTCGCTCACCACAGGCACTCTAGTGCCGACGCGCAGAGCGTTTGCCCAGTTTGGGGTTCAGTTCCTCGCTCCTCACGATCAACTGGCGGCCAGGCCAGAGCGGAAAATCACAGCTCACTCCCCTACACCCGGACTCGTCGGGCGGCCGGATGCGGGCGATCACCGAATTCCCCGCCGGGCGCGGTGTGAACCGTCCTCCGACACACCTTTCGCCGGTTTCCCGATGATCTCGTCCGCCCGGCGGCGCGTCTTTCCCGATGATCTCGTCCGCCCGGCGGCGCGTCTTTCCCGACGATCTCGTCCGCCCGGCGGCGCTTCCCGCCGCGGTGGCCGGACGAGCGGCCCACCGGGCATGTCGGTCACACCGGCCGGACCCGCCGCACCCGGGAGCGTCGTCCGCGCGACGGGGAGGGGCGGTGTGCCAGTGTGTGGCCCGTCGGTCCCTCAGCGGCGGGCCGGCGCTTTCAGCAGGACGTTCTTGACGGGAGAGTGGGCATGGGAACCGAACTGCGCGGCCTCTATCCGCCGATCGAGCCGTACGAGTCGGGGATGCTCGACGTGGGCGACGGCGACCGGATCTACTGGGAGGTCTGCGGGAACCCGGACGGGAAGCCGGCCGTGATGGTGCACGGCGGCCCCGGCGGAGGATGCGGCCCGGACCACCGCCGCCAGTTCGACCCGGCCAGGTACCGGATCGTCCTGTTCGACCAGCGCAACTGCGGACGCAGCACCCCGCACGCGTCCGACCCGTCGGTGTCGCTGGAGAACAACACGACCTGGAACCTGGTCGCCGACATGGAGCTGCTGCGCGAGCACCTGGGCATCGACCGGTGGCTGCTGTTCGGCGGGTCGTGGGGCAGCGCGCTGTCGCTGGCCTACGCGCAGAAGCACCCGGACCGGGTGACCGGGATGGTGCTGCGCGGCATCTTCACCCTCCGCCCGTTCGAGCTCACCTGGTTCTACGAGGAGGGCGCGTCGCTGCTGTTCCCCGACCTGTGGGAGCAGTACGTCGCCCCGATCCCCGAGGACGAGCGGGAGAACATGCTCGCGGCCTACCACGAGCGGCTGAACTCCCCCGACCGCGAGACCCGGGAGCGGGCGGCGCGCGCGTGGGCCACCTGGGAGGGGGCGACGGTGTCGCTGCTGCCCGATCCCGAGCGGGTCGCCGGATACGACGAGCCGGACTACGCGGTCGCGTTCGCGCGGATCGAGAACCACTACTTCGTCAACGACGGGTTCTTCGAGTACGAGCAGCTCATCGCGGACGTCGGCAAGATCCGGCACATCCCGGCGGTGATCGTGCAGGGCCGGTACGACGTGTGCACCCCGCCCGCGACGGCCTGGGACCTGCACCGGGCGTGGCCGGAGGCGGAGTTCCACCTGGTGCCGGACGCGGGCCACGCCTACACCGAGCCGGGCATCCTGCACCGTCTCATCGAGGCGACCGACCGGTTCGCCGAACTGGACTGACACCCGGGGGCCGGCCGGCCCCGCCGTCCAGCCCGTTTCCGGCGGTTTTGGGATGCTTCGGACGGATTCGGGCGCCGTTCCGGCCGGGACGTCCCGTCCCCTTTTTCCCGTCCCCGACCAGCGGATCCATCGAGAGGGCCGCACGCTTCGGCGTGGGGCCCTTTCGCGTTCGCGGGCCTCCCCCTACCGTGACTCCCATCGGCTCGGCGCACGCGACGCCTGCCGGGTCGGTGAAGATGACATCCGGGTGCTGTGATTCACCCCACACAATCGAGACCGGACGCTCGCGGCGCGGACGCCGCCGGGAGCGGGAAGCCCGCTGCGCCGGTGCGCGCGCGGCCCGGTCGCCCGGATCGCGGCGTCTCCCCTGGGCAGCCCCCGAAATGACGGCGCGGAAATGCGCCGAAACGCACGCCGTGCGCGCCGGAAAAATGCAAGCGGGTCACCCTACCCGCCTGCCACATGGCCAAACATCGCGCATATAACGAAAAATAACGATGGGTCGCGGGCATTCGCTAAGTTTCCTGGACATGGCAGTGCTACCGATGAGTTCCGCCCCCGGACCCACCGATACCGGCACCGGATTCGTCCTCGCAGAACCGACGCTGCGCGACGGTCCGGACCTCTGGCGCATGGCCCGCGAGTCCGAAGTCCTCGACGTGAATTCGCCGTACAGCTACACCCTCTGGTGCCGTGACTTCGCGGCGACCTCGATCGTGGCCCGCGAGGGCGACCGGCCGCGCGGGTTCGTCACCGGCTACGTCCGCCCCGACGCCCCCGGCACCCTCTTCGTCTGGCAGGTCGCGGTGGACCCGGAGCGGCGCGGGCTGGGCCTGGCGCGCCGCATGCTGGACGGCCTCGCCGAGCGCCTGGTGCCCCGCGGCGTCCACGCGATGGAGGCGACCGTCACCGCGAGCAACACCGCCTCGGCGGCCCTGTTCGGCTCGTTCGCCCGCGACCACGGCGCGGAGCTCGTGCGCATCCCGCTGTTCGGCCCGGAGCTGCTGGACGGCCACGAGGCCGAGGCCCTGTTCCGGATCAGCCCCCTCGGGACCACCTGACCGCACCCCGCCTCCCACGCCCCCAACCCGGACCCGCCCC
>NZ_QURH01000707.1 GCF_003428695.1 Actinomadura logoneensis
CCGGGTCGCCCGGCGGCGCGGACCCGGCCGGGCGCGGTGCCGCGGTGGACGGCACGCGGACGGGAGCCGGGCCCGCCGCGGAGGGGAGCGCCTGATGACCGTGGGGGACGCCGCGATGAACGTGCTGGAGGTCCGCGACCTCGACGTCACCTACCGCCCGGACGTGCGGGCCGTCCGGGGCGTGAGCCTGTCGGTCGGGCGCGGCGAGGTGGTGGGCGTCGTCGGCGAGTCCGGGTCGGGCAAGACCGCGCTCGCGCTGGCCGTCCTCGGCCTGCTGCCGCGGCGGACGCGGGTCACCGGCTCGGTGCGGCTGCGCGGCCGTGAACTGCTGGGGCTGCCGGACGGCGAGATGTCCCGCGTCCGCGGCAAGGACCTCGCGACGGTCTTCCAGGACCCGCTGTCCTCGCTGACGCCGGTGTACTCGGTCGGCGACCAGATCGCCGAGGCCATCCGCGTCCATTCCGGCGCGACCCGGTCCGCCGCTCGTGCGCGCGCGGTGGAGCTCCTCGACCTGGTCGGCATCCCGGACGCCGCGCGCCGCGCCCGCGCCCATCCGCACGAGTTCTCCGGCGGCATGCGGCAGCGCGTCATGATCGCGATGGCGGTCGCCAACGATCCGGTCGCGATCGTCGCCGACGAGCCCACCACCGCCCTGGACGTGACGCTCCAGGCGCAGGTGCTGGACGTGCTGCGGGAGGCGGGCGCGGCGGCGGGCGCGGGCATCCTGCTGATCACCCACGACCTCGGCGTGGTCGCCGGGTTCGCCGACCGGGTGCTGGTGATGTACGCGGGCCGGGCGGTGGAGACCGGCCCGGTCGAGGACGTCTACCGGCGGCCCCGGATGCCGTACACCATCGGGCTGCTGCGCTCGCTGCCGCGCCTGGACGGCGCGGGCGGCCGTCCGGTCCCGATCGACGGCTCGCCGCCGTCGCCCGCCGCGCTCCCGCCCGGCTGCCCGTTCGCGCCGCGCTGCCCGATCGCGGTCCCGGCCTGCCGGGACGAGGAGCCGCCGCTGCTGCCCGTCGGGCGTCCGACGCATTCGGTCGCGTGCGTCAACACTCCGGCGACGCGTGATCCCGACGCCGTGTACCCGCTGTCCCTGGCCGACCTCCTCCCGCCGGTCGGCCCGGGGGACGGGCAACGCGCGCGCACGAGCCGTCCGGCCGTCCTGACCGTGACGGACCTGCGGAGCGTCCACGTCGAGCACCGCGGTCCGCTCGGACGCAGGTCGGGGACGCTGCGCGCCGTGGACGGCGTCACGTTCGACATCCGCGCGGGCGAGACGCTGGGGCTGGTGGGCGAGTCGGGGTGCGGCAAGACGACCGTCCTCATGGAGGTCCTCGCCATGGCCAGGCCCCGGCACGGCGGCCGGATCGAAGTCCTCGGCGAGGACACGGGCGCGCTGAACGGCGCACGCCGCAAGGCGCTGCGCCGCAACGTCCAAGTGGTGTTCCAGGACCCGTTCGGCTCGCTCGACCCACGGATGCGGGTCTCGGCCATCCTCGCCGAGCCGCTGCGCACCCACGGCTTCCCCGCGGAGCGCATTCCGGACCGCGTGCAGGAACTGCTGAAGCTGGTCGGCCTGGAGCCCTCGCACGCCTCCCGGCATCCGCACGGCCTGTCCGGCGGGCAGCGGCAGCGGGTGGGCATCGCCCGCGCGCTCGCGTTGGAGCCGAGCCTGGTCCTGCTCGACGAGCCCGTCGCGGCGCTGGACGTGTCCGTGCAGGCCGGGATCATCGATCTGCTGGAGGAACTCAGGACACGCCTGGAGCTGGCGTACCTGTTCGTCGCGCACGACCTCGCGGTAGTGCGCCGCGTGGCCGACCGCGTGGCCGTCATGCACCGGGGCCGCATCGTCGAGATCGGCGACGTCGAGCACGTGTACGAAGCGCCCGCGCACCCCTACACGTGCGCGTTGCTGGACGCCGTTCCGATCCCCGATCCGGTGCTGGAACGCAAGCGCGGACGTGTCCGACTGCCGGACGTCCCGCCGGACGCGCCGCGCCTTGAGGGCGGATGCCTGTTCCGCCATCGCTGCCCCCGCTACCTCGCGCTGTCCGAGGCGTCCCGGACGCGCTGTGCCGAGGAGGATCCCGTGTCGCGGCCCGTCGCCGGCGAGCCTGACCGCGCGGTCGCCTGCCACTACGCGCTGGGCGGCGGCGAATGAGCGCCCGTCCCCGGGGCGCGCTCGCGGTCGCCTCGGTCTGCGCGGTGGCCGCGGTGTGCCCGTCGGCGGGATGCGGCGTGCCCGATCCGTCGCGGCAGGCGTCGGCGGGGGAGCGGCAACCGCCCGCCTACGACGTCAACCCGCAGCCGCGCGACCGCGTCCGGGTCGGCGGGACGCTGCGCTGGCCGCTGCCGGAGTTCCCCGCCCAGTTCAACTTCCACCACGTCAACGGCGGCAAGGGCACCGTGGCGCTCGTCCTCCAGGGCGTCCTGCCGTTCCTCATGCGCGCGGACGAGAAGGCCGTCCCGCATCCGGTGCCCGAGTTCCTGGAGTCGGCGCGCGTGACCGCGACCAGGCCGCGCCAGGTCGTCACCTACCGGATCAACCGGCGCGCGCACTGGTCCGACGGCAGGCCCGTCGGGTACGCCGACTTCGCCGCCCAGGCGCGCGCGCTGTCCGGCCGCGACCCCCGCTTCCAGGTCGCGACCGTCACCGGCTACCGGGAGATCGCCAAGGTCCGGCGCGGCGCGGACGACCGGGAGGTGGAGGTCGTCTTCGCGCGGCCCTACGCCGACTGGCGCAGCCTGTTCAGCCCGCTCTACCCGGCCTCCACCAGCCGGAACCCGCGGACGTTCAACGACGGCTGGGTGAACCGGGTGCCGGTGACCGCGGGGCCGTTCCGGGTCCGCCGGATCGACGGGACCGCCAAGTCCGTCGAGCTCGTCCGGGACCCGGGCTGGTGGGGGCCGCCCGCCAAACTCGACGGCATCGTCTTCCGGGCGATGGACCCCGGCGCGATGCCCGGCGCGTTCGCCAACGGCGAGGTGGACCTCATGGACGTCGGCACCGACCCGGCCGCGCTGCGCCGCGCCGCCGAGGTCCGGGGCGCGCGGATCCGCCGCGCGGGCGGCCCGGACTGGCGGCACCTGACGTTCAACGCCGC
>NZ_QURH01000706.1 GCF_003428695.1 Actinomadura logoneensis
CGCGCGGCCGCGGGGCGCGGGCGCGCGCCCGGCCGTCACCGTCGGATCCGGGCACTGGGAAGAGGGAGAGCATGCCGATCGAGCGCCGCCCGCTGCGCGAGCAGATCAAGGACGAGCTGCTGGAGCGCCTCGGCCGGGGCGAGTTCGCCGCGAACGAGCCGATCAACGAGAACCGGATGGCCGCCGACCTCGGTGTCAGCCGGACCCCGCTGCGCGAGGCGCTGATCGCGCTGGAGCGCGAGGGCGTGATCCGCAGCGAGCGCGGCAAGGGCTTCCGGTTCGCCCCGATGAGCCGCAAGGAGTTCCTGGACCTCAGCACGATCGTCCGGGAGATGGAGTCGCTGGCGCTGCGGCTGAGCGACCCGGCGTTCCTGGTGTCCATCGCGCCTCGGCTGCTGGCCGAGGCGCGCGCGTTCCCGGACCCGCGCGCCGCCTACGCGGTGCTGGAGCGGCACGACGACGCCTGGCACGAGATGCTCACCTCGGGCTGCCCGAACGAGCGGCTGCTGGACATGATCGGCTCGCTGAAGCTGACCATGCACCGCTACGAGCGGGTCGTGGTCGGCGACCAGGACGTCCTGGAGCGCTCGGCCGCCGAGCACGAGCGGATCGCCGAGTGCCTGCTGGACGGCGACGTCGAGGGCGCGGTCGCCGCGCTCAAGGCCAACTGGGCGAGCGGCTCCGAGCGCATCCTGGAGCGCTTCGACCGCGACCGCCGACCCGCGGGATCCGCCCCGTCCTGACCGCGCGCCGGCCGCTGCCCGAGACCATGCCGGAAGCCCGCGTCGTGATCGTCACCTACGGGTGCACCGTGCTGGTCCCGGACGTGGAACCGGTTCTCAGCCACGCGCACAAGGAGGTGGGGCTGTTCACCCTCGCCGAGGTCGCGGACCTGCGGATGCCCGACGGCTACAAGCGCTCGATCGCCGCCTGGTTCGCCCGCCTGTGACCTGGGGGAGCCGCCGTCCTCCCGGCTGGTGAGCGGACGGTGAGCGAGCGGTGAGCGGGGCCCGGCACTGTCTCCTCATCGCCGGTCCGCACCGAGGACCGGCCGGTGACGAGGAGACACGGTGGACGCGAAGACGGGCACGCTCGACGGCAGGACGGCGCTGGTGACCGGGGGCTCGCGCGGGATCGGCCGGGCGGTGGCGCTGCGGCTCGCCGCGGACGGCGCGTTCGTGGCCGTCCACTACGGCGGTGACGCCGAGGCGGCGAAGCGGACGGTCGCCGACATCGAGCGGGCGGGCGGCCGGGCCGTGGCGGTCCAGGCCCGGTTCGGCGAGGACGGCGCGGTGGACCGCCTGTTCGACGCGCTGGTCCCCGAGCTGGACGGGCGCGGCCTGGACATCCTGGTCAACAACGCCGGAATCGCCTCGGCCAGCCCGGCCGCGGCGCTCACCCCCGCCGAACTCGACCGGCTGCTGACGGTGAACGTCGCCGCGCCGTTCTTCGTGACCCAGCGGGCGCTGCCGCTGCTGAACGACGGCGGCCGGATCATCAACATGGGCTCGGTCGCGAGCCGGATGGCCGTGGCCGTCCAGATCGGCTACAGCGTCTCCAAGGCCGCGCTGGAGGCGCTGGCCCCGACCCTCGCCAACGAACTCGGTCGGCGCGGCATCACGGTGAACACCGTCGCGCCGGGGGCGATCCGCACCGACATGACCGCCGGGTACGTCTCCATCCCCGAGGCCGCCGCCGCGCTGGAGTCCATCACGGCGCTCGGCCGCCTCGGCGAGCCCGAGGACGTCGCCGACGTGGTCGGCTTCCTCGCCGGGCCGGACGCGCGCTACGTCACCGGGCAGACCATCGACGTCTCCGGCGGCACCTGGCTCGGGCCGGTCGTCCCGGCGTGACACCGGAGGACGCCGTCGCGCCCGGCCGGGCGCGACGGGGGGTTCCGGGCGGTGTCAGGCGTCCTTGCGGAGCAGACCGCCGTACTCGTAGCCGGGGAAGTGCGCGGACGCGCCGAGGAACTGCTCCAGGTCGGCCGGGACGGGCGGCAGCGGCGGCTGGGCGGGGTCCGGGCGCCACTGCTTGATGTTGACCAGGCCGGGCTCGACCGGGGTCAGCCCGGCCAGCAGCGCGTCCACCTCGCCGGGGGAGCGGGTCCGCCACGGCATCCCCGAGGAGTTGGCCTGCTCGTCCATCGCGGCGGCGATGGCCGCGTCGTCGGTGACGATCTGGGTGAAGGCCAGATAGGAGCCGGGCGCGGCGACGTCGTCCATGATGCGGTGCAGGAGGCCGCGCGGGTCCATGTCGTCCAGCAGGTGGTGGCCGACCGACAGCCACAGCACCGCGACCGGCTCGCTGAAGTCGATCAGCCGCCGGACGCCCGGGTCGTCCAGGATGCGGTCCTGGTCGCGGAAGTCGGCGGGGACGAACACGGTGGTGTCGTTCTCGGCCATCAGCGCCCGGCCGTAGCTGAGCACGGTCGGGTCGTTGTCCACGTACGCCACCCGCGAACCGGGCCCGAACTCGGCCGCCACCTGGTGGACGTTGCTGTTGGTCGGCAGCCCGCAGCCCATGTCGAGGAACTGCCGGATGCCCGCCTCGGCCGCCAGGTACCGGACGAGCCGGTACAGGAACAGCCGGTTGTCGCGGGCGATGTCCACGATCCCCGGGAAGTGCGGCAGGGACTCCAGGGCGAACCGGCGGTCCACCTCGTACCAGTCCTTGCCGCCGAGCGACATCCCGTAGAGGCGGGCCGAGGACGGCGTGTTGTGGATGTCGGCGATGGCGTCGCTGCTACTCATCGGGGACTCCGGTCGGTCAGGCGGACAGCGGACGAAACGGTGTTCTTCGGACGTCACGCTAGCGTCCCGGGTCGCCGTCGTGAGGGATTTTCGTGATCTTGGTGGCGTCGCGTTGTCCGCATCGGGCCATGCCGGGCCGCCCGCGGTCCGGGTGACAAACCCGGCAGGCGGGCGTATCAATAGGAAACCTTCTTAATTGATGCGCCGTCGGGGGAGCGCGTGGACGCCCTTCGAGGAGGCTCCCGACCATGACCCCGCCCACCCCGCCGAACCCGCCCAGCCCGCCCACGCCGCCGAACCCGCCGTCCGCGCCGACCGCGCCCCGCGTCGCGCTCCGGTGGTCCGCGCCGCTGCGGGC
>NZ_QURH01000714.1 GCF_003428695.1 Actinomadura logoneensis
CCCGCGGCGAGCCGTCCCGCGCGGCGCAGCGCGGCGTCGGCGGTGCCGCCGAGCAGCACCGGCGGCCCGGGCCGCTGCAGCGGCTTGGGCTCCATGACGACGGGCGGGACGTCGTAGAACTCGCCGTGGAACTCGCTGACCTCGTCCGTCCAGAGGGTGCGCAGGACGGCGAGGAACTCCTCGGCCCGCGCGCCGCGCCGGGCCATCGGGGTTCCGACGGCGGCGAACTCGGCGGGCATCCAGCCGGAGCCGAGGCCGAGGTCGAGGCGTCCGCCGCTGACGTGGTCGAGGGTGGTGGCCTGCTTGGCCAGCAGCGGGGGAGCGACGAACGGCATGTTGACGACCGCGACGCCGAGCCGGATCCGCCGGGTCAGGCCGGCGAGGTAGGCGAGGGTCACCAGCGGGTCGGGGACGTCGCGGTACGTCCGGTCGGGGGAGTCGGCGGGGTTAAGCAGCCGCTGCAGCGTCCAGAGGGAGTGGTAGCCGAGTTCCTCGGCGCGCCGGGCGACCTCCGCTTGGTGGGCGGGGGTGGCCCAGGCACCCGAGACCGGTACGGCGAAGCCGATGCGCATGGCGTCCCTTCCTCCTCGTCCACGGGCGTTCCGCCCGCACCGGACCGAACCTTACAACGTCAAGGCTCGCGGCCGAAGATGCCGCCCCGGGAGCGGGCGTCATGACTCCGCCAAGGCTCACCGTGCTCTTCCCGCGGGATTCACCCCGATGTGCCACGATTCACTCTGGGAGGTCCCGCCTAGAAACCTACGGTGCCGTAGGTTAGAAACCTACGGTTCCGTAACCACAATCCCGGGCCCGCCGGAAACCCGTGCGGCGCGGCCCGGACGCCGATGGGAGGGGTGCGATGCGACGTGCGGCCGAGATCGCCGAAGCGGTCAAGCCGAAACTGCGCGGGTGGCTGCACGCGGGAACGTTCCCGCTGGCCCTGCTGGCCGGGATGGCGCTGGTGGCGCTCGGTCCCACGCTGCCGGCCCGGGTGTGCGCGGCGGTCTACACGCTGACCTCGACGCTGCTGTTCGGGGTGTCCGCCGCCTACCACCGGGGCCGGTGGTCCGCCCGCGTGCAGGACGTCCTACGACGCTTCGACCACGCCAACATCTACCTCATCATCGCCGGCACCTACACGCCGTTCGCGTATCTGATCCTGGACGGCGCGGTCCGCGTGCTGGTGCTGTCGGTGGTGTGGACGGGCGCGGTCGCGGGTGTGCTGTTCCGGGTGCTGTGGGTGCGTGCGCCGCGCTGGCTGTACACCGCGCTGTACATCGGCCTGGGCTGGGTCGCGGCGTTCTTCGTGCCCCAGTTCATCAAGGGCACCGGGGTGGGTGTCGCCGTGCTGGTGGCGCTGGGCGGTGTCCTGTACAGCGTGGGCGGCCTGGTCTACGGGCTGCGCCGGCCGGACCCGTCGCCCCGCTGGTTCGGGTTCCACGAGGTGTTCCACGCGCTCACCGTCGCCGCGTACGTCCTGCAGTACATCGCGGTGTCGTTCGTCATCTACCGCGCCGGCGCCGTCTGACCCGGGACGCTCTGACCCGGCACGCTCTGAGGCGGCGCCGTCTGACCCGGTGCGGTGTGGCCCGGCACGGGCCGGTGCGGCGCCGTCTGACCCGGCGCGAGGGCGCGCGGTGCCCGAGTCCGGACATGCGACAGGCCCAACGGACGAGCCGTTGGGCCTGGAGCGCCGCATCGGTCAGCCGACCGGCGTTCGTGTCGCCTGCCGTGGCCTGGTGTGGGCCATCAGGCCGGCGAGGGACTCGCGCTAGTCCCAGTCGCCGCCCCAGTAGCCGTCGCCGCCCCAGTGGCCGTGGTGGCCGTGGTGGCGGTGACGGGGGTAGAAGTAGTAGTCGTCGCCCCCGTAGTAGTTGACGTACTCGTCGCAGTCGTTGAACTGCGGCGAGAGGAGGCTGAGGCCGAGGAGGCCTTCGGCCTCCTTGTTCTCGCAGCCTCTGCTCGGGGCGCCGTGGCTGCTGAGAGGAGCCGCCTGGGCCGGGGCGGACAGCAGACCGCCGAACATGGCGGCAGCCGCACCGGCGGTCAGGATCGTGGCCTTGAGCATGACAGAAAGCTCCCGTTCTGCACTCGGTCCCCCCTTGGGACCGCTCTCCCGACAGATACCCCGGCAATCTCACAAAGTAACCGCAGCAACACTAATGGTAGTCACCATGGGTTGGTACAGCGATGGAAGGGAGCCGTGAGCTGCGGGGGCGCGGAGGTGACAACCTTCGAACCCGTCGCCACCGCCCGCGCTGGGCGGGCGCCGAAGGGGTGAGGGCGGGGCGCCCGACGCGGTCCGGGGCGGCCTGCCGTCCCAACGGACGGTCAGGAGGCGGCGACGATGAAGGTGAGGTTGCCGAAGCCGAGCTCGTCCCCGGGGCGGACGCGGGCGGGCCCGGTGAGCCGCCAGCCGTTGACGCGGGTGCCGTTCATCGAGCCGAGGTCGGACACCATCCAGGTGTCGCCGGCGCGGTACAGCTCGGCGTGGAAGCGGGAGACCGTCAGGTCGGTCAGCACGAACTGGCAGCCGGGCGCGCGGCCGATGACGATGCGGGTGAGGCCGGGGCCGGGCAGCAGGAAGCGCGGCAGCCGGGGGGCGCGCCAGGCGGCCTCGATCCGCGCGGTCATGTGGGAGACGGTGGAGACCAGGCCGGTGATGCGGCCGACGACGCGGCTGGTGGGCGGCAGGTCGCGCACGGCGTCGTCGAGTTCGGCGCGGCTGCGCGCCCGCAGGACCAGGTCGACGCGGCGCTCGAAGGTGTCCTGGGACATCCGTCCCTCGGCCATCCGCTCGCCGAGCGCGCGCAGGACGTGGTCGCGGTCCGTGTCGGACGCCCGCACCGGGTACGAGGGCTGACCGTCCATGGCTGTGAGTATCCAGGTCCTTCTGTCGGCTGTCCAGAAGCGGGCGGGGCGCCCCCGACGCGTCCGCGCGCACCCCGCGCCGCCTCCGGTGATCTTTGTGACGCCTCCGCACGGCACGGGGTTCGGACCGGACCCGATCTTTATTCGCGGGGGGCTGGGCGCGGCGGCGGCCACCCCCGCGAGCAGGCCGCCCGCAGCCGCTCCCGCGCCGCCTCGACCGTCTCGCGCGCCGCCGCACAGGCCG
>NZ_QURH01000708.1 GCF_003428695.1 Actinomadura logoneensis
GCGGCGCCGGCCTTCGCGGCGCGCGCGGGCTTGGCGGCCTGCTCGGGCCGCGCGTACCGGGACGACAGCCCCGGCCAGCGCGCCCCCCGCACCAGGACGATCAGCCCGGCCGTGGCGAGCAGCACGCCGCCCGCCATCGACAGCCCCCACCAGGGCTCCACGTGGACGACCGGGTGCGCGCCGAGCCGCATCAGCGCGCTCTTCTCCCCCGCGACCTCGGCGACGTGCGAGGGCCGCGACGCGGTCACCGAGGTGACCACGACGCCCGCGCCGAACAGCGCGAGCAGCAGCCCGACGCCGGCGCGGACCCGGCCGGCCGTGGCGAACAGCGCGGCCAGCCCGGCGAGCCCGGCCCAGCCGAGCGCGGACGCGAACTGGCCGAGGTCGTGGCCGGTGAGGTGCTGGGTGTACGGGGTGATCGAGTCCTGCGCGCGGACGGTGGCCCAGCGCTGCCCGGCGGCGAGCAGGGTCAGCCCGGCCCCGGCGGCGCACACCAGGGCCGCGACACCGCGTTCCCGGGCGGGGGTCACGACCGCTCGGCGGGCCGTTCGCCGACCACCGCGTCCAGGACGTCGGCGTCGAAGCAGGTCCGGTCGCCGGTGTGGCAGGCCCCGCCGACCTGGTCCACCTTGAGGAGGATCGCGTCCTTGTCGCAGTCGAGCGCGACCGACTTGATCCACTGCTGGTGGCCGGAGCTCTCGCCCTTCACCCAGTACTCCCGGCGGCTGCGCGACCAGTAGGTGGCGCGCCCGGTGGTGAGCGTGCGGTGGAGTGCCTCGTCGTCCATCCACGCCAGCATCAGCACCTCACCGGTGTCGTACTGCTGGGCGATGGCGGGGACGAGCCCGTCGGCGTCGCGCTTGAGCCGCGCGGCGATCTCGGGGTCGAGTCGGGACTCGGAAGGGGCGGTGGACATGCGGTCCATTCTGCCGCAGGCCATCGGCCGTCCGCGTCCAGGTCCCGCTTTCCGTCCCTCCTCCTGGTCAGCCCTTGGGGACGGGATGGTCGCCGCGGCCGGGTCGAGAGTGACGAAAGACACATGGCAAGGAGAGGCGCGGGGACGGCCACGGACGGCTCCAATGCCGCGGATACGGCCGGAGGCCGGGCGGCGGAGCGGGACGGCGGGCGGAAAGCGCGGAAACGCAGCGCAGCCCGCGTTCCGGAAAGGAACGCGGGCTGCGCGGACGACTGCGGGTGTTACAGGGGGACGACCTGGTCGGCCTGCGGACCCCGGTTACCCTGCGTCACTTCGAACTGGACGCGCTGGTTCTCGTCCAGCGAGCGGTACCCGGAGGTCTGAATCGCCGAGTAGTGCACGAAGACGTCGGGGCCACCGCCGTCGACGGCGATGAAGCCGAAGCCCTTTTCGGCGTTGAACCACTTCACGGTGCCCTGCTGGGGCATGTCTTTCTCCTTGCGGCAAAACGTGGGCCCACACCTCGCGGGCCCAGCGCGGCTGCTAGCGGAACGCTCTCGCCGCCGGGATGGTCCCGGATAGCCAAAACGCCCGCTGCCATCAGTCCGCGGGCGTCCGTACAAACGATCGAGAACCACGACTGCAACCGACCGGACCACAGTATCACCGGATCGGCGTAAAACGCAGGAGCCGCAACCCATTCGATCGGCGCCCCGAGCGGCGCCGAGCCGCGCGTCACATGGAAGCGAGTCCTGACGGACATCCGTCGATCCGAGTTCGGCGCTTGTTCGGGGCGGCGGAGAGCGCGGATTTCCGCTGGCCACCATGGTCATATGCGCGATTCCGGGCGAAGGCGGCGGCCTGTCCGGCGCCGTCCCGGAAGGGCGCCGCCTACCTGACTCACCGTTTCCCCAAACATGGAGAAGTTCCGCCGAGAGCGGAGCGCGCCGCGGCGGGCCGCGGCCCCCGGCCCCGGACGGACGGATGCGACCGGGTGGTCAGTTTTCGCGGTGCCCGCCGGGAGGCGCCGTCGGACCGATCGGCCCGACGTACTAGGAGATTCCGAACCTCTGGAACCTCTGGAACCTCTCCCGTCACCCCGATGACCGGATCCGGGATCCGGGGGCCTCGCGACGGCGCGCGCGGACGCCGTCGGCGATCTTCCGCGGCCTCCGGCGGACGCCCGGCCGGTCCTCTCCGGGCGCGCTCCGGCAGGGCGGCGACCTGTCCTCTATGGACACATTTTTAAGGACATGCAGGGCATTTTTTATCCGCCGAAGACGAGATTCGGCCGTGCGGGCCCATGCCGAGGGCACTCCCGACGGAGGCGTGCACGGCTGATGTCCTCGCGGTGAACAAAGAACTCGGCGGCGTTCGCCATTTTCTCGACGTCAAGAAGAACGCACGAAGGGCGACTCGGCCGCCGCCCCGATTCCCCTTCCGCCACTTCACCGAACAACCCGGCGCGGACCGCCGCCGGCGGCGAACCGTTCCGCCGCCCGGGCCCCGCGGCCACCCCGCGCCCGCCCCGGAAGCGGCTCCCCGGCACCGGGACGCCTCCCCTCGGCGTACTCCCCGGTTCCGGGGCCGCGGGCACGCGTGCCGCGACCCGGACGAGCCGTCCACATTAACCCTCGAAGGCGCGACTCGCGCCTCGCGGGCCCCACGGGACGGGCGTTCGCGGCCGACAGGGCCCCGGCCGGGACGGCCCGGCCGCGGCGGCGGACGGCATGCCGGGCGCCCGCCCCGATGATCATGACGGGAATACCCGATACGCCCGGATGGTAGGGATAGTCGCGCCCCAACCCTTCTGCCCCAAGGAGCCCCCGTGCCAGCAGGCTCATCTCGACGCGGAGCCTCGTCCCCCCGTCCCGCCCCGTCCGGCCCCGGCGGCACCGGCGGTCCCGACGCCTCGTCCGAGGCGGATCCCTCGGCGGCCACGGACGCCTCCGCGGCCTTCGACGCCTCGGCGGGCACTGACGCTTCGGCGGGCATTGACGCTTCGGCGGGCATTGACGCTTCGGCGGGCACGGAGATGTCGTCGGGCCTTGATGCCGCCTCGGGCACGGACGCCTCGTCCGTCGCGAGCAACGGTTCCGTGGCGGCCAACGCCGACGCGCACGCGGACGGTCGCGCCCCGGTGGGGAACGGCGCCGCGGCAGCGGCGGGCCCGTCGGACGGCCGGTCGGCGCCGGACGCCGATGGCGGCC
>NZ_QURH01000712.1 GCF_003428695.1 Actinomadura logoneensis
GATCGCGGCCCAGGTGGCCAGGGCGCGGGTCCGGTCCGGCGCGGCCGGGTAGAGGCGGGCGATCATGGCCATCGAGGCGGGCACGCAGGCCGCCGCCGCGACTCCGAGCAGCGCGCGCAGCCCGACCAGCGCCGCCAGGCCGGGGGCCGCCGCGCACAGCAGCGAGAGCGCCCCGAACGCGGCGATCCCGGAGCGGAACACCCGGTGCGCGCCGAACCGGTCCGCGGCGGCGCCCGCGGTGAGCAGCAGCGCGGCGAAGACGACGGTGTAGGAGGTCGTCGCCCACTGCAGCCCGGACGTCGAGGCGTGCAGCGAGGAGACGAGGTCGGGTTCGGCCACCGACAGGACGGTCATGTCGAGCAGCACCATGAAATAGCCGAGCGAGACGCCGACCAGCGCGATCGCGCGCGTCCCGGTCGGCGCCGCCGTAGCGGTGATCGTCATGCGGACAGGCTCGCCGCGCGGGGGCGTCCGGCTCCACCGGCGGACGCGTACGCTGCGTTCGGGAAATCCGAACGATCGGGTGGGGAGCGGATCATGGAGCTTCGCCAGCTGCGGGTGTTCGAGGCCGTGGTCCGGCACGGGACGGTGACCGACGCGGCCGTCGCGCTCGGCCTCGCGCCGTCCAGCGTCTCGGCCCGCGTCCGCGCGCTGGAGGAGTCGCTCGGCGTGCCGCTGTTCGACCGGACGGTGCGCGGGATGCGGCTCACCCCGTCCGGCGAGCGCATGCTGACCTGGTCGCGCCGCCTGCTGGACGCCGCCGACCAGGCCCGGCGCGAGGTCGTCGGGACGGCCTCCGCGCTGCGCCTCGGCGCGCTGGAGACGATCGCCGCGACGCACGTCCCGCGCGTCCTGGCCCGTCTGTCCGAGGCGAGGGGGCGCGGGGCGGACCGTGTCGAGGTGCGGTCGTCGGCCTCGCGGGACGAGCTGCTCGCGGACGTCGTCGGCGGCACCCTGGACGCGGCGCTCCTGCTGGACACCGGCGGCGCGCTCGGTGACCTCGGTTTCCCGCAGCCGGAGGCTCCGCTGACGTTCCTGGACGTGGAGCCCGTCCCGCTGTCCCTGGTCGCCGCCCCCGGCAACCCGCTCGCCGGGCGCGCGGGCCTCACCCGGGCCGACCTGCGGGACCAGTCGCTGCTGGTCAACGTGGAGAAGTGCTCGTTCCGGCTGGCCGCCGACCGGTTCCTCGGCCCCGGGCCGGCGCGCGTCCGCGCGGGGGGAGTGCCGGTCGTGCGGGCCTGGGCCGAGCAGGGTCTCGGGATCGCGCTGCTGCCCGCGTTCGCGGTCGCCGAGGCGGTCGGGCGGGGCGCGCTGGCCGAGCTGGACCTGCCGGTGCCCGACATCAGCCTGCGGCTGGTGTGGCGGTCGGACCGCGAGTCGCTTCCCGGTCTGCGTGAGCTGCTCTACGCCTGCGCCGCCACGCCCGTCACTCCGCCGAACGGTTTGGGACGGGCCGTTAGCACGCCATCTGTCGCGACAAACTCGTAAAAGTTGCGGTTTGTCCAAGAACCGTGTCAGGTCCTTGTGGCATGGTTCACATTCAGCTGATCATCAGCCTCTATGTGGCATCCGGGGCTGGTACTACGGCGGATGGTCGGCGACAGGACCCTCGTCCTGGCGGCCTGCGCGACCGCGCTCTTCGCGACCACGGTCCTCGCCGCGCTCGTCGGCTACGCCGGTTCGGTGACCCGTGACGGACTGCACCGCACGCTCGCCCAGAAGGCGCAGATCGGCGCGACCATCGTCGTGACCGTCCTGCCGGGCCAGAGCGCCGAGACGAACAAGCAGCTGGAGCAGGCGCTCCGCCGCGGCTACGGGGACATCCCGTACAGGATGGAGTCGGCCGCGAAGAGCGACTCCTACACGCTGCCCGGCCAGGAGCACGCCGCGCATCCCGAGCTGACGAGGTTCGCCGCCTACACGGGCATGGACCGGCACGCGCGGCTGGCGTCCGGCCGCTGGCCCGCCGCCACCTCCGACGACGCCGGCGGCATCGCCGAGGCCGTGCTGCCCAGCGCGGCAGCGCGGCACATGAAGGTGAAGCCCGGCGCGGTCTTCACCGTCCACGGACGCGTCGACAAGACGTCCACGATCAGGGTGCGGCTCGTCGGTGTCTTCGACGTGCGGAGCCCCGAGGACTACCTCTGGCACGGCGACCCGCTCGTCACCACCGGAGCCGACCAGCAGAACTACACCACCTACGGTCCGCTCGTGCTCGCGCCCGAGACGTACCGGAAGCGGTTCTCGGCCGCCGGTGGCGACGTGACCTGGTTCGTCCGCAACGACCTGTCCCACCTGGACGTCTCCGGCCTGCGCGCCCTCGGCAAGCGCGCGCAGGAGTCGGCGAACACGCTCCGCAAGTACGGCGACGGCACGACGTTCGCCGTCTCCAGCGAGCTGCCCGACCTCGCCGACCAGCTCTCCCGCGCCGTCCTGGTCGCCCGGTCCACGATGTTCGTCCCGGTGCTCCAGCTCATCCTGCTCGCCGGGTACGCCTGGCTGCTGGTCGCGCGGCTGCTCGCCGACCACCGCCGCACCGAGCTCGCCCTCATGCGCACCCGCGGCGCCGGGATGCGGCAGCTCGCCGGGCTCACGGTCGCCGAGGGGTTCACCGTCGTCCTGCCCGGCCTCCTGCTCGGCCCGCTGCTCGCCGATCCGCTGCTCCGGCTCGCCGCGCAAACCCCCGCCGTCCGGGCGACCGGGCTGCGGCTGAGCGCCGGGTCGCCGGGCACGCTCTGGACGGTCGCCGGCATCGCCGCGGTCGCGTTCGTCGCCGCCGTGACCGTCCCGACGCTGCGGGCCGTCCGGGGGACGTTCGTGGAGACCGAGGCCGCGATCAGCCGGGGCCGCCGCAGCGCCTGGGCGGGCACCGGCGCCGACCTGGCGCTGCTCCTGGTCGCCGGGCTCGGCGTCTGGCAGCTCACCCGCTACAACAGCACGCCGTCGGTGTCCGGGGCGGGCGGCATCGACCCGTTCATCGTGTCCGGCCCGGCGCTCGCGCTGCTGGCGGGCGGCGTGCTGATGCTGCGGCTCGTCCCGGTCACCTCCCGCGCCGCCGAGCGGTTCACCGCGCGCGGCCGGGGCCTGGCGCCCGCGCTCGGCGCCCGGCAGGTGGCGCGCCGCCCGCTCCGCTACGCCGGGC
>NZ_QURH01000710.1 GCF_003428695.1 Actinomadura logoneensis
CTGGCCCGACGCCTGACGCGCTGCCCGGCCGCGGGCCGCCTGCCGGCCGCGCCGGCCGCCTCGGTCGGGCGCCTTGGGTGGACACGCCGGTCGGGCGCGTCGCCGGAAGCGGCATCGTGGAGCGGGTTCGCGGGGCGGATCAGTCGGCGATGCCTCGCTGGGCGACGACCTTGGTGATGCGCACGCGGACGAGGTACTCGTCGGGGACGGCGTTGCGCCTGCCGAACTCCTCGGCGCGGTCCGCGCCCATGTAGCGGCCGCCGATCGCGGTCGCCCAGCGGAGCAGTTCGTCCGGGTCCCGGGTGAGGGCGGCGACGCCGTCGATCATGACGAACGAGTAGGGCGGCGCCTGGTCGTCCACCGTGATCGACACGCGGGGGTCGCGCTGGAGCGCGTGGGCCTTCAGGCCCTTCCCGTAGGTGGTGAACAGCAGGTCGTCGCCGTCCAGCAGGAACCAGATGGGCGTCACGTGGGGCGACCCGTCCTTGCGGGTCACGCCGACCTTGCCCGTGCGGGTCCCTTCGAGGACGAACGCCCGCCATTCCTCCGCCGTCATCCGCTCCATGATCACATTATCCAGGTGGCGGACGGGGCGGTGCGGGACGGGGCGGGACGGGGCGGGCGCGGCTCCGGGTGCGCGGGCCGCTACCGTGAGCCACATGGAGATCATGACGGCGCACGGGGCCGCCGAGGTGACGGTGGACGAGCCCCGGGCGGCCGGGGCGGCGTTCCTGCTGGTGCTGACGCACGGCTCGAACGGCGGGGTGGACGCGGTGGACCTGCTGGCCGTCCGGGAGGTCGCGCTGGGGCTCGGCGGCGCGGTCGCGCGGGTGCTGCAGCCGTTCCGGAAGGCCGGCCGGCGGGCGCCCGGCTCGGCGGCGCGGCAGGACGAGGCGTGGCTGGAGATCGTGAAGCTGCTGCGCGACCGGTTCGGGGACGTCCCGCTCGTGCAGGGCGGGCGCAGCAACGGCGCGCGGGTGGCCTGCCGGACGGCCCGGGAGGCGGGCGCTGCGGGCGTGGTGGCGCTGGCGTTCCCGCTGCATCCGCCGGGGAGGCCGGAGAAGTCGCGCGCGGACGAGCTGCGCGGCGCGGGGGTGGAGGTGGTGGTCGTGAACGGCGACCGCGACCCGTTGGGCGTCCCGGACCCGGCCGACGCCGCCGAGGTGGTCGTCCTGCCGGGGGAGCGGCACGACCTGAACCGCGATCCCGGGGCGGTGGGGGAGGCGGTCGAGCCCTGGCTGCGCCGCTGGGCGCGCCCGAAGCCCTGAGGGACGGCGGGCCGGCGCGGGCGCCCCGCCCGAGCCGGGTCCGGCGGGGAGCCGTGCCCGGACATGGCGGAGCCCCGGCTGCTCGGCCGGGGCCCTTGCTTCTTTCGTACATGGTGCCGCCGCCGGACGGGACGCCTGTGGCGCCCGCCGGGTGGCCGCCGCCCCCGAGGAAGATCACCCGTTAGGACTAGTCCCCCGTGCGAGACCGGTCAGGCGACCGCGCCGACGCCCGCGTCGGTCGGACGGTGCGGGGCGACGACCGCCCCGTCGGGCAGCAGCTCACCGGTGTCCTCGAAGACCACGACGCCGTTGCACAGCAGGCTCCATCCCTGTTCGGGATGCGAGGCCACCGTCCGCGCGGCGTCGCGGTCCGGTCCGTCGGAGGTGGGACAGTGCGGTTGGTG
The DNA here is from genome assembly GCF_003428695.1 of Actinomadura logoneensis. Lineage (GTDB taxonomy): Bacteria > Actinomycetota > Actinomycetes > Streptosporangiales > Streptosporangiaceae > Spirillospora > Spirillospora logoneensis. Next base: position 1,673 of record NZ_QURH01000710.1, read on the forward strand.
TGGGCACATCGGCGTGCCTCCGGTTCAGGTACTCGATGGGTGGTGCTCTTCTGTCTGACGCATCCGAGTGTGGAACGGTTCGACCCCGGGCTGCCATAGCCCGAAGGGACGATTGTCCGGTGGTACCTCGGTACCCCTCGGGTGTGATGGGACTCACCCTCGGGGCCAGGTGATCAGCGTGCCCCCGAATCGGTCGCGACAAGAGCACGACACGCTGTCCGGTGCGTAAATAACATCCCGGTTCGTCCGGAGAGGTGTCCAGGACCGGCCGCGCGACCGGCTCGGGATGCGATCGTTTACCCCTGGTGCGCGGGGGGCGGAGCCCTACGATTGCGGCGGGGGCGGGGCCGGATCCAGGGGAGGTGGGGCCCGCATGCGCGTGGCGCTCTTCGTCGCCTGTGCCGACGACGCGATGTTCCCGGGGACGGGACGGGCCGTCACGCGCCTGCTGGAGCGGCTGGGCCACGAGGTGGTGTTCCCGGCGGACCAGACCTGCTGCGGGCAGCTGCACTGGACGACCGGCTACCGGCGCGAGGCGGCGGCCCTCGCCCGGCGGTTCACCGAGGTGTTCGACGGGGCGGGGACGATCGTGACGCCGTCGGCGTCCTGCGCGGCGGCGGTCCGCACGTCCTACCGGAGCATCGCCCGGACCGCGGGCGACGACGCCCTGGAGCGCGCCGCCGCCGCGCTGGAGGTCCACGAGCTGACCGGGTTCCTCGTGGACGTCCTGGGGGTGACCGATGTCGGGGCGCGGTTCCCGCACCGCGTCGCGTACCAGCCGACGTGCCACGCGTCCCGCGGGCTGGGCGTGGGCGACCGTCCGCTGCGGCTGCTGCGCGCGGTGCGGGACCTGGAGCTGGTCGAGCTGCCGTCCGCCGAGGAGTGCTGCGGCTTCGGCGGGGCCTTCGCGGTGAAGAACGCCGACGTCTCGGTGGCGATGGTCGCCGACAAGGTCCGGCACGTCCGGGACACGGGCGCGGACGTCCTGTGCGCGCTGGACAACGCCTGCCTGGCGCACGTCGGCGGAGCCCTGTCCCGGCTGCGCGCGGGCGTCCGGGTGGCGCACGTCGCGGAGATCCTGGCGTCCACGGGGAAGGGCACGTGAGCCCCGGAGCCGCCGCGGGCGGAGCGCCCGCCCCGGACCCCGGCGACCCCGAGGACGCCGCCGACCTGCGAGCCGAGGGAGCTGAAGGGGTCGGCGGGTTCGGTCCGGGCACCCTGCTGGGCCTGGTGTCCGGAGCGGGGCAGGGCGGCGGGGCGCGGCGGCGCGGAGCGGCCGTGCCCCGGGCACGCAGAGACCATCGCGTGGCGAGGAGCGGCGAGGACGGACGCGCTGTCGCCGCAGACGGACCGGGAGAGGCTTCCGGGGCGAAGGCGGACGGAAAGCCGGGCCCACCGAAGTTCGCCGAGGCCGCGAAGGAGGCGCTCGCGGACGCGGGCGCCCGGCAGGAGCGCGCCGCGTCCGCCCGCGCGGC
>NZ_QURH01000711.1 GCF_003428695.1 Actinomadura logoneensis
CCTGGTGATCCCGCGCGGCGGCGGGCTGCGCGCGCCCCGGCTGACGCTGTTCACCGGCCGGGACGGCGACGACGCCGCCGAGCTGTGCCCGCCGGGCACGCTCACCGCGCTGGACGCGCACGTCGTGGCCCGCTACGACGACGCGGCGGACCTGCCGCGCCGCGAGTTCGCCGACGTGCTGACCGGCCGGGTCAGGCGGCCGTCCCGCGGCGCGCACGAGCGGCTGTCGGGGGTGCTGCGCCGCTATCCCGGCTGCTCGCTGGCCGTCGGCCCCTCCGGCGACCACGAGGTGGCGGTGCTGCGCGGCGGCGCGTCCGTCCGGACCCGCAGCGCGCCGCGCCGCTCCCGCCTCGGCCCGGACCTGTGGCCGGACGTCCACGGCTCCTTCCTCTACTGCTGGACGACCGCCGGGTTCCCGCTGCGGGACCTGGTCCGCAGCGTCCTGATCGTCGGACGCCTCGGCTCGTTCGGCGACCGTCCGCATCTGGAGGCGACCGGCCGGGTCCTGGTCACCGCCGTGGACGACGGCGCGGCGACGTGGAGGGCGGCGTCATGAGCCCGATGAGCCCGTACATGAACGCGGACGGGACGAACCCGGGCGGTGACGCGGGCGCGGAGCCGCGCGGGACGAGTCCGGTGGTGCTGGTGGCGGGCGCGGTCAGCCTGTACGCGACGGTCGGTGTCCGCGACTTCCCCGTCGCCTACGCCTCACGTCGCAAACCGTCCTGGATGGAGTTCTCGTGCTCCGGCGTCGCGCTGAGCGTCGCGCGCGTGCAGCGGGCGTTCGGGCACCGGGTCCGGCTCTGCGCCCTGGTCGGCGACGACAGCGCCGGGACCGCCGTCCGGGCGGAGCTGGCGCGTCTCGGGCTGCTCGGGCCGGGGGTGCTGCGGACGGCGGTGTCGACCACCGGCGTCGTCCTGGTGAACGAGCAGGGGCGGCGGATGGGCCTTCCGCACCTGGCCCCGCTCGACCACGAGGTCTATCCGTGGGAGACGCTGGAGACGCAGGCGGGCGGGGCGGACCTGCTGGTGCTGACCAATGTCCGGCCGCTCCGCCCGCTGCTCGGACGGGCCGCTGAGCTGGGCGTCCCCATCGCGGTGGACCTCCACCAGACCGACGGGCCGGACAACCGGTACAACCGGCCGTGGCTGGAGCACGCCGACATCGTGTTCGCCAGCCACGAGCGGCTGCCCGAGCCGGAGACCTGGGCGCGGGAGGTGTTCCGCCGCCATCCGCGCTGCGGTGTGCTGGGGGTCGGCATGGGCGCGCGGGGCGCGGCCGTGGCGCTGCGCGACGGGCGGCTCGTCCGGGTGGCCGCGGCGGTCCGCGGCGGACCGGTGGTGAACACCTCCGGTGCGGGCGACGCGCTGTTCTCGACCTTCCTGGCGGTATGGCTGCGCACCCGGGACCCGGTCGCGGCGCTGCGGGCCGGGGTGGTGCACGCGGGCTGGAAGATCGGCTTCCGGCGTCCCTCGGCCATGACGCTCCGCCCGGGGGAGCTGGCGGCGATGTGCGAGGACGACCCGCCGCGCACCGTCGTCGGCCGCTGGGACTGACCCCGCCGCTCGGCGAGCGGCCGGTCACCCGTGCGTTGGTCGCCCATCCGCGCAGTGGCCGGTCACCCACGCAGTGGCCGGCCATCCGCGCAGTGGCCGGTCACCCGCGCAGTGGCCGGTCACCCGCGCAGTGGCCGGTCACCCGCGCGGTGGCGGGTCAGGGGCGGCCGAGAGCTCTGCCAGTCGGCGGTCGACGGGCTCGGTCGGCAGGGCCAGGCGAGCCAGGATCTCCCTGGCCTCGGTGAGGAGGCGGACGGCGGTGTCGGGGGCGCCGCCGTCCACCTCGAACTCCGCGCAGGCCCGCAGCGCGGAGACGGTGCCGGTGCCGGAGCCGATCTCCCTCATCCGGCGCAGCGCGTCGGCGAACAGGCCCGCCGCCTCGTCACCCGCCCCGATGTCGGCCTTCGCGCGGGCCAGGAACAGGATCGTGCGAGCGAGGCCGTGCGGATCGTCCACGTGGGCGAAGGCGTCCCGCGCGTCCATCAGGACGTCGATGGCGTCCTGCGGGCGCCGCGCCTCGACGAGGACGGCCCCGAGATCGCACAGCGTCCGGGCCGCCCGGCGCTCCTCCCCCAGCCCGCGGTAGACGGCGAGGGCGGACGTGTAGCGCGTGATGACCGCGTCCCAGTCCCGCCGGTCCGCGGCCAGCAGCCCGAGACGCCGCTCGGCCCCGCCCTGGCGCTGGCGGTTCCCGAGCCGCTCCCAGAGGGCTAGCGCGGCGAGGAAGTCCCGCTCCGCCCCGTCCAGGTCCCCCAGCACGCGCCGGGTGAGCCCGGTCCGGTTGAGCATCTTCGCCTCCGCCTCCGCGTCCCCGGCGGAGCGGGCGGCGTCCAGGCCCAGCTCCTCGAAGTCGAGCCGCTCCGCGCGGTGCCCGCGGTGGACGAACAGCGGCCACAGCGCGTCCACCAGCAGCCAGCACGCCTCGTACAGCCCCTGCTCCTCCGCCCTGGCCGCGACGGCGTGCAGGCTGCTGAACTCGGCGTCCAGCCAGTCCAGGGCCTCCGCGGACGTCCCGAACCGCCGCGCGTCGGGCACGTCCGCGACGGGACGGGGCCGCCGCAGCCGCCGGTGGGGGGCGATCGCGTCGCTCGCCGCGAGCGCCGTGCGCAGGCACCAGGCCGTGGCCCGTTCCAGCGCGGCGGCCCGCTCCCCGGCCGGGACCGACGCGTGGGCCTCCTGGCGCGCGTGCAGCCGCGTCAGCTCATGGAACCGGTACCGTCCGGACGAGACCTCGTCCAGCAGGTTGGCGTCCGCGAGCGTGTCCAGCGCGTGCGCCGCCTCGTCCACCGGGACGGCCGCCAGCGCCGCCGCGACGGACTCGTCGAACGTCTCACCCGGGTACAGGCCCAGCAGGGCGTACAGCCTCTGCGCCGGGTCGGGCAGGGCCCTGCGGGAGAACTCCAAGGCGGCCTCCACGGTGACGTCGCTCTGCGCGTCGCGCGCGGTGAGGACGGCCAGCCGCCGCCGCTCCTCCCCCAGCGCGCCCACGATGCCCTCGACCGTCCAGCGCGGCCGGCCGGCCAGGCGCGCGGCGGCCACCGTCAGCGCGAGCGGCGAACCGGCGCACAGCTCCGCCAGCCGCCGGGCGTGGTCGGGTTC
>NZ_QURH01000715.1 GCF_003428695.1 Actinomadura logoneensis
CCGGGCTCGTGCCGCAGCGGGCGGGTCGCGCCGCGCTGCCGCCGGTCGGCGCGGGCCGTGTGCTCGGGTCCGTTCCGTGGCGGAGGGACGTCTGCGTGGCAGGAGCACCTCCGGGACGCGCCGGGCGGGGTCGCCGCGCGGACGCCGGGCCGTGGAACGGCCGGCCGGCCGGTGTCGTCCGATGGTACCAACGGCCCAGGTGTGCCCTGGAGACGCGGGTGACAGGGGGCGGGGAGGCGGGGCGCCGGGGGTGTGGGGGTCTCGGTGGAAGCGGCACCCCGTCCGGCGGGGTGCCCCTTCGCGGCGGCCGGAACCGGGGGTCCGGCGGCGGGGGCTCGTCGTCGAGCCTGGTGGGCGGCCCGGTCCGGCTGGACCGCCCGGGCGTGCGTGTGATCAGTCGGAGTCGGGATACTTCGGCGGCAGCGACTCCTCCGCCGCCTGGAAGATGCGCTCCACGTCGGTGACGGTCAGCACGCGCGGCCTGCGGCGCAGGTAGCCCCGCGCCCGGTTCCCGGCGTAGACGTCCACGTCGCGGACCCGCATGACCTTCCACGGGATGGACGGCCCGTAGATCGCCACCGAGCCCTGGACCGGCACCTCGAAGCCGACCCGGTCGCTGATGATCTTGCTGGCCAGCTGCGCCTCCCAGTGCGTCTCGTCCAGCCGCTCCTTCTTGTTGAAGGGGCCGTGGAAGAGCTTGCGGTGGGAGAGCGTGCGGACCGGCAGCCGCTTGTCCCACGCCTCGGAGTCGATCGCGTACACCCCGCTCGGGCCGATGACCAGGTGGTCGATCCGCCCGTCGCTGACACCCTCGTCGTCGCGGGGGACGGCCCGGGCGTGCAGCACCCGGTACCCGTTCTTCTCCAGGGCCTTCAACTGCCGTTCGGTCTTGCGCTCGACGGCCGACGCCTTCTGCCACGCCTCGACGCTCGAGGCGGTGCGGCTGCGGCGCACGACGTCCCCGACCACGACGAGGACCGCCGCGGCCACGCCGAGTTCCAGCCCGGCCGCCACCCACACCACGGCCAGGACCAGCAGCGCGACGACGCCGCGCTGGAGCCAGCGCCGGATGGTGGGGTCGGCGAGCATCTCGCCGAGTGAGCGCGGGCCGGGGGGTCGCTCCGGACCCGGTCCGGGTCCGTCGGCGGCCGGTCCGCCCTCGGGCGGACGTGCGGCCTGGTCGGGCTGGCCGCGGGCCTGCTGCCCGTTGCTCCGTTCCGTGATCGCCATAGGTGACGCTCCGTGTTCCTTCCGCGCCGGACTCATGATCCTCCGAGCGCACAGTAATCAGTTCGCGGGTCCCCGACCAGTCGTGCCGGGTTAATACTTTTGTCGCCGGATCCGGGCGGTTCGTGGACTCGGCGAGCGGGTAGGTTCATTGTCCTCCCGGACCTGCGGCTAGCGTTCGACTCTGTGACTCATACCCACGACCTCACGGCCGAACAGACCGCCGCGGCCGTCCGTTCCCGTGACATCTCCCCGCTCGAGCTGACCCGGCACTACCTCGACCGCGCGGAGCGGCTGAACGACCGGGTCGGCGCGTACGTGACCCTCACCCCCGAGCTCGCGCTGGACCAGGCGCGGGCCGCGGAGAAGCTGCTGGCCTCGGCGGACGACCCGGACCGGCTCCCCCCGCTGCTCGGCGTCCCGGTCCCGGTCAAGGACCTGAACATGGTCGCGGGCGTCCGGATGACGCTCGGCTCGGCCGCGCACGCCGACCTCACCGGCTTCGCCGACGACACCGTCGTCGTCCGGCTGAGGGAAGCGGGAACTGTCCATCTGGGCAAGACGAACACCCCCGAATTCGGTCTGCCCTGTTATACGGAAAACGACGTCGCCCCCGCCGCCCGGACGCCCTGGGACCTCTCGCGCTCGGCGGGCGGATCGTCCGGAGGGGCCGCCGCGGCGGTCGCCTCGGGCCTCGCCCCGGTCGCGCAGGGCAGTGACGGCGGCGGCTCGATCCGCATCCCCGCGTCCGCTTGTGGCCTGTTCGGGATCAAGCCGAGCCGCGGCCGGATCTCGCACGGCCCGATCGTCCCGGACCTGTTCGGGCTGTCCACCAACGGCCCGATCGCCCGGACCGTCCGGGACGCCGCGCTCCTGCTGGACGTCATGGCGGGCTCGCTCCCCGGCGACATGTACCACGCCCCCGAGGCGGGCGGCTCGTTCCTGTCGTTCACCGAGCGTCCGCCGGGACGGCTGCGGATCGCGCGCTGCATCGAGGCCGGCGTCCCCGGGGTGGAGATCCACCCGGACGTCCGCGCCGCCTACGACGCCGCGTCCGAGCTGCTGGAGGAGCTCGGCCACGAGGTCGTGGACATCCCGGTGCCGTGGGGCGCCGACCTCGTCCCGCACTTCGAGACGCTGTGGGCCGCGATGGCCACCCTCACCCCCGTCGCCCCGGACCGCGAGGAACTGCTCCAGCCGCTCACGCGGTGGCTGCGCGCCCGCGGCGAGGCCACCACCGGGCCGCAGCTGATGATGGCGCACGCCTCCCTGCAGGCCGCGATGCGCTCCGTCCTGCCCGTGCTGGAGCAGTACGACGCCGTGCTGCACCCCACGCTCGCCCAGCCGCCCGCCCCCATCGGGCACTTCCACGGGCAGAGCCCGGAGGAGAACTTCGAGCGCCAGAAGCTCTTCACCCCGTTCACCTCGGTCTACAACGTGTCGGGCCAGCCCGCCGTGAACGTCCCGCTGCACTGGACGGACGAGGGCCTGCCCATCGGCGTCATGCTCGCCGGGCGCCTCGGCGGCGAGGGCACCCTGATCTCGCTGTCCGCCCAGCTCGAGGAGGCCCGCCCCTGGGCGCACCGCAAGCCCGAGATCTGGCACGCCTGACCCGTCCGCCCCGGTCCGTCGGTCGGTCCGCCGGTCGTTCCGGCCGGCCGTCCGGGCCGCGCGCGTCCGGGTTTCGGGCTCGTCCGCGCCGCGTTGCTTGGGTCCCGGTTGGTGTGGGCATGGTGGATGCGTGAATGACCGGGATCTGCGGGCGCTGGCCCGCGCGCATGGTGTCTCGACGGCCTACGTCGATTGGCGCGGACGGGACACGGACGTGTCCGTCGAGACACTGCGGGCCGTCCTGACCTCCCTCGGGGAGGACATCTCGACGCCCGCGGCCGTCCGGGACGGGCTCGCGCGGGCCGCCGCGCCGCGCCGGCTGCCGCCGGTCGTGGTGGCGCG